>CAVBRV010000056.1:0-14596 GCA_963597965.1 Paludibacteraceae bacterium | reverse complement strand
TTTTGCTGCATATATTCAGTAAACATCGGGCGTATGAATTATCGAGCAGCCACTATTTAACAACGACTTATTATTGCTTTGAGTATACCAAAATAAATCCCAATTGACCCTGTCATAAGTGACAGGGTCAATTGGGATTTTTTTCGGTACTATGTATTGTGGTTTTAGAAAAATAGCGATATCAATAAAAAAATACTTAGTGAGTGCTCGTTAATTCGTTTTTTCAATAGAAAGAGCTCGGATTGGTGGTTGTTGTTGGTTGTTTGTTGTTAGGCTCAAACAACTGACAACTAACAACAAACAACTAACAACTAACAACCGAGAGCAATCGCTAATCGGATTTCTTACTAGTCCCAAAGTGAATGACTATGCACCACAAAGAAGCACGGCTCCCTTATGAACCATAATGATGACCACCGCTAATCGGCAGCAGCGCTTTTCACAACTTCCCGGAGGAAGTGCTAGCTCTAGGCTCGGTCATAGCAGCCTGAACATCAGGAATTGGTTGTAAGTATGGGGGTTCCATGCTTCTTTATGTGGTTTGTTTTATTTTCAGCTCGTCTGCGGGCCCGCTGATTGGCTGGGATCGGAAATCGGAAGTCTTAAATTTCTACCGCTTCTCTTCAGATGCATCCAGTCCTTAAGGTTCGTACTTCTGGATTTCACCATCAGAAATGAGGTATTCCGGAAAGCCTTCGTTTTCCCTCTCCATCTATATAGTAAAATGAAGTTACATTTTCGGAACATAGTAATAAAAAAAAGTTCTAATGACACTAAGGAAACACTGATTTAATCATTTCAGATAACGATTAAATCAGTGTTTCCTTAGTGTCATTAGAACCTTGAGAGCCTTAATAATTCAACTTTCACAACTAGAAACAATTGATTTTATACGATAATATATGTTGTTTCTACTGTTTATGTAGTAGTCTTGACTTTCACAAAATTCATGCTATCGTATTTTGTCTCCCCCATCGGGGTAATGCCATTAAGTTAAGCGAAAAATGCGATGATAATTTCAGCGTCCATCGGCTCATTCGAGAAACCTTGAGAACCCTTTGTACCTTTAGAACCTTGAGAACCCTTTGTACCTTTAGAACCCTGAGTAACTTGAGCAACCTGAGCAACCTGAGCAACCTGTATATCCACAGAACGCATCGCATATGCCGCTTCATTCCAGATGCTTCATCTATTTCCTCCAACAATACCATTTCCAATCGCAATGCTGACAGGCTGTCCTCTGCCCATCGCCCCCTGCTTTCGCTTTGTGATTAAAATCTTCTGCCATGATGCGATGCACAGTGGTATCAAATTGGGCAATCCGTGCTTCCACCCGCTCGCGAGAGGCGGGGAAGCGGATTTCTGGGTCCTGGCTTCCTGTGAAATAGAGAATCAAATGACCCACTTTCTTTTTCAATTTTTCTTCCACCAAGTAAGCGTAGACCTCTAGCTGCCCGCGGTAATGTTCCAATAACGGACTGGTAAGAGAGGGCTTTTTACCGGTTTTGAAATCCACGATGTCCACCGTGTCCCCCTCGCCTTGCAAAAGGTCGATGGTGCCATCCATGATGTAGTCGTCTTTTACCAGTTCCAGGGGCAGTTCGGCTTCTTTCACGGTGCACCAGTCTTCTTTCCGATGGTCCGCGTAGGAAGTGATTTCGTGGAACGCTTCGTCTAGTTGCTCCTGAGAGAGCCAGGTATTTTCCCGTTTCGCTAGGGACGCATAGTTGGTCATCATCCAACCGTAGATAACCGCCGGAGAGAGGGCCTCTTCTTCACCACGCAGGACGGCTCGGTGCAGGTCTTCGATGGTTTCGTGCACCAATTCCCCAAAGAGCATCCCCATGCCCTTGTCCGATGCGAAACGATAGATGCGGCTCCACTTGTATTTCAAAGGACACTCTTCGTAGAGGGCCACCTGGGTGGTATAGGAGAACCGCGGCTTGAAGATGGCTGTTTTGAGGGGGCGGAAATGCATTTTCTTGTAAGGAATTTGGGGCTCATTGTACTCTGGCAAGGATTGCAAGGCTTTCAGGAAATAGGGGGACGGCTTTTTCCCATTCACCACTTGCGTCGCCAGGACGAGCAAACTTTCGGCCCTTGAAAAGGCAGTGTAATATTTCCGCAAGAAATCGAAATCTTTCCAGCGATTTCTCGGCTCATAGGACGTCCGCCCCGTAGCCAGCCGGGTCACTTCGGGGATCCAATCTTCGCTGCCCCAGGGATTTTCGTCCAAGGACGCGATGATGACCACCGGGTATTCCAAGCCTTTGGATTGATGAATATTCAGGAAAGACACCTTTCCCGACGGCGCATAGCGCACTTCGTCTTCGTATTCGTCCACTTTATTTTCAAACCAAAGCCGCAAGTAGCGATAAAAGAAAAGGTACACATCGTCCAGTGTTTCTTTTCCGTGCCCATGATTTTCTTGTAGAAAATAGCCAAATCGACTGATGAGCCGGGTGATGGTGGATAAATTTCTCGCCTCTGCCGATTCCCCTTCGGCGGCCTGGTCGATCCAGGCGGAAAAGGGCGGCAGTGCCAGTATGTGATAGACCAAGTCCAGCAGGGAAAAGGGCAATTTCCCGTCCGATACAATTTGACTTCTGGTCATTTCCAGCCATTGCTTCAGCTTTTCATGGCCCTTCGCCATCATCATTTGCCGCGCCATCCCCGCGAAGCTGTCATAGGTGAAGGTGATGCCTTCGGTTTCTTCCATTTCAGGAAATTCTTCGATGTGCTCTGTGAAGCCAGGAAATAAGTAGAGCAAGCAGCCCAAGAGCCAGGCCACTTCTTTTCGCTGGAAGAAACGGCCCGCCCGCGGCGCGTAGACCGGAATCCCCTGTCGCTCCAGTTCTTGTTGCAACTGGGTGGCCACCCCGCTTTTCACCGAACTCCACAGCACCGCCACTTGGTTGTAATCGGAAATTTGATTTTCCTCTTTCAGATGAGAAATGAGCTGGGCCAGTTTCCATAGCCAAGTATGGGGGTCCGAAGAGGTTACTTTCACCACCGATGGTTCCGCCCCCGGCGTTCCGGCTTTCACCTTTCCTTTCAAATAGCGATAGTAACCGCCCGTTTCCTTTTTCCAAATGGCCGCATGGGGATTGAGCCGGGTCATCCAGCCGGCACAAAAATCAATGATGCCCTGGGTGGACCGATAATTGGTGTCCAATTTGAAAATATGACACTGGTCTTTCCCATATCGCTCCGCAAAGCTCAGAATATTTCCTACCGTAGCACCCCGGAAACGATAAATACTCTGGTCATCATCGCCCACCACGAAAACCTGTTTCTCCGGGCCCGTGAGCAGCTGAATCAGTTGCTCCTGAATAAAATCGGTGTCCTGGTATTCATCAATCAAAATATACCGGATGCGCTGCTGCAACCGCTGTCGGATAACCGGATAGGTGGTCAGCAGCCGATAGGTTTCAGTTTGGAGTTTCGTGTAATCCAGGAAATTGCCTTCTCGCGAAATCCGATCATATTTCATCATCATCCGTCCCAAGACTTCCACTCGCCCATCCAAGGCCGTGCCAAACTGGCGGCGCAACATTTCCGGGTCCAGCAATTCCTCCGCCATGCCGCCCACATAGTGACAAATCCGGTCGCATTTGTACCAAGGACTTCTGGCATGGAAATTTCCATTTCTGTCGGTATAGCCGGCAGAAATCACTTTCTCGAAGCCTGGAATTTTTTCAAACTCCCCCAAATGCCCATAGACCAAGTATTTCTGCTCGAACTGGTCGGTCTCCAGATAATTTCGCTCCAGCGTGGTGTATTCTCGAAATTCTTTCAAAATCATGCGGCAAATATGATGGAACGTCCCCAGGTACATGTCATGGAGATTCACTTCGATTCCATAGCGAGACAGTTCATTGGTGAGACGGGTGGTGAGCTCTTTCGACGCTTTCACCGTGTAGGTGACCAGCATGATTTCTTCCGGTTTCACCTGCTTGTCCCGGATGAGATGCAGCACCCGCTGGATGATGGTATAGGTCTTCCCCGTCCCCGGCCCCGCAATGAGGAGCGTGGGTCCTTCGGACAGGATGGCGGCTTTCTGGGAAGCGTTCATATTTGTCTCCTTTCTTACAAGTGCGTACTGGAGTGCGTAATGCGAAGTGCGTAATGAAGGTGGCGGCGCATCAATTCGTATAGCGCCGCGCATTTATAAAGTTTATTATTCTGCTATTTTCGATATCAAACACAATTATTATATACCGATGCAATCAAGGTTATATAGATTATAACTTAAGCTTCCCACCCGTAAAGTAGTGATTTATTTCGAGAAATACGGACTTATGGTATCATCACTAGCGTCATTTCGACCGGTCGTATTTGTGCGAAATGGAAAAGACGGTATAAATGAATTTGTGTCCCTGAGTGGAGAAATCTCAGCGGCACCAGCGATAAAGGCTTGATGACAAATCCCGTTTCTGTCTTTAAGCCCTTACCGCTAGTGCTGAAGAGATTTCTCCACTCAGGGACACAAATCTATTTATTTCTGTATCGTCACTTTGCACAAATACGACCGGTCGAAATGACGCTAGTGATGATACCATAAATCTGTATTTCTTTGATAACATCGAAATGAATCGCCATTTTACGGGTGGGAATTTTGAATAACCTATATAAAATTGGGCGCTTTATAAATTTGATGCGCCCCTTCCACCACTACGCACTACGCACTTCGCATTACGCATTTCTGTCAATATCCCAAATCCTCATTCACGATAATGACTTCCATCTCCACATTTCTCATCTTCTTATAGTAAATCGCCAGCACATTGCAAATGCGATCGGGGGCACCGCAATCGTAGCACTTGTCTCCCCCATGGGCGCTGCAACCACACATATAATGATGCCGTTCCACATTTTTCGGTGCTGCGATATTTCTAGCCCGGCTGATGGCTTCTTCTAAAGTGGGAGCCAGTTTATTCACACCAAAGACGAAATACACTTTCTTGTGACCGAAGAGAGAACCAGCTACTCGATTTCCGGTACCGTCCAAATTCACCATAATCCCCGTTTCCGTGGCCCCATTCACAGAGAGGAGAAATACATCGGTGGTCATGGCTTTGCGAGCGGTTGCCAGGAAGGCTTCGTTGCTATTTTCAAAGCCATATTTTTCCCGGTCAATATGATGCACATCCCACACTTCATTGTGGGTGGATAATTTTTCATACATTCCCACGACCGCCAATGTCAAGGAATCGCCAAATCCCACGGTGGTCCCGTCGATTTTTTCATTCAAATAATCCGCCGCTTCTTCCTTGGTTTGAAAGACTTGGCATTGGTACCGGTTTCTTTGGAAGGCGCGTTTTACTTTTTCTAGGTCCATGGTAATACCTCCTTGTTCGGAATAGTTGTTGTTTGTTCGTTGTTGGTTGTTTGCGTCTAATGCTTAAATATCAACATAGAAGGATTTCTTTTATTATATTAATGTCTGCTCATTAATTCAAATTTCAAGTTATACTCCAATAACTAATAACAACCACTAAGCAATTTTTTGCTACTCGAAATTTTAAAAGTTCTCGCAGATGTAAGTCATTGTATTGAAAATCGCTACACGATTATTTATAATATATAAAGTGAGGTGATAATCATGAAAGATGCAACGGTAAGTGTAAGAGTAGAAAATACAGTCAAACTCGAAGCAGAAAACATTCTGCAAAATTTAGGTATCCCTGTTTCTGTATTAATTAATTCCCTTTATAGACAAATCATTTACCAGAATGGGATTCCATTTTCTTTGAAAATGCCCACTCGCCCTAAAACCTTTGATGAAATGTCGGAAAATGAATTAAATGCAAAACTTCAGCATGGATATGAAGAAGCTTTAGCAGGGAAAGGCGAACCAGCCGATACCGTTTTCGCAGAATTGGAAAGGAGCCTAAAATAAGTGGATTCTTTTCAAATCATTATCACTCCGATAGCAAAAACAGATTTACTAGAAATAAGAGATTATATCGCCTATGTGCTGGGAGTGCCTCATATTGCTATACAGTACCTGCAAGATATTCATGACCAAATAAATAAACTTTCCTACTTGGCTGATAGCATCGCCCCGGTTTCTTTTGAACCTTGGCATGCTAGGGGCGTTCGTAAAATTATTTTCAAAAATTTTTACATCTATTATTGGATCAATCGAGATACCAATCAAGTATATGTCATAGCCATCCTATATAACAGACGAGACCAACTCAAAGCATTAAAAAATGTAAAACTATAATAATCACTTCCACTTTGCCCCAATGGCACTAAAAAAGCTCCTATACATATAGCGTTAGGAGCTTTTTTAGTGTGCATTAGTTGTTTAAAATCAGGCAACTAATGCACAACAATTAACAACCACAAATGCGACAAAATTCTATTGTGATGACACATCATTATCCTGCTTCTTCGTGTGATCTGATGACGCTAGTGTTCACCGGCACATTCGAGAAACCTGAGCAGCCTTAGAACCCTTAGAACCTTGAGCAACCTGTAACCGCAAGCGTTAGCATCCCTACTCACTCAAATCCTTAACTTAACAGCATTGCCCCGAAGGGGGAGACGAGACGCTACTGCCTCTTTCGCTTGCATCTCATCTTTGACCCCCTTCCTTTGGAAGGGGGTAGCGTAACGAGCGTAGCAAGTGCAGCGGGGGATAGCCTGCTCTGGCGGGACGTCTCTGGTGCCACTAGCCGTGCTGGCGTCTTCTCTAGCGTTTATACCGCCATGGCTGGGCGCCTATACCGCTAGCTGTCTCTTATCATGTATATCGCTAGTAGGAGCTATCCCCCCTGCCCCCCCTTCCAGCGGAAGGGGGTTTGCCGCTATTGCCTCTTTCGCTATCATCACTAGCGGCTTGGCTCCCCTCCGGGGCAATGTCTTTAAGTTAAGCGAAATATGCGATGATTTCTGCTGTCACAAAGGTTCTAATGGTACAAAGGGTTCTAAAGGTTCTAAAGGCCCCTCAAACGAGCTGATGACGCTAGCGTTTATAGGCACATTCAGAAAACCTGAGCAACCTTAGAACCCTTAGAACCTTGAGCAACCTGTAACCGCATGCGTTAACATACCTACTCACTCAGATTCTTACATTGCTTCGCATGGTGCCATTTCAAATAAAACCGCACCATATTGGCCCCCAGGAATTTAACCAAAATAATGATGCCCAAAATAATACCTACTGGCACCAAAGTAATAGGAAGCAGAGCCGCCCCGGAACCGATGGTGTTATTGATCGTCCCAGAACCGGCATACTGATATGCCGCGAAGATGGTGCGTTCGTCGTCGGTGATGGTGCCCTCTTCATACATATCTTTCGTCATGAAGGCTGCAATATCGGAGCTGGTGAAGCTGGAAATAAAGGCCAAACCAGTGATCCCCGGAATACCCATCAGAAAGTGCAAGAAGGGCTGAAATAGTTTCCCTGCGGCCCGAAGTGCACCCAAGTGTTCACACACTTCCACCAATCCGGATGCCACCATGGTGATGGGTACCATAGTCAAGGCAAAAGCAAATCCTTCTCGTGCCCCAAAGCCGCCGGTTCCCAGCATAGCCACCTTCGCCCCATCGGCGTGACCGAATTGACCCATGAGGTTCATGAAATCAAAGGCTTTCAAAAAGTTATCCTGGTGCCCTACGACACCAGAAAAACAGACAATCAGAAAGATGAGAGACACCCAGCCTTTCCAGGTGACTTTGTAATTGAGTTTATCCTTTTCCATTTATATCCTCGATTCTCTTGTTGATGTGAAATTGGCTTAATCATTGTTGTCTGTCGTTAGTTGTTGGTTGTTGGGATCCAAACAACCAACAACTAACAACCAACAACAATCGCTAATCCGATTTCTTGCCAGTTGAAAAATGTATGAATAACCACTCACTACATAAAATTTCGGCGCTATAAAATATGATGCGCCGCTACCACCATTCCTCATTCCTAATTTCTCATTCCTAATTGCATTAATATCCCATCACAAAGAGCACGCCTCTCGTGATCCACATAGCAATCATAGCATCGATAATAGGCGTTGCCAGCATGATGGGATAGTAGCAACTGCGCACCTTAGCAACCATGACCACCCGGGCGAAGTGTCCAATCAAAGTCCCCATGGTGATGCAGGCCGGAAATAAAATGGTGGCGTGCACCGCACTGATGGTGCCATTCATATACATGCCAGCTGCAGTAGCCGCACCGGCCGCTTTCGCAAAAAAGGCCGCCAAAAGTACCACCGATGCTTCTCCGGGAAGGCCGAAGAGGCCCATCACGGGTGACAATAGGTCTCCAATAATTGGCATGATACCCGCCAATTTCAAAAAAGTAATCAATGTATAGGCCATCACCATAGCCGGCGCAATGAGTTCTACGGTGATGTAGAATCCTTTCTTTGCGCCTAGCATGAAATATTCTGGAATGGATAGTTGTCGTTCTTGTTTGTCTTCTGCCACTCTGCTTTTCTCCTTTTTATTTACTGTTGTTGTTTTTTCAGGGTTCTAAAGGTTCTTAGGGTTCTAAAGGTTTCTCAAATGTGACTGTATCGTTAGAAGCACTAGCGCCTTGGCTCCCCCGCCGGGGAGCTGCCGTAGGCTGAGGGGGCTGCTTTAGCGGTTTTTTCGATATGTGAGACAATCGGGAGTGGGATTTTTCCACATCGTTTTTCATTCCGCTAGTGCAGCCCCCTCTTTGATTCTCCCCCCAAAGGGGGAGACGAGACGCTACTACCTCTTTCGCTAGTCTCTCATCTTTAGCCCCCTTCCTTTGGAAGGGGGTAGCGAGTACAGCGGGGGATAGCCTGCTCTGGCGGTACACCGCTGGTGCCACTAGCCGTGTTGGCGTCTTATCTAGCGATCATACCGCCATGGCTGGACGCCTATACCGCTACATCGGGTATCACCGAGTTCGCGTGATATGTTCATAGCGATGTATACCGCCAGTGCCACCCCCTCTGCCTTCGGCATCTCCCCCGGCGGGGGCGATAAAATCGGAGAAAACTTATTTATGAGCTATCCCCCCTGCCCCCCTTCCAGCGGAAGGGGGCTTGCCGCTAGTGCTTATTTCGCTTGATTCTCATCTTTACTATTCAATTTCTCTATATAAAAAGCGGATTTCCCAGTTAAACATTCCACTGGGAAATCCGCTTTCTGGTTTCTTTATTATATCATATTATTTATAGTAGGCAGTTGGCTGTTAGCAGTTGGCAGTAAACGGTTAACGGTTAATAGTTAATGGTTAATGGTTAATGGTTAATGGTTAATGGTTAATGGTTAACGGTTAACGGTCTACCGTCAACTGTTTACTGTTTACCGTCTACTGCCAACCGCCTACTGCCTACTGCCTACTGCTAACTGCCTACTGCTAACTGCCTACTAAATCACAATTTCTCCAAGAACGTCATCAAGAGTTTGCACCGTTCAAAGAGTGAATCCTGTTCCGCCCATTCTCTTTCGGTGTGATTGAACTGCCCTTTCACGCCCAGGGCGCACAGGGTCGGTACGCCGCACAGGGTGAGAAAGGTGGAATCGCTGGCACCACCTACGGCGATGGGTTTCATTTCTGGGAAGCCGTATTCTTTCGCTACTGCCTGGGCTTTTTCAAAGAGGGGCATGGTGCCGGGGAGTTGTTCCATGGCGCCGAAGCGAATGAGAGGCTTGAGGTGAGTCACGGTGTGGTCCACGTATTGTTTCTTGGCAATGGCCTGGAAATCTTTGTCAATGCGTTCGATGCCGGACTGTTTGCTGAAGCGCACATCCACTTTACACCAGGCGTGTTCAGGAATGGCATTGGCTACGGTGCCGCCGCCGATGACGCCGGCGTTGACTGTGGTGCCTTCTTCCCAATCCGTTTCCCGCTGGATGTCCAGAATTTTATGGGCCAGTTCTTCTACCGCACTGCGACCGTCCTGGGGATTATTTCCTGCATGGGCCCCTACGCCGTCGATGGTGAATAGATACTGGGCGGCCCCTTTTCTTTGGATGACGATGCTGTTGTCGATGAAGCTGGTTTCCATGTTGAATCCCATAAGCGCGCCGGTGACTTCTTTTTTATAATCCACATCGGCATGGGAATTTTGGTGACCCACTTCTTCGTCCCCGGCCAGCACGATTTTTAGGCGGTACTTGCTATAGCCGGCTTCGATGAGAAATTTCACGGCATAGAGCAGAATGGTGACGCCACCTTTCATGTCGAGCACGCCGGGACCGGTGACTTTGCCGTCTTTCACAGTGAAAGGACGAGCGGCTGCGGTGCCGTCCGCAAAGACGGTGTCCATATGGCCCGTGAGTACCACAAAGGGAAGAGCGGGATCGCCGTATTCGGCGACTAGCATATTTCCTGCTTTTTCATATTCATGGAAACGGACGGTGAAGCCCACTTTTTCCAGGAAATCCTGTATATCCCGTCCCACCTGGTCCACACCAACTTTATTCGCGGTGCCGCAGTCTCGGTTGACGAGAAATTTCCAGGTCTCCATCATGTCGTCTCGGTGGGCGTCGACTTGGGCGTATAGTTTTTGTATGTCTAACATGTTGCTTTGCTCCTTCATCTGTATGGTGACTGGTAGACTAGTGACTGGTGACTGGACTCTGCTTTTCCCAGTCACGAGTCACTAGTCACTTATTTCGTCACTTTCAAAAGAATCCCAATCATCAATTTTGCCCGGGCGAAGAGGCTGTCTACGTCCGCCCATTCTTCTACGGTGTGATTTCTGGCGCCTTCTACGCCGATGGAGCAGAGGGTCGGGATGCCGGCTTGCACGGTGTAGGCTGCATCGGAACCGCCGCCGCAGAGTTTCGGTCCCGGTACGGGCCAGCCGTTTTCTTTTGCCACTTCCTGGGCCACTTCCAAAAGTTTCATGGTACCTTCGGTGCGTTCCATTTCATCGAAGCCAAAAGTGTCGGAAATCTTGGTGGTCACGTCGGGGACAAATTGTTTCGCTACGATGGCATTTACTTTTTCACGGAGCATGGGCAGATCATCATGGCTCACATAGCGGAAATCGCATTCCACTTTGCAATAGGCCGGCGCTGCATTGGCAACGGTTCCCCCTTCGATGGTGCCTACATTCACATTATACCCTTTGGACAGGTCAGAGAGGGCTTCGATTTCGATAATTTTGTGAGCCATTTCGAGAATCGCGCTCCGGCCATTCTGCGGATCGTTTCCTACATGGCAACCGCGACCGAATGTTTCAATGATGAAACGCCAGCACCCGCGACGCTGCACGGTGATGTCATGGTCGGTGAAGCCGGTTTCAAAGTTGAACGCACATTTAGCGCCTTTCGCTTCTTTTTTGATAATTTCTGGGTTGTTGGAATAGCAATGAGCCGGCTCTTCGTCAGCGACCAAAATCACTTTGCAGGGGAAATCATAGCCTGCGTCGTGGAGGGCTTCCAAGGTGGAAATAGCGATGGTGTCTCCGCCTTTCATGTCCAGCACACCTGGGCCATAAGCTTTTCCGTCTTTGATGGTGAAAGGTCGCTTTGCCACTTCGCCTTTGTGAAATACGGTGTCCATGTGTCCCATGAGAATCACATAAGGCTTAGACAAATCGCCCCGTTCGCCGATGATGGTATCTCCGCATTCGTCAAAGGAATAGCGGCGAATGGAAAATCCCAACTTTTCCAAATGGGAAGCACACAAATTGCCAATTTCCATGCCCCCTTTCTTGACGCCAATGCCAGAATCAATGGAAACCATGTCTTTCCATAAGTTAATCATGTAGTCTTTGTGGGTATCTACCCAGTGGAATGCTTGCTCTTTCGTGTTCATCTTTATATTCTCCTCCAATCTGAAAACTGGTAGCTAGTGACTAGTGACTGGTGACTAGGACTAGACATAATTCCCAGTCACTAGTCACCAGTCTACCAGTCACCAAAAATCACTTTAAGAAATACAAATAATACTTATTTCTTGTATTCAAATTTCTCAATCGTATGCTTCTCCACCACGTCCATCTTCAGTTCAAAACCCGTTCCTGGCAGTTCGGGGAGCTGGATTTTCGCATGGGAATCGATGTAGGTAGAAGGTGTCACGATATCATCTGTATAGTAGCGATCGCTACCGGGGATGTCGTTTGGATATTTGTAATACGGAAGGGTAGCCACTGCCATGTTATGCCCTCTGGCTACGCCGTCATCCAGCATGCCGCCGCACCAGGAGAAGACGCCCCGTTCGCCGGCATATTTCTGAATGCGACGTGCTTCGGTGAGGCCGCCGACGCGAGCCACTTTGATATTGATGATTTTGCAGCTGCCCAATTCGATGGCCCGTCTCGCATCGTCCACGCTATCGATGCTTTCGTCGAGGCAAATTGGCGTTTCGATTTCTGCCTGTAAATGGCGATGGTCCACAATATCATCGGAGGCCAGTGGCTGTTCAATCATGAGCAGGCCCAGTTCGTCCATTTCTTTGAACATAGGAATATCATCCAAGGTATACGCCGAGTTCGCGTCCACCATGAGCATGATGTCGCCAAATTCTTTACGAACCGCCCGCATATAGTTGATGTCGTAGCCTGGTTTAATTTTGCACTTCACCCGGCGATAGCCCTGTTTCATATAATTTTCAATGGTATGAAGTAATTTGTCTGGTGTCTCTTCGATACCAAGAGATACCCCTGCTTCTATTTCATTTCGTACACCGCCCAAGGCTTTGTATTCTGGGATCCCCAATTCTTTAGCATACAGTTCCCACAAAGCACAATCTACGGAAGAACGAGCCATACGATTTCTACGAATCCAACTGGTATGATCAAAGAACCATTCTGGGTCTTTGAATTCCCCTACATTGAAAAGTTCTGGAATCAAGTATTTCTGAATGACAAACAGAGCCCCCATGGTGGTTTCTTCATTGTACCAAGGACGCATGAAAGCCGAGCAAGCACCATACCCTACATGCCCCTCTTCATCATGAAGTTCTACAACGAGAAAATCTTTGACCATCTTTCCCAGGCTGGTATAGAATGGTTTCTTGAAATCCAGGCTCATTCGACGAATAATTGCTTTTGTAATCTTCATAGTTATCTCCTTTTTTCAAATAAAGCGATAGTTTATTCTACATTTCTCATCTAAAAAGGTGACTAGTGACTAGTGACTGGTGACTAGGACTAGAAATAATTCCCAGTCACTAGTCACCAGTCCACCAGTCACCCATATAGAAAGCGGAAAACACAGGAAGTCTCCCCCCTGTGTTTCCTATATTGCTATTCTTCCAGGTCCAGCACGTCTTCTGTTCTCTTTGGAATCAAGAGGGCACTGAGTGCGCAAAGCGTAGCCATGCCCATCAGGAAATAGAACACCGCATTGAAAGAACCGTTGAATGCATGGACCAGGTACCCCATAATGACTGGAGAAATAAATCCAGCTACCTGTCCGCCCATGTTAATCAAGGTCGACGCGGAGCCCGCAATCTTGCCGGTGACGATTTTCAAAACGATCGCCACGGCAGCCCCTAAAATGCAAGCTTTGAAGAAGTACACGCCGCACTGGAAAATAACAACCCACATAATGGTTTCCGCATTGTACATGAAGTACAGGAAAATGGCGGTCAAGGCTGCACAAATGGCAACCATGTAATGTTCCTTTTTGTCGAAATATTTATTCATGAACCATCCACAAACCGCTGCTGACAAGAAAGAGCAGAGGAATGGAATGGGCGTGAGATAGCCCACGGCTTTCAGATTGATGCCACGTTCGGCGATAAGATAGGTCGGCATCCAAGCGTCGAGACCTTTATTGATGCAAGACACACAGAACGCACAAAGAACCAATTTCCAAATCATGGAGTATTTCATGAGGCGCAGGAAATATTTCGTCTTGCTCACCTTATCGCCCCCAGCCATTTCTTCTTTCGGCTTCGACTGCTTCACGAAGATGGCGTAGAAGAATACATAGAGCAGACCCACCACGCCCAAGATCTGGAACATGCCTCTCCATCCGAACCAGAGAATCAGCGGCACGATGACGACAGGCGCCAGGGCACTTCCGATATAGTTGGAAGAAAGAATGCCTGTGGTATAAGCCGCGCGAAGTTCGCGAGGGAAATATTCCGCAATGGCTCGGTAGCAGGAACCTGCATAAGGTCCTTCGCAAAGACCGAAGACGAATCGCAAGAACAAAAGTCCTGCCAGCGTAGAGGCATGACCGGTGGTAAAAGTGAAAATAGACCACAGCGTCAAAGCCACCATGATGACCGTCTTCGACCCCAAGTGGTCCGACAGCCAGCCACCAGGAATCTGCATGATGGAGTAGCCAATAAAGAAGGCCGAAATCACCACGCCCATTTCCGTCGGTGCCAGGTTGAAGTCTTTAGAAATAGAGGGCAGCGCCAGCCCAATGGCACTGCGGTCGATATAGGAAATACAGAATCCTATATACAAGAAGAAAAATACAACATACCGATTTTCGCTTTGCAGCTTTTTTAAAACACTCATGAAATTCCTCCTACTCTCCTTTTGCTTCTTTGTTGTTGGTTGTTAGTTGTTTGGGTTTATATGCCGAGTACGTCTTTGGCATTTAGCACAAAAGCAGACTCGCAATGGTTTAGGGTTTAGGGTTTTGGGGTTTAGGGTTTTGGGGTTTAGGGTTTTGGGGTTTAGGGTTTTGGGGT
>CAVBRV010000055.1:0-14785 GCA_963597965.1 Paludibacteraceae bacterium | reverse complement strand
ACTATAACGGTCCTAAGGTAGCGAAATTCCTTGTCGGGTAAGTTCCGACCCGCATGAAAGGCGTAATGATTTGGGCACTGTCTCAACGAGGGGCCCGGTGAAATTGAAATACCTGTGAAGATGCAGGTTACCCGCGACTGGACAGAAAGACCCCATGGAGCTTCACTGCAGCTTGAGATTGAATCTCGGTGATACATGCACAGGATAGGTGGGAGACTTTGAAATATTGGCTTTGGCTGATATAGAGTCGCTGTTGGGATACCACCCTTGTATTGCTGAGATTCTAACACGGAGACTAACAACCTCGTGGACCATCTCAGGTAGGCGGTTTGACTGGGGCGGTCGCCTCCGAAAGAGTAACGGAGGCGCCCAAAGGTTCCCTCAGGTCGGACAGAAACCGACCGAAGAGTGCAAAGGCAGAAGGGAGCTTGACTGCGAGACAGACAAGTCGAGCAGAGACGAAAGTCGGGCTTAGTGATCCGGTGGTACTGAGTGGAAAGGCCATCGCTCAACGGATAAAAGCTACCCTGGGGATAACAGGCTAATCTCTCCCAAGAGTTCATATCGACGGGGAGGTTTGGCACCTCGATGTCGGCTCATCACATCCTGGAGCTGGAGTAGGTTCCAAGGGTTGGGCTGTTCGCCCATTAAAGTGGTACGCGAGCTGGGTTCAAAACGTCGTGAGACAGTTTGGTTCATATCCATCGCGGGCGCAAGAAGTTTGAGGGAGGTTGCTCCTAGTACGAGAGGACCGGAGTGGACGGATCAACGGTGTACCAGTTGTCACGCCAGTGGCACGGCTGGAAAGCCGCATCCGGAAAGGATAAACGCTGAAAGCATCTAAGCGTGAAGCCCGTCCCGAGATGAGACTTCTCATCAGCAATGAGTAAGACCCCTTAAAGACGATGAGGTTGATAGGCTGTGAGTGGAAGGCCCGCAAGGGTTGGAGCGACGCAGTACTAATAGGTCGAGGTCTTAACTTAAAGAGATTTCACGAAGCACTTGACAAAGGCAAAGAGAACTTAGGAACTTTCTTCTATATAGTTTTGAGAGAATAGACTCTCAAAGATTCAGTGGCGATAGCTGTGAGGATACACCCGTACCCATGCCGAACACGGTAGTTAAGCTCACAAACGCCGAAAGTACTTGGCTGGAAGCGGCCCGGGAGGATAGGAAGCTGCTGATTAACAAAGACCTCAATCGTTTTTAGCGGTTGAGGTTTTTACTTTGTCTTAGACATAGAGCTTGCGTTGGCTGGAATCGCCGGGAGGAACAAGCTGCTGATAAATTAGACTCAATCGTTTTTGACGGTTGAGTCTTTTTTCATGCTTAGAATAGCGGAAAAGGGTTATTATTGAGCTGCTACGGATTTTTCGACATGGTGACTTGGCCGTGGGAGACAAGGTTATTTGTTGAGGCAATTTCGCCTTTCTAACATAGGGGTGAGTTCGCTGGAGATAAGGTTATAAGGGTTATGGGAATTACGGGCAAATGATAACTCAAACTTCCCACCTCAGAAATGCTGCTTTGTCTTGATATAGTGTGGCATCAAGCGGTATTTGATAGACCCAGCAGGCCCGCTATGGGAAATCTTGTTAAGTTAAGAAGAAGGTAGAAGCAGAGATGTCATTTCGACCGATCATATTTGTGCTTAATGATATAGAAGTTATGAAATGATTTGTGTCCCTGAGTGGAGAAATCTCTTCAGCGCTAGCGGTAAGGGCTTAAAGACTGGAAGGGATTCTGCCATCAAGCCTTTATCGCTGGTGCCTCTGAGATTTCTCCACTCAGGGACACAAACCCATTTATACCACTTTCTTCATTTTGTACAAATACGACCAGTCGAAATGACGGATAGAGATGAAATCGCTTTCTTCACTTAACAGCATTGCCCAATTGGGGCGATAAAAGAGAACCCTTAGAACTCTTGCGTGGTGAGTTCATTAGAGACAAGGTTAAATGAGGTTATGAGGGTTACGGAGAAACGATAACCTTTATAACCTTTTTAACCTTGTGAAAAACTTTTGAATCTATTTTGCCACCGAAGAGATCATTGAGTATAACCTTTGGATTTATGGAATCAGCTGGAATGTAACTTATCATAAAGAGTATAAGAAACAGTTGCATTTTAAGTCATACATTTATATACTAAAGTTGCATATTTATCAACATAACAAAATTTTTCGGGGGGGGGTAGAAGATAAAATTATGGGTCTGCTTTGGGTTGACTACGAGATGGAGTTTCAGAATGTAGTAGAAACTGCGTACCGCATGCAGAGTGAGTCGGAGCCAGAATATTTTTCTTCTTTAAGCAAAAAGGTACAGCAGATTATCTATCGTGATACGCGGTACAATGTGGATTTCTTGTATACGGCTTACCAGTTGCAAGATAGTAAAATCATGGAAGTCTATGGAGTGTGGCTGTATGAGTTGATGGCGTCGATCATGAAGAGCCGGCCGGCGGATGTGATGAAGACCTATGTGATTCGTCATTTGGATTATGTGCGGCAGGCGGTGAAACGGGTCGTTAGTGAAGATAAACAGGAAGGGCTGGATGTTTTATTACAGAAGGCGCAAGAAGCGATTCGACAGTATCAGCGTCCGGTGGAAATGGGATTCGCCCCTTCTCCTTATGAAAAAGAAATTACCTTATATATGCAAAGTTTATTTGACAAGAAAATGCGGCAGTCCATGTACTTGGTGCAGAAGTTCATGAATGACGGCATTTCTGTCAATGATATTTATATCAAAATTCTGGCGGAGAGTATGCGCCGGGTGGGGGAATTGTGGCATAATGCGAAGATTGGTGTGGATTTGGAGCATTATTGTACATCTGTGACTCAGATGGTGATGACCCAGCTCTATCCGGTGATTTTTGCTACGAAGCGTAGAAATAAGACCATTTTGTGTGCTTGTCCAGGGAGCGAACTTCATGAAATGGGTGCCCGCATGTTGACCGATGTATTTGAAAATGCGGGTTGGGACAGTGTGTACTTGGGGGCAGCAGTGCCGCTAGATGCGATCTTGGCATCGATTCAGGAAAATCAACCGGATTTGCTGGCGTTTTCGGTGACCATGCCGCCCCATTTGATGGTATGTCAGCAGTTGGTGCAAGAAGTGAAACAGAAATATCCAGACATTAAAGTGGCAGTTGGCGGCTTGGCGTTCCGAAGCACCCATGACATTTGGAAGAAATGGCCGGTGGACTTTTATGGAGAAAATGCCATTCAACTGCTGGAGCAAGTCAATGGATAAGTGAGGGGTTGTATGAGCTGGAGTGTTTTTCTATGTGATCGGCAGTGGAGGGTGCAGAAAATTTTGCACGAATCCAATCATTTGCCGGTGCATGTGGGGGACAATTTGAAATCCTTGATGGCCGATGCCAGCCAGCTGGAGCCGGTGGAAAATTTTATTTCTACTAAACAAAGCATGCTGCAACTACAGCCCTTGCATGACGATAAGAAAATCACCGCTTTTCTATACACCTATCCGAAGTACTTTGTGGTGATTTTGTCCTATGTAGAAAGTTTGGAAGAATTACCTGCCCTGGAAAAGGAATGCATTGAGGCTCGGACCTGGGCGGATCAAAATTTGCAAATTCCTTATCAGGATGAATATTATGAAATCCAGCGGATGAATAATCAGCTGGTCAATTCGGAGAGAGCTTTGATGAAAAATAATCAGCGGCTAAAACGCGCGATGGAGGAAATACAGCGGGCCAATGATACCATTTCCATTTTGGAACGAGATGATTTGACCGGGTTGTATCGGTTAAATTCCTTTGACCATAAAGGACAGGAACTGCTGGACCAACATCCCACAGTTTCCTATCATCTGATTGTGCTCAATTTGTCCCGGTTTCGGGTGGTGAAGGAGTTCTTTGGCGAAAAAGCGGGAGACCAGATGCTCCAAAAATTGGCCCTATTTCTCATAGGACTGGCGCCGACGGACAACGTTTTGTTTGCTAGAGGCGCTTCTTCCACCATGTATATTCTTATTCCTGCTAGCTATCGGTTTTATGAAGTGCTGGAAAAGGAATTGGTCACCTTTTTTGAACAATACCCATTGCCCAACCATATCCAGCCCCACATGGGGGTGGCGGAACGCATGGCGGGAAGGACAACCAGTCTCAAAGTGCTTTGCGATCGGGCTCTTTTGGCGCTGGATTTCGCGCAAAATAAACCCAACACAGCCACCGTCTTTTATGACCATTCGCTGCAGGAGCAAATCACGGAAAATCATCGGATTCTCGATGGCATCCAAGAAGCCATTGCGGGGCGAGAACTGCAGATGTACTTGCAGCAAAAAGTGGATATGACCACAGGTCATGTGATTGGCGCGGAAGGCCTGATTCGTTGGCTGCACCCGGAATGGGGGATGATTTCGCCGGGACAATTTATTCCGCTGCTGGAAAAGGAAGACTCCATTTATGAAGTGGATAAATATATTTGGGAAGAAGCCTGCAAGGTGCTGAAGCATAGAGCGGACTTGGGGAAAAAGCCGCTGCCCATTTCGGTCAATATCGCGAGAAACGATTTGTATCGCAGCGACTTGGTTCCCACCATGAAGCATTTGATAGAGAAATATCACATTGAGCCCCATTTGCTTCATTTGGAAATATTGGAACGCTCCTACGTGACCGATTCGGATATTGTGCTCACCAAAGTGAATGCGTTCCGGGACATGGGATTCATCATCGAAATGGACGATTTCGGAATGGGAGAATCGTCCTTGTCCCTCCTCTCCGAAATGCCAGTGGATATTTTGAAATTGGATCGTTCTTTCCTGATTAAAGCTTTGTCTGATGAGCGAAGAACGGCGGTCATTCGTTGCATTATCCAGTTGGCTCAGACCTTGCAACTGGGGGTCATTGCGGAAGGGGTAGAAAGCGAGGAACAGGTGAATTTGCTTCTTTCTCTAGGATGCCGCTATGCGCAAGGTTTCTATTATAGTAAGCCAGCGCCGTCGGAGCATTTTGTGGAAGTAGAGTAAATGCAATGAGGAATTAGGAATGAGGAATTAGGAATGGTGGTGCGGCGCAACATATTTGAAAGCGCCGCATTTTTTATTATGGGGATTGGGGAAGTTAGCGGTTTGCAGTAGGCAGTTGGCCGTATTTTTCCTGCCGTCATTTCGACCGACGGGATTAGTGCTTGATGATGGTATCGCTTTTCTGCGACTATGTTAGATAGAAGTGGAGAAATCTTGTGGGATTAGTGTTTTTTCCAATGGTGACTCAAGATTTCTCCACTTTTGTCCAATATAGTCGCTTGTACGATAGAACTCTCCTTACACAAATCCCATCGGCCCCCATGACGATAGATATGATAACGATTGTTGCTTGTTGGGGGCAAATAACCGACAACCAACAACCAACAACAGCAAAAAGGTTATGAGATTGACGTCAATTTCATAACCTTTTTTGTTGTTGTGTTATAATGAGAAAAATCGAGGAGTCTCATGACCCTATATATTGAGTGGTTATTCATTCACGTTTCAACTGGTAAGAAATTGGATTAGTAATTGTTGTTGGTTGTTAGTTGTTTGTTGTTTGGCCCCAACAACAAACAACCAACAACTAACAACAGTGAGTACACAGAAATTCTGAAACTCAAAGTTTTACAAAGGAGACCATAGTGCAAATCACATGGACCGTATCACAAGACATGGAAGGCCGCATGGTGAAGGATGTGGTGAAGCGAACCCATCATTTATCCGCGGGCCTTTGGAAACGAATCAAATGGAACGGTCGGGTCACGGTGAATGGTGTAGACATTCACAACGCCCGGACGCCTCTTCACGTGGGAGATGTGGTGCTTTTGGAGTGGAGCGAGGAAAGCGACATCGTGCCGGCGGATATTCCCCTGTCTATCGTGTATGAAGACGACACCCTCTTGGTGGTCAACAAGGGGCCGGGCATGATTATCCATCCCACTTCCCACGGCGCTCATGATACCTTGGTCAATGCGGTGGCGGGATATTTCCAAAAGAAACAGGAAAATGCGGGGATTCATCCCATTTATCGTTTGGATAGAAATACGACTGGCTTGGTGGTGGTGGCGAAATCGGCGAAGGGGCAATATGATTTATCTCATAGCCACGACCAGATTTATCGGGAATACTTGGCCTTGATTTCTGGGCATTTGGAAGAGAAACAGGGCTGTATCGATCGCCCCATCGGACGGAAACCGGGTAGCATCGTGGAATGGATGGTACGAGACGACGGGAAACGAGCCGTCACCGATTACGAAGTGCTGGGAGAAACGGAAAGTTATTCGCTGCTGAAAATTCATCTTTTGACCGGTCGCACCCATCAGATTCGGGTTCATTTCCAAAGCTTGGGACATCCTCTCTTGGGGGATGATTTATACGGTGGGTCCTGTGATTTGATTGATCGTCAGGCGCTGCATGCGTACAGTGTGAAACTGAAACATCCTGTGACGGGGGAGAATATGGAGTGGAAAGCACCGATTCCTGAGGATATGGGGAAGTTGATGGGGTTCTGTAGCGATGGGATATAGTGAGGAGTTAGGAATGAGGAGTGAGGAGTGGTGGTGGCGGCGCATAAAATTTGGAAGCGCCGCATTTTATAAAAGGGATTAGGATAATTAGCAGTCGGCGGTATTCTTTCCTGTCGTCATTTCGACTGATGGGATTTGTGCAAGGAGACTCAGTAGAGCTAAGCGACTATGTTAGACAAAAGTGGAGAAATCTTGAGTCTCTATCGGAAACAACATTAGTCCCACAAGATTTCTCCACTTTTGTCTAACATAGTCGCAGAAAAGCGATAGAATCATCAAGCACAAATCCCGTCGGTCGAAATGACGCTAGTTTTTTATATCGCAATTCTTAACTTAATAACACTACCTTAGAACCTTATGAGAGCGGTATCATCACTATGTCAGACAATCCATATCGCCACCCCCAGAACCCTATGAGAGTGGTATTATTCCACTGTTTACTAATTCTTATTGCCACCAACAGAACCTTATTAACAGGAGGTATAACATGAAATTGATTTCTAAAGATGGTATTTCATACATCACCTTTGACCTATTTCAAAACCATCCACTCATCGCTGCCGTATCGACTCGCATCGGCGGGGTGAGTGAGGCACCTTTTGATTCCCTCAATATGGGACTGCACGTGGGTGATGATCCAGCGGCGGTACAGGAAAATCGGCGGCGGTTTTTCCAAGTGCTGGGCAGTGATGCCAGCCGGCTCATTTGTGCCAATCAGGTTCATGGTACCCATATTGAAATCGTAGGAAAGAAGGACTGCGGGCGAGGAGCTCTTTCTATGGAAAACGCCATTCCGAATTGCGATGGTCTCATGACGAAGGAGAAGCAGGTGCCGATTATCATGAACTTTGCAGACTGCACGCCCCTTCTTTTTTATGATCCCGTGAAAGAAGGGATTGCCCTGTCTCATGGGGGCTGGCGAGGCACGGCGGGGAATATTGCGGGAAAGACCATTGCGAAAATGGAAACCGAATTTGGATGCCAGCGAGGAAATATTCTTTGCGCCATCGGGCCGGCCATTGGGTTGGAGTGCTTTGAAGTAGGTCATGAAGTGATTGAAGAATTTACAAAACTCTTTTCCGAAGCAGAAATGGCTAAGTTATCTAAAGCGAAAGAGAATGGGAAATATCTTTTCGATTTGCATGGTGCCAATCGTCTTTTGATGGAACAGGCAGGCATTCCGAAAGAGCATATCGAAGACTGCGGGATTTGTACCTATTGCAGAGACGACCTTTTCTATTCTTATCGGAAATCCGGCGGGAAAACGGGGCGGCATATGGCGATTTTGGAAATGCAATGAGGATTGGTGACTAGTGACTGGTAGACTGGTGACTGGAAATCGTTTTCTAGTCACCAGTCTACCAGTCACTAGTCACCAATAAAAAAAGCCCGCACGAAAAACAGGGGGACCATGTCACTGTCTGCATCAGCGATGGGGTTCGTTCTGTTTCTCATGCGAGCTTTTAGAAGGGTGAAAACCTCTTGGATATGTAGTTTTTGTTGTGGAACTTTTACCTTCCACACGTATGAGCGGCTATTGCTAACCGGAGCTCTTATGGATTCCTCATCCGCGGGCAACTTGCAGGTCTTTTGTCAAATCGCGTTTTTTGATCGGGCCCGTGCGCGATTGGCAGAGACCTTTGCCTTGACCACATCATACCGGAAAGCAAGGAAAAGGTCAAGGGGTTTGAAAAAAGTTCTTCTTACACGGCTGTAAGAGAAATTTTCGGGGCTTACATGGCTGTAAGAGAAAAATAGTGCGTAATGCGAAGTGCGTAGTGCGTAATGGTGGTGCGGCGCACAAAATTTGGAAGCGCCGCGAATTTTATATAGTAGATGCTCGTTAATTTATTTTTTCAATAGCAATAAACCCGATTGTTGTTAGTTGTTAGTTGTTAGTTGTTAGTTGTCGGTTGTTTGGCTCCAACAACAAACAACTAACAACCAGCAACAATCGCTAATCTGGTTTCTTATCAGTTGAAAATGAATTAATGCTTATTCACTAAAAAAGGACTTGGTTGAAATGGTCTCATTTCTCCAAGTCCCTTTTCATATATAAAATATGCGGCGCTTTCAAATTTTGTGCGCCGCTACCATCACTACGCACTACGCACTTCGCATTACGCACTAAAACCACTATCCCATGGTGTTCTTACCAAAGATGGGATGGCTGCATGGCTTGAGGCTTCGTTTCTCTATGATAGAGAGGGCTTCCTTCATGGGCACGTCGCGGCGGCGTCCTTCTATTTCATAGACCAGGATGGGGGTCTCGCTGTCCAGTTCGCTGCCGGGGAGGTAGATGTATTCTTTCATGTGGGGATCGCCGTAGATGAAGCCGGCGAGGAGTTTGCTTTCCGCTAGTTTATGCATGGGGTTCCTCCAGGTCACAAATGAAATAGGGTTTGAAGTCCAGGTAATCGGCACTGGTCAAGTGGAGCGGCACGCCTTCTAGTTCGTCGGGGAGGTTGACGAAATTTTGTGCCCCGTGGATATGTCCGTAAATGCACTGGGCGGCGCCGTGTTCTTGGATGATGTCCATCATGTGGGACGGATTTCTGGCTTCGTCGAAGGGGGGATAGTGGAGAATGGCGATGATTTTGTCTACCTTCATTTTTTGTGCCAATTCTAAGGAACGCGCCATGCGGCCTTCTTCGCGAAGGATGATGGCTCGGTCGGTTTCGGTGAATTGTTTCGATGTTTCAGAAATCCAACCTCGCGTGCCGGCGAGAGCTACATTTCCTACTTGAATAGCGGAATTGTGGATAAATTCAAAGGCACCGTGGGTCATGTTTGTCATTTTCGTCACCGTAGACCACCAGAAATCGTGGTTGCCGCGAACGATGATTTTTCGGCCCGGCAAGCTTCCTAGCATTGCCAGGTCTTGCAGGGCACTTTCCATGCTCATAGCCCAGGAGAGATCGCCGGCCATGATGACCGCGTCTTCGGGATGGATGGTTTCCATCCAGGCATTGACGATTTTTTCTCTGTGATTTTTCCAATTCTCTCCGAAAATATCCATAGGCTTCGTAGGCGGATCTCCGGAGAGATGGAAATCGCTGAAGGCGTATAATTTCATAAAAACCCCTTTTAATAATGAGTGATGAGTAATGAGCAATGAGTAATTGATGTAACGGCACACAATTCATATAGTGCCGTTAAGTTTTTATATAATGAGATTTGGGGCGCTTCCAAACTTTGTGCGCCCCTTCCACAATTACTCATTACTAATTACTCATTCCTCATTTAGAGAATATAGAAATAAAATGAATTGAAACTACTGAACAATGCCAAAATACTTTTCCGACCTCAATGTATCAATGATATGCTTCTTGCTCATTTCGTCCATGACGTTGGTGATGCGGTAGCCCATGTAGAGGGGGCTGGCGGTGAAGCGGGGGAAGATTTTGGCATGCAGGTGTTTCAAGTGATAGAAGAAAATATTGTAACTGTTGCAGCGGATGGGGAAGTCGTTTAAGACGTACCGAGCCAAGGTTTGGATGGTGTCGGCAAATCCTTCGGGGTGTCCGTCGGTTTTGAGGGTCACGTTGAGCTCCCCGACGCCGCTGATGGGATAGTCTGCCAAGGAGGCATAGCAGTCTTCATCTTCATGGACGATGGTTCCCAGGAAATTTTCGTGATGCAGATTATCTCGATAATCATATTCTTCTAGGCCAATAATCTGGGAGTGGGGATGGCGCTGGGAACCGCCGGAGGTGGGACCGAAGTTGCGGAAATAAATGACCGATTGGAAACGCTTATCCTGTTCCATTTCCTTCCATTTTTCCAGGCCAAAAGAAATCACTTCGTGCAATTTCTTCGGTGCATAGGTAGAAAGCTCGCCATCATGCTGGGAGGTTTCGATGATCAGTGTGGGCACTGTTTTTTCAAAGACCGGATATTTATTCATGAGCCATATCATATCATCCCGCCGATCCAAGATGTGGGTCAATTTTTCGGGATGACAAAAAGGACATACTTGTTGCGTCCCAGAATGGGGCTTCACGCTGCCGATGGATAGGTTAAATGTCATAGGATTCGTCATGTCTCGCACCTCCACATAATATATATTTATTATAACACAGTTATTTCAATGCGTAATGCGAAGTGCGTAGTGCGTAATGGTGGCCGGCGAGCGCACCATATTGCTTTTATGAGGAAATAGTCAACTGTTACCGAGTTCTTTTCTATATGCTCGCCGATTTTGATAGAGCGTTAGCAGTAAGC
This sequence comes from Paludibacteraceae bacterium, assembly GCA_963597965.1. GTDB lineage: Bacteria > Bacillota > Negativicutes > Veillonellales > Dialisteraceae > Dialister. Next base: position 4,040 of record CAVBRV010000055.1, on the reverse strand, counting down.
TGTTATAGATACTGCCAACTGCCTACTGTTAACGAGTCATCAAAATCGGCGAGCATATAGAAACGGACTTTGTAGCACATGAAACTATCCATATAAGAGTAATTCAATGCGCTCGCCGGCCACCATTACGCACTACGCACTCCTCACTACGCATTGATTTTTTATTTCTTTACTTGACAAAAGGATTTTCATCCTGTATGATAGGTGCATAACAAATCCTTTATCGGAATAAAGAAATGAAGAATTGTAAATGAAATATGTCATTCCGTGAAGAGAAATTGCGATGATTTCTGCGGAGGTGCAGGTTTCTCAGGTCGCTCAGGTTTCTCACGTTTCTCGAATGAGCTGATAGCACTATCGTCTATAGGCGCATTCGAGGAACCTTTAGAACCTTTAGAACCCTGAGAACCTTTAGCAACCTGAGTAACTTGAGCAACCTGTTACTGAATGACATAACGTACACAAGGGGGAGACTATAATGAAAATGAACTGGAAAAAAATGATGATGGCCGGTGCACTGGTAGTTGGAGCAGCAGGGATGCTCGCTGGTTGTGGCGGCGGTGATCAGAAGGCAGCCAATAGCGGTGCGGCTGGCGGGAAGCCGGCGAAGATTGTGGCTGGTATGGATGATACCTTTGCACCCATGGGATTCCGTGATGACAGCGGCAAAATCGTTGGCTTCGATATCGATATGGCCAATGCGGTGTCCAAAGAAATCGGTGTGCCCATCGAATTTAAACCGATTGACTGGGCTTCTAAGGAAACCGAACTGAACTCCGGCCGTATCGACTGCATCTGGAATGGTTTCACCATGACCCCAGAACGGCAGCAGAAATTGGCATTCACCAAACCATACATGGATAACATCCAGGTCTATGCGGTGATGAACGATAGCCCTGTGAAGAGCCCAGAAGATTTGAAGGGCAAGAAGATTGCCATCCAGGAAGCATCCACCGCAGAAACGGCGCTGAACCGTGACGAAGTGCTCAAAAACTCCTTCTCTGAAGTCAAAGCCTATCCGGATCTGGCAGCTTGCTTCATGGACCTCGAATCGGGCCGTTGCGATGCCGTCCTGGCTGACTCTGTGCTGATTGAATACTACATGACCAAGAAACCGAATCAGTTCAAAGAACTGGACGGCGTCGTTTCCAAAGATACCTTCTCCATCGGTATTAAGAAAGATAACGAAGCGCTGGTGAAACTCCTGGATGAAGGAATTGCGAAAGTGGTCGCTAGCGGTGAAGCAGCCAAGATTTCTGAAAAGTGGTTCGGGAAGGACGTTGTGCTGAAATAATTTTGTGACATTTGTCATTTAGAGGGATAGTTAAAGGGGTATTATTCTGCTGATTTCTGTGGATTCATTAAGTATTCAATAGGAAACCACAAGGTTATCATTCTACAAATTTCATTTATACAACAAATAAAAGATACCGCTAACATTGGGTTATAAAGGGTTATTTGAATCAGTTGAAATAACTTTTTATAACCTTGGTGCTAGCGGTATCTTGCGTTGCTTGCCAGGCGAAATCCGTAGAATAATAACCTTTTATCAAGCGAGTTACATGGTGTAAGTCACAAGTGGAATCAGCAAAACAATAACCTTGTGACAAGCGAATTACATGATACAAGTCGCTAGTGAAGTCAGCAGAGTAATACCCTTCCGTCAATCCGTTTGCATGTCAAATGACTCTTGCAGAGTCATTTGTTTATTTCTCTATCTTGCTAAAATAATAAATTCATTGTATGATAATGACACAGTTTATGCTATATCGCTTATGCATCACTAGAAATAAAAATGGTGGTTATAGGGTGACTGGTAGACTGGTGACTAGTGACTGGGGATTCCCTTTCCTAGTCACCAGTCACTAGTCACTAGTCACATTTTTGCTTTCAAGGTGAGGCGGTCAGCTTGAGAACAAGGCTGAATACAAAAAAGCAAGGAGTTATTCATGGATTACATACTTAGAATTTTGCCGAATATGTTTGCTGGACTTGGCATATCGGCCCAGATTTTTTTGATTACCATTGTGCTGTCCCTGCCGATCGGCATTTTGTTGGCACTGGTTCGTATTTCCAAAGTCAGTATTTTGCGGAAATTGGCAGCCATGTACATTTACGTCATGCGCGGTACGCCGTTGATGCTACAGATTATGTTTATTTACTACGGGCTGCCGCTCATGCTGAATGTACAGATCAGCGATTTTCCGGCGGCTATCCTGGCATTTGTGGCGAACTATGCGGCTTACTTTGCGGAAATTTTCCGCGGCGGCATCCAGTCTATCCCGAAGGGACAGTATGAAGGGGCCAAGGTGCTGGGCTTTACCTATAAACAGACCATGTGGCATATCGTGCTGCCTCAGGTGGTGAAACGGGTCATCCCGCCGCTGGGGAATGAAACCATTACCCTTTTGAAAGATACCTCTTTGGTGTACATCCTGGCAATGAACGATCTGATGCGTGTCACCCGTGCCTTCGTGCAGCGCGATTTCGATACCATGCCATTCCTAGTGGCTGCGATTTTCTACCTGGTATGCACTGCCATTCTGACCAAGATTCTGGCTTATGTAGAAAAGAAATATGCGGTGTATGAGGAATAACGTGAGCGTGCGGTAAAAGCTTGCGGCAGTAGGTGTGATGCCGCTGGTGGTTATAGGGGTCTAAGGGTTCTCAAGGTACTAAAGGTTCTCAGGTTTCTCGAATGCGATGATAAGGCTAGTGTACTGTATCGATGATATTTAGCCAAAGCATTAAATGCTGCGGATATATTACTATGAATAAAAACGATAGAAGCACTAGCGTGTGGCCCCTTGGAGAAGGGGCGGCGAAGCCGGGGATAGAATGGCCCGAAGGGACATATTTCAGAAAAGCGGAATTGCTTATTTGAGGTAGCCTAACATGGAGATTTATACGAGTGCGGTGAATGTGTTTCTGACGAAACACTCTACCCCCCCCTGCCCCCCTTCTTCAAGGGGGGACGATACTTAACGTTTGTTCAACATGTACTTATATAGTAGTAAATATCACCGATACAACACACTAGCGTCTATTGCACATTCGAGAAACCTTTAGAACCCTTAGAACCTTTAGAACCCTGAGCACCCTGAGAAACTTGAGCAACCTATATATCCGCAGGAATCATTGCCTATTTTGATAACATTTAGAATGAGGACAAATTCATGAGCTTTATTGAAATGAAAAATATCCGGAAGGATTTCGGCAAACTGACCATCCTTCACGGCGTGAATATGACATTGGAAAAAGGGGAAGTCATTTCCATCATCGGCCCATCGGGGGCGGGGAAAAGTACGCTCCTTCGCTGCTTGAATCATCTGGAAACCATCCAGGGCGGGTCGATTCAGGTGGATGGAGATTATTTGGCAGAAGAAAAAGAGGGCAAAGTTGTCTATGCCTCTGACGCCAAAACGAAGGAAATTTTGGGCAAGATGGGCATGGTATTTCAGTCCTTCAACCTATTTCCTCATATGACGGTGCTGGACAATATCATGGCCGCTCCGATTTATGTGAAAGGCATGAAGAAGGAAGAAATCCAGCCGATCGCGGAGGACCTTCTGAACAAAGTAGGACTTCTCAATAAAAAAGACATGTACCCAGGAAACCTCTCTGGCGGTCAGAAACAGCGTGTGGCTATTGCCCGTGCGTTAGCCATGGACCCAGAAATCATGCTTTTCGACGAACCTACCTCCGCTTTGGATCCAGAACTTACGGGAGAAGTCTTGAAAACCATCCAACAACTGGCGGATGAAAAGATGACCATGGCGATTGTGACTCACGAAATGGCTTTCGCGAAATCCGTTTCCGACAAGATTCTTTTCATGGTGGATGGTCATGTAGAAGAAGAAGGCACCAGCGAAGAAGTTTTCGACCATCCGAAGAGTGAAAGAACCAAAGCGTTCTTGCAGTCGATATTGAGAGCATAAAATGCAATGAGGAATTAGGGAAACGCTGATTTAATCAAAGAGTTTGAAATCATATGAATTTTTATCCAAAGCATCGTCAAGGAAATCCTTAAATAGCTCGCT
>CAVBRV010000054.1:0-14786 GCA_963597965.1 Paludibacteraceae bacterium | reverse complement strand
CACCCCCTCTGCCTACGGCATCTCCCCCGGAGGGGGCGAGGTCCTACGGACCTAACATTACTATTCAAAACCGCTAAATAAGTTAGATTATATTGGAACGAATCATCATTTTACAGGTGGGAAGTTTAAGTTATTATTCTGCCATGGCTTTTGCCTAACAAATCAAAAATACCTCCAGATATAAGGTTATAAAGGTTAAAAAGGTTATGAGGCTTCCGTTAGTCTCATAACCTTTTTTAATGTTATGATGCAAATTTTCAACCATAAATAATATACGCAAACTTCCCTAAAGTTACTATTGCAACGTCATTCTGAGCCGCCCGAAGGGCGTGTCGAAGAATCTTTGTGTTATTCAATACATGTATCAATGATATGCTATCCGCATTGAAATGAGGCTTAGCGTCTGGGGCGTGATGTATGAGGCTAACAGACAAATGGATAGTGACGAAGCGACACTTATGGCTTTTCTGTTAGCCTCGAATGTAGACGCCCCAGACGCTGAGTCTCATTTCATTCCGCTTATTTCATAAAGTACTAAGACGAATATCCCAAAGATTCCTCCACTTCGGTCGGAATGACGACTGGAGATGAAACCACTTTGCTCAAAAGGAAAGATACCGATAACAAGAAATTGGATTAACGATTATTGGCGATTGTTTGTCCCCAACAACAAACAACCAACAACAAACAACCAACAACCAACAACATTCTAAAACAAAAAAATCCGCACGAAAAACAGAGGGGTGAGATCAACTTCTGCGGCGTTGACCTTTCCTTTTGTCCTTCGTGCGGACCTTTTTGTTAGCTATCTATATTTAGTTTTGTGGAACTTTTACCTTCCACCCGTATGAGCGGCTGTTTCCAACCGGAGCTCTCATGGATTCCTCATCCGTAGGCCACTTGCAGATCTTTTGCCAAGGAGCGTTTTTGTATCGGCGCCGTGCGCTGTCAGCTGAGACCTTAAACCTTGGTTATATGATACCGGATAGTGATATAAAAATCAAGCGGTCTAGGAAAAATTGTTCTTACACGGCTGTAAGAGAAATTTTGGGGCCTTACAGCCGTGTAAGAAGAGTTTTTCCATTGAATCGCAAGATTTGTGGTGACTAGGGATTAGGGACTAGGGACTAGGGACTAGGGATTGCAGTTATTAAGTTAATAATTTGCGTTAGTAGGTCTGATTTCGCTTGTATTTACAGGTTGCTCAGGGTTCTCAGGTTGCTCAGGTTCCTCGAATGTGACAATAGTCTCTGGCGTCATTAGCTCATTCGAGAAACGTGAGAGACCTTAGCATCCTGAGAAACCTGAGTAACCTTTGCACCAGCAGAAATCATCGCATATTTCGCTTAACTTAATGACATTGCTAGGGATTGGGGATTAGGAAATGCAGTAGCACCAATCAATTTCGTCATTTCGACCGATGGGATTTGTGCTTGATGATTCTATTGTTTTTCTGCGACTATGTGAGACAGAAGTGGAGAAATCTTGAGACACTATCGAAAACAACATAAATCCCATAAGATTTCTCCACTTTTGTTCAACATAGTCGCTTAGTTCTACTGCGTCTCTTTGCACAAATCCCATCGGTCGAAATGACGGTTACGGATAGTGTTACCTAATCCCTAGTCACCAGTCACCAGTCACCAGCCACTAGTTTATATATTTGCGGCGCTTCCCAATTTTTATGCGCCGCCACCTTCATTCCTAATTCCTCATTCCTAACTCCTAATTGCCTTCAGAGAATCCCGCCTTCAACTGCCGTAAGCCCTTTTCCAAAGTGTCATGCGGGCATGCCAGATTGAAACGGAGGAATCCTTCTCCTTCTTTCCCGAAAATATAGCCCATATCAAGCCACAGGTGGCAATCGTAGAGAATTTTGTGCTCTAGCGCTTCGTTGGATAGACCATAGGCGGAGGCATCGATCCAGATGAGGTAGGTGCCTTCTGGTTCGATGAGTTTCATTTTCGGCATTTCTTTGGCAAGGAAATCACGGGTGAAGTCCAAATTGTCCTTGATATAGGATTTCACTGTTTCCAACCATTCCCGACCGCCTCGATAAGCGGCTTCACAAGCGACGAGGCCCATCACGTTCAGCTGGTCATAGCCGAAGGAGTCCAGTTCTTCTTGGAAGGCTTTCCGAATGGTGGGATTGGGGATGAAAATATTGGAATTTTGAAGGCCCGCGATGTTGAAGGTTTTCGACGGCGCGGTGCAGATGATGGCGTGCTGGGCCGCTTCTTCGCTGATGGTGCCGAAGGCGATTTGGGTGTGGCCGGGATAGGTGAAGTCTTCGTGAATTTCATCAGCTACGATGGTGACGCCGTGTTTCAGGCAAATATCCGCATAGGTGGTGAGTTCCTCTCTCGTCCAAACGCGTCCGGTGGGATTGTGAGGGGAGCAGAGGAGAGCCAATTTCACATGGCCTTCGACAATTTTCTTTTCCATATCCTCGAAATCGATTGTATAGTGCCCGTTTTTCAAAACTAGGCCGCTATTCACCAAGTGGCGCCCATTTTTCACGATGGCATTGGTGAAAGGATAGTACACCGGTTGATTCAGCAGCACCCCATCCCCAGGTTTCGTTAATGCTTTTACGGCAATATGAATGGCAGGCACCACGCCAGGGGTCTTGATGAGCCATTCTTTTTGGATGGTCCAGTGGAAATAGGTTTTCTGCCAGTTCGCCAGGGCTTCAAAATAAGAATCCCCCGATTCGGAATAACCGAAAATGGGATGGCAGATTCGCTTTTCCAAAGCATCGGTGATGGGCTTCGCCACTGCGAAATCCATATCTGCCACCCAAAAAGGCAACACATCCGCCGGCTTACCGCGAGCCACGGCGAAATCATATTTCAAACAACCCGTCCCGCGGCGGTCGATAATTTTGTTTAGATCTTTTTTAGTCATAATAATCCTTTCTATAGTGAGGAGTGAGGAGTTAGGAGTGGTGGTGGCGGCGCACAAATTATAAAGCGCCGCGGAATATTAAGAAGGTTATATTTTACTCATTTCTCTTTTCTAACATATCACAAATACGGCTTAGTATGTGGTTATAAGGGTTATATAGGGTTATGTGCTTACCGCAAGTTTCATAACCTTATATAACCTTTTTAACCTTGTGACAAGCGGCATGATTTGTGTGTTAAGAAATAGAAATTAGCAGAATAATAACCTTTATCATACTTTGCGGCGCTTCCAAATTTTGTGCGCCGCTACCTTCATTCCTCACTCCTCATTCCTAACTCCTCACTTTTCTATATCGTAATAAATGAATCATGTCTCTGTCGAAAATACCGCTATTGTAGCGCCTGTTCCAAATCCGCAATCAGATCGTCAGCGTCTTCGATGCCTACGGAGAGGCGGAGGAGGCAGTTTGTGATGCCGCGGGAGTTTCTTTCTTCTTCTGTCAGGTCACAGTGGGTCTGGGTGGCCGGGTAGGTGATGAGGCTTTCTACGCCGCCTAGGCTTTCAGCGAAGCGGATGAGTTTCACACTCTTCAATACCTGGAGGGCCGTTTCATGGGTATCGGTGTAGAAGGAAAGCATAGCACCGGTGCCGCGGGATTGTTTGTCATGGATGTCTTTGTTCTTGAATCCCGGCAGTCCTGGATAGAGAACATGGGTGACTTTCGGATGATTGGACAGCCATTCTGCCAAAGTCTGGGCATTTTTCTGGGCTGCTTCCATGCGGAGTGCTAAAGTCTTGATGCCACGGGTGACGAGCCAGCTATCCCAAGGGGCGAGACATCCGCCCACGGTTTTGTAGAGGAAACGAACTTTTTCTGCCAATTCCGGGTCTTTACAAACCACGAAACCAGCCAAAGTATCGTTGTGACCAGCCAAATATTTCGTACCACTATGAAGCACGATGTCCGCACCTAGGTCAATCGGGTTACAGAAATATGGGCTCATGAAAGTATTGTCCGCAATGAGAATAGCGCCGTGGGCATGGGCCAAGTCTGCAGCAGCCTGAATGTCAGTGACCTGCATCATGGGATTGGTCGGGGTTTCGATATAAACTGCTTTCACGGTGTCATCGAAAGCAGCTTCCAAGTTTTTCAAATCGGAGGTATCGATGAAACGGAAGTGGAGGCCGTTCTTTTCATTGATGAAACGGAACAGACGAATGGAACCGCCATACAAGTCGTCAGTGGAAAGGATAGTGTCGCCCGGCTTAAAGAGCTCCATCACCATGGAAATAGCCGCCATGCCAGAGGAATAGCTGGTACAGTCACAGCCGTGTTCGAGAGCCGCTACCACCTTCTCCGCACATTCGCGGGTCGGATTTTGCACGCGGGTGTAATCATAACCGGTGGACTGGCCCAGTTCCGGATGGCCGAAGGTGGCGGATTGGAAAACAGGAACAGAAATGCAGCCGGTGGGATCCTTCCAATCGCTGCCGTGAATGCAGATGGTTTTGATGTCGTATGATTTGTTACTCATGGTAATGCCTCCTGTAATTTGTTGTTTGTTGATGGTTGTTTGTTGTTGGTTTATTTCCCGTGCTCCTTTGTTTCTAGGAGATGCTGATTTCTATATCCCATTGGTTTAGGGTTTAAGGTTTTATCCCCCAAACCTTAAACCCTAAACCAATGACAATATGTTTTTGTGCGAATCGTCTATACCGTACTCGGCATGTAAACCAAACAACCAACAACTAACAACCAACAACCAAAAATTGCAATAAAAAAATCGCCTCTATAAAAGAGACGATTTTATACCGTGGTACCACTCTATTTCTTCCTATGGTCACCCATAAGAACTCATCAGGTACGCTGGACGAGCCATAAATACCCTACTGCTATAACGGGCAGTCCCGGCGAGCTTCATGATTCGGCTCGGAGGCTCGAAGTCCATCTTCCCCATTTCTTTCTGTGCTGCTTTCACCTGACGCAGCTCTCTGTGACATTTGGAAATAGGTACTCTTCTTCTCATTGCCTGTGTGAAATTATGGATATGATAGCACGGACGGCGGGAGATGTCAATGAGATAAAGGTTGTACAGGTTACTCAGGTTACTCAGGTTGCTCAGGGTTCTCAGGGTTCTCAGGTTGCTCAGGGTTCTCAGGGTTCTCAGGTTGCTCAGGCTGCACAGGTTACTCAGGTTGCTCAAGGTTCTCAGGGTTCTAAAGGTTCTAAAGGTTCTAAAGGTTCAGCGAATGTGCCTCTAACCAAAGTCGTCATTTTGACCGGTCGTATTAGTGTAAAATGACGAATACGTGTAGTGATACATTCGAGAACCTTGATCCAATTTATATTGAACTCTTTATTTATCCATAGTACAATTGGATCACAACTGATTCAAAAATTTCGATCTGATAGAAATGGTGACTGGTAGACTGGTGATTAGCTTTTTACCAGTCACTAGTCCACCAGTCACTAGTCACCAAAAGAAGGAGACTCCCATGAAACAAACCTCCCTATCCCCCATTGTGAAATGGGTGGGCGGCAAGCGGCAACTTTTGTCTGACCTCTTGCCCTATGTGCAAAACCAGCGTATAGCCACCTACATCGAACCTTTTATCGGGGGGGGTGCACTCTTTTTGGCGCTGCTGCCGGAAAGGGCCATCATCAATGATTACAACCACGAACTGATCAATGTGTACCAGGTCATCCAAAGTGACGTGGATGCACTGATTGCAAAATTGCAATTTCACGAAGCCCATCACAGCCAGGAGTATTTCTACACCATCCGCAGCCTGGATAGAGAAGCGGATTTTGCGAAAATGCCGGCTGTCGATCGGGCCGCTCGTTTCCTGTATCTAAATAAGACTTGCTACAATGGCCTTTTCCGTGTCAACGCCAAGGGCCAATTTAACGTGCCTTTTGGGAAATACAAACATCCCAACATCGTCAATGCCGAGGGTTTACGCGACTTGGCGACCTATTTCCAAAATCATGACATACAAATCTACCACCGGGACTATGCGGACATCCTCGCCATGGCAAAGCCCGGTGATTTCGTGTACCTGGACCCGCCCTACATGCCTCTCTCGGTTTCCTCTTCCTTTACCAGCTACACGGACAAAGGCTTTTCCTATGAAGAACAAGTACGTCTTCGGAAGGAATGTGACAAACTCCGCGAGAAAGGAATTTCCTTTATGGAGTCCAACTCCGACTGCCCCGAAATCCGCGAATTATACAAAGATTACACCTTGATGACCGTACAGGCAGCGAGAAGCATCAATAGCCAGGCCGCCAAGCGGGGAAAAATCAACGAGGTGCTGATTCTGTCGGGCGTGGAGGTGTAGGTCATGAAACGGAATTTTGAAACCTGGCTTGCTACCTTTCGTGACAGTATTGCCAGCTACGAGTACTATACGAATTTTGACAAGGTGTATAAAAATGTGGCGGATATCAAAGTGGAGCTGAACATTTTAAATTCGCTCATTGGTTCCGCGGACATCGAAAAAGAGTTTGAGGACATTGTATTTCGCTATCCAGAAGTGCTGCGTTGCATCCCGATTTTGTTGGCGGTAAGAAATAGCGAGATATATGCGATGGATGAGGAAGGTGCTTACCAATATCATTTCAAGAAGCAAAATTACAGCTTAGAGCAGTACAAAGTATTCATGCGAAAAACAGGCTTATTTGAATTGATGGCAGGACATCATATTCGCAATCTCATGGATTATGTGACGGGGGTGGAAACGGGCTTGGATTCCAATGGCCGCAAAAATCGGGGCGGAGACTTGATGGAAGATTTGGTGGAGAAATTTATTCAAAAGGCAGGATTTAAAAAGAACAAGAATTATTTTAAAGAGATGAATATCCGTGAAATTCGACAGAAATGGGATATTGATTTATCAGCAGTTTCTAATAAAGGGAAAAAAGATAAGCGGTTTGATTATGTCATCAAGACAAAAGATATGCTTTACGTGATTGAAACCAATTTCTATGCTAGCAGTGGCTCTAAATTGGACGCAATAGCAGGGGACTATAAATTGATGGCACAAGAGGTAGATACTATTTCTGGTGTAACCTTTATTTGGGTTACTGATGGGAAAGGTTGGAAAAAGTCCAGAAAAAATCTGCGGGTAACTTTTGAGGTACTGGATACCATGTACAATATCCAAGATTTAGAAAATGGAATCATTGAGAAAATCACGGGAGTGGCTTATGAAGAAGATACCATGGGAGCCTGAGCAGTTTGAACTGGAAATGAATACGGTGTGGGACTTTCCTGACCGGGGCAAATGGGCCACCCACGATGCGAAGTATCGGGGCAACTGGTCCCCCTATATCCCAAGAAATCTTCTCCTGCGGTATTCCAAAGAAGGGGACTGGGTACAGGATCAATTCGCGGGCGGCGGTACGACTTTGGTGGAAGCCAAACTCTTAGGAAGAAATATTCTGGGCGTGGATGTGAATCCAGCAGCTTTGGAACGATGTAGAGAAAAATGCGATTTCCCTTGGGAAGGAGCAGGGATAGTCAAAATTCGAGAAGGGGATGCGAGACATTTATCCTTTGTCCCTGACGAATACATGGATTTCATCTGTACCCATCCACCCTATGCAGACATCATCCGATATAGCGAAAATATTTCCTCCGACTTATCTCACTGTAGCCATGATGCTTTCTTGAAAGAAATGGTGCCGGTGGCGAAAGAATGTTATCGCGTGCTGAAAAAGGGAAAGTTCTGTGCCATTCTCATGGGAGATATGCGCAAAAAAGGTTGTATGATTCCTTTGAGTTTTGAAGTGATGCAAATTTTCCTGGATGCAGGATTTACGCTGAAAGAACTCATCGTGAAAACCCAACACAACTGTCGAGCCACAGGCTTTTGGAAGACAAATAGCGTGAAGTATAATTTCTTACTCATCGCTCATGAGCATTTGTTTGTGTTTAGGAAATGAGTGACTGGTGGACTAGTGACTGGTGATTTGGACATGTGTTTTCCTAGTTAGTGGCTGCTCGATAATTCATATGCCCGATGTTTACTGAATATATGCAGTAAAATTTTGGTATTCAAGTGCAAAGAAATACGGGCTATTGTGCAGATTCCTGTGCACTCACTGTTGTTAGTTGTTTGTTGTCGGTTGTTTGGCCCCAACAACAAACAACTAACAACCAGCAACAATCGCTAATCCGGTTTCTTGCTATTGAAAAATGAATTAACGAGCAGCCACTATATTATTAGGGGATTTTTTTGTATAATAGAACATAGATGAAACCCATAAAATCAGATGGGAAAGCAGATGGAGTGACATCTGATACTGCCAACTGCCTACTGCTCACTGCCAACTGATTTATTCAAAGGAGGGATTCCTATGAACGAAGAAAAAGAAATGAATACAACCCCTGTGGTTCGCGGTGAAAGTGCGCCGGTGGTGAAAGAAGCGGCGGGGCTGCCTGTGGAAAAAGCAGAAGCGGGATTGCCGGCGGAAAAAGTCAAGGCAGAAGTACCGGCTGTGGTAGAAGCGGAAGAAGAAAATCACGTGGATTCGCCTGAAGCAGATGTAGAAATCAATATCATTGACAACCGAGACGAAGAAGCAGATAGTCTCATTCGTTGGGCCGCTGGCAGAGCGGGCGTTATTGTAGCAGCACCGCTACTGGGCACTTGCGCATTGGTAGCGAACGAAGTGTATATGATTTCTAAAATTGGCGCGGTCTATGGTGTAGAACTGAACCAGAAAGCGGTTCTTTCCTTCATTGGTTCCCTGGGGGCTACGGTGGTGGGAAGCACTCTGGCTACGCTGATTCCTATTTCCATCATGCAAATCCCCATCGGCGTTTCTGTCACCTACGGCGTAGGCAAAGCAGCGCAGCGCTGGATCAAAGATGGCATGCCCGATGATACGAAGCCTTATCGCGCTGTATTTGAAGAAGAAAAAGCAGAAGGCGAGAAGGAAGAAAAGGAACTGGAAAATAATCCGAAGAAAGATGAACCCTTAGGCGATGAAAAGAAAGATTTCACTCAAGAACTGAAAAAGAATTGGGAGGATATTTATCCAGAAAAAGCCCATGAAAAAGTGAATCAGCTGGCCGATCAGCTCACTGAATCGGTGGGGGTACTGGGAAATAAATTCATTGCGGCCCTGAAAAAAGCAGGCGTCACTGACGAACAAATCGAAAAGGCTAAGTACATGGCAATGGGAGCTTCCGAAGTAGCCCAGGAAACGGCAGAAAAGAAAGCCAAAGAACTCCAGGCTCTTGCTCGCATTAAATCCAGAGAATTTAAGAAAGATGCAGCCAAGAAAGCGGATGAAATGAAGGTCCAGGCCAAAGAGCAAATGGAAGTGCTGCAGAAGAAGAAAGAAGAATTTCAGCGCCAGTCCGAAGTGCAGTCTCAGCAGATGAAACTGAAATCGGAAAAACTGAAAGCCCAGGCGCGGGTGCAGATGCAGGAAGCGAAAGTGCAGGCAGAAAAATTCAAAGCCCAGGCCCAGGAACAAGCCGAAATGGCCCAGGCTAAAGCGAAAGAATTTTCTGAATTGGTGAAAGCCAAGAAGGAAGAATACAAAGAAGCGGCTGAAAATGCAGCGAAAGAGGCCAAAGAAAACTTTCGCCAGACCACAGAAACTTACAAAGCCAAAATCGAAGAACGGGCCCAGCAGAAACAGGCGGAAGCCCAAAAAGAAGGGAAACCAAGTGAAACTACTGGAGCAGCTGAAGAAGTGGCTGACGCCGCTAAAGACCATACTCAAGGGGAATAAGGAAATCACAAACCTGTCCTCTCTTCATGAAGAAGAAATGGGTGGCGTCAAGCGCAGAGTCATTTCTCCCTGGGGCCGGAGATGGTATAAACATCGGAGGAGTAATCATCCGTGGGTGAGGATTGGTGACTAGTGACTGGTGACTAGGAAGATGCGTGAACTACTCACTGTTCACTAAATAGAGTTGTGTCTCTAAGTGGAGAAATTTTGTGATACGATCGATAATATCGGTAGTGTCACAAGATTTCTCCACTTTTGTTTTACATGGTCGTTTGAAACTGTATATTCTTTTTGCACAAATCCCGTCGGTCGAAATGACATGTTTGATAAACCGTAAACCATTAACTGCCAACTGCTTACTGCCTACTTTCCTAATCCCTTCTAGCGACGCACTTTTATCTATGCTATAATAAACAATACGAGTAATTAACATTTTCGTCATTTATTTCCTACAGGAGGAACTCGATGAAACATCAGGAAATTGTGATTATTGTTGACTTTGGCGGACAGTATGCCCAGCTGATCGCGCGTCGTGTGCGTGAATGCGGTGTATATTGCGAAATTCTGCCATACAACAAGAGCGCAAAAGAAATTTTAGCACAGAACCCGAAGGGCATTATTTTCTCCGGCGGACCGTCTAGTGTCAATGCGGACAATGCACCGCAGATTGACCCAGATGTGTTCAAAGCGGGCGTGCCGATTTTCGGTATTTGCTACGGCATGCAGCTCATGGCGAAGACTTTGGGCGGCGAAGTCTTCAAACCGGAAAAGCATGAATATGGTCATACTGAATTTTATAGAGATGGCAGCTCTGCTCTCTTTGAAGGAGTATCCGAAAAGACCGCTGTATGGATGAGCCACGGCGATGCAGTAGTGGATATGCCGGCTGGTTTTGGCCTGACGGGTCATACTGACCTGACACCAACCGCTGCTATGGCGGATGAAGCGAGACGTTTCTATGCGGTACAGTTTCACCCCGAAGTGGTGCATACACCCGAAGGCACCACCATGCTGAAGAATTTCCTTTTCCACATTTGCGAATGTGAAGGTGGCTGGTCCATGGGAAATTACATCGACATTGCGGTAGAAAATATCCGTGAAAAAGTAGGCAATCACAATGTCATCTGTGCCCTGTCTGGCGGTGTCGATTCTTCTGTCGCTGCTGTATTGGTGCATAGAGCCATCGGCGATCAGCTGACTTGTGTCTTCGTTGACCATGGTTTCCTTCGTCTGGGCGAAGCGGAACAGGTAGTAGATACGTTTACCAATAAGTTCAATATGAAATTGGTGCACATCGATGCATCCAAGCATTTCATGTCTCTCTTGGAAGGGGTCACAGAACCAGAAAAGAAACGGAAAACCATTGGCGCCGAATTTATTCATACCTTCCAGGAAGAAGCTAATAAACTGAAGGATGTGAAATTCCTCGTCCAGGGGACTCTTTATCCAGATGTGGTAGAATCGGGTACTGCCACCGCTTCCACCATCAAGTCCCATCACAACGTAGGTGGACTTCCGAAGGATATGAAATTTGAACTGATTGAACCGCTGCGCGAACTTTTCAAAGATGAAGTCCGCGAATTGGGGCGTCAGTTGGGCCTTCCAGAAGAAGTGGTCAATCGCCAGCCATTCCCGGGACCGGGCTTGGCTATTCGTATCATCGGCGAAATCACACCAGAAAGACTGGATATTCTCCGCCGTGCCGATTTCATTGTGAGAGATGTGATCCACCAGCACGGATTGGATACCACCATTTGGCAGTCCTTCGCTGTACTTCCTGCCGCTATCCGCTCCGTAGGGGTACAGGGGGATGAAAGAACCTATGATTACACCGTAGGCATCCGCGCTGTCACCAGTTCGGATGGCATGACCGCCGATTATTTCCGCTTTCCCTGGGAAGTATTGGATGAAATGAGCCGCCGCATTTGTAACGAAGTGGCTGGCGTCAATCGCGTGGTCTATGATATTACGTCTAAGCCACCGAGCACCATTGAATGGGAATAATGGTGTTACGCTAAGCCAAACATGGGATGATTTCTGCTGAGGTAAAGGTTTCTCAGGTTGCTAAGGGTTCTCAAGGTTCTCAGGTTACGCCGCGTCCGATTGTCGTACCGTTGGTGAAGTATACCGCTAGAGGTTATAGGTTACTCAAGTTTCTTAGGGGTCTAAGGTTGCTCAGGTTTCTCGAATGTGCCAATAGTCGCTGGCGTCATTAGCTCATTCGAGAAACGTGAGAGACCTTAGCAACCTGAGAAACCTGAGCAACCTTAGAACCTTTAGAACCTTTTGTACCTTTAGCAACCTGTAACTGCAAGCGAAAGTAATTCAATAGCTTTGTGCGAAAAAGGAAGCATGAGAATTTTCTTGTGCTTCTTCTTTATTTGACTATTTCAGGGATTAGTAGCTAGGGATTAGGAGTGGGTCATTCTAATCCCCAATCTCTAATCCCTAGCCACTTGGCTTCTTATTGATGACACACTAGATGTGCATTGTATTTGAGAGGAGGAAAAGGCAGGTGTCCTTATTACAACGTTGGATGTTATTTATTGTAGCTGTGATTATACAGTCCTCTGGCATTGCGCTGGTGGTGAAAAGCTTATTGGGCACATCGCCTATTTCCAGTCTGCCCTATGTGATGAGCTTTACGTTCCCTTTAACTTTGGGAGAGACCACCTTTGGGGTGAATATGCTCTTTGTGCTGGGCCAGTTTTTGATTTTGAAAAAGAAATTTACCAAACTGCATGTGTTGCAAATTCCAGCCACCATGATCTTCGCTTATTTCATTGATTTCTTTATGCAAGTCTTTCAAGTGGTGGACCCGGATTTCTATTTGTGGAAAATCTTGGTGCTCCTAATTGGTGCTTCTTTGGTGTCGCTTGGCATTTCCTTGCAGGGCATTGCGGATGTGCTGAAACTCCCAGGGGATGGTATCGTCTATGTGATTTCTGATACCTATCATTTCGATTTCGGCAAAGTCAAGACCGCCAATGATGTGCTTCTGGTTTCGCTAGCTCTCTTGCTCTCTTATTGTGAATTGGGGGATATCGAAGGCATCCGAGAAGGAACGATCATTTCGGCACTTATTACCGGCGTGATTGCTCGCTTTTTCCTGATGCATCTTAGCGCATGGGAAAATGGACGGAGAGTGTTGAAACTGAGCTTTTGAGAAGAGTGTTGTTGGTTGTTGGTTGTTTGGGTCAGACAACAAATAACTAGTGACTGGCCATTCATTCACTTTTGCTAAGATTTCTTTCTTGCAGAGGTTTAGGGTTTAAGGTTTAGGGTTTGTATTTTTACATTTAAACCTTAAACCAATGACACTTTCAGAAACCATTATTGTTAAATGGCGGGCTCGGAAAGTAAACCTTAATGTTGGTGCAAAGGTATTTGTAGGATAGCTCGTGTTTCTATGCATTTGAATACTAAGGAAACGCTGATTTAATCAAAGAGTTTGAAATTATATGAATTTTTATCCAAAGCATCGTCAAGGAAATCCTTAAATAGCTCGCTATTCGCGGATTTTCTTTCCTCGCTTTGAATAAAAATTCAAGAATAATTTCAAACCATGATTAAATCAGTGTTTCCCTAAATTTCCACTGTATATATTCAGAAAATATCGAGCATATGAATTATTGACTAACCAACAACCAACAACTACCAACTAACAACATTAAAAAAATACCGATAGTATAGGATATAAGGCGTACGGAAAGGATAACCTTTCATAACCCTTACAACCCGATACTATCGGTATTTTTTTAGTATGAAAATGTATCTGGTAGCTAGTGACTCGTGACTCGTGACTGAGAAAACGCATATCTAGTCCCTAGTCACCAGTCACCAGTCACCCGCATCATTTCACGCTCACTTGAGAAACGGTTTTCACATTTCCTTTAGTTGCTTCTTCATCTTGTCCTACGCAGTAGGAGGCGAAGAGGGAACCGGAGACGTTGTGCCATACGGAGAAGATGGCGCCGGCGATGCCGCCAGCGGCGGTGAAGTACATGAGGGCCAGGGTGGAAGCGAGGCCGGAGTTCTGCATGCCCACTTCGATGGTTACGGCGCGCGTTTGTGCTCGGCTCATGCCCATCTTCTTGGCGCAGAAATTGCCGAGCACCATACCGCACAGGTTGTGCAGGATGACGACAGCCAGAATGATCAGACCGTTATCCAGAATGGTACGACCAGAGAGAGAAACCACGCAGCCCACGGTAATGATAACCACCAGGGCGGAGAACATGGGCATGAAGGCATTCACTTTCTTGACCTGTTTCGGGAAGAAATAGTTGATACCGACGCCGATGATCAGTGGCAGGAGTACCATTTTCACGATGGACATCATCATGGAGAAGAAGTCAATGTCTACCCAGGCACCCGCAATCATCCACACCAAGAACGGTGTCACGAAGGGGGCCAGCAGGGTATTCACCATGGTCATAGAAACGGAGAGGGCCACGTCAGCTTTGGCAATGTAGGAAATGACATTGGAAGCGGTACCTCCAGGGCAGCAGCCTACCAGAACGACGCCAATGGCGATTTCTGGCGGCAGGTTGAAAATGGTAATTAAAGCGAACGCTGCCAGTGGCATGATGACAAATTGGAGCACTGTACCGATGGCCACGTTTTTCGGCTGTTTGAAGACGTTTTGGAAATCTTTCGGTGTCAGGCTCATGCCCATACCGAACATGATAATGCCTAAAAGGGTTGGAATCTTCGGGGCAAAAGGTTTCATCACATCAGGCCAGAAGATGCTGAAAATCCCAATCAGCACCACGCCGATGGACATGTATTTTGTACAGAAACGAACGATGGATTGAATCATATTTTTCTCCTTTGGGGAAAGTAGGTAGAAAGTAGGCGGTTAGCAGTAGGCAGTAGGCGGTTAAGTGGTATGATTTTCCTAGAGATTACAGGTTTCTCAAGGTTCTAAGGGTTCTAAGGTTGCTTAGGTTTCTCGAATGTGCTTATTAACGCTAGGGAAACACTGATTTAATCGTTATTTGAAATGATTCTTGAATTTTTATTCAAAGCGAGGAAAGGAAATCCGCGAATAGCGAGCTATTTAAGGATTTTCTTGACGAAGATTTGGATAAAAATTCATATCATTTCAAATTCTTTGATTAAATCA
>CAVBRV010000053.1:0-14917 GCA_963597965.1 Paludibacteraceae bacterium | reverse complement strand
TAGAGAGGGCACCGACTATGAATCCTATCGGAGATTAGGCGGTGAAGCAGAAGCCTTTATGATAGAAGAACGTGCCGAGTTAGCTAAAGAAAGGGATTATTGGGAAAGACATCTTGATGATTTTATCGATCAATACCATGAAATGATAGAAAATATCACGGAAGAAGAAAGCTCCAAACTGGATGAGTTGCGCCGAAAAAGAGACGAAAAAGACAAATATTTCATGGACCCCAACCACGAAGTTCCAAAGCTCATTCAAATGATACAAGAAATTAAAACGATTGAGTCTGAAATTCCTGAAGAACACCAACAAACAATGGAGAATCTTAGAGTAGCTTATCAGAAAATTTCTGGAAAGGTTCCCATGCCGGCTTATAACAGGGATAGTAAATATGGTTATGCCGTTGCCAATTTTGGCGGGGCTGAATTACCATTTTCTATACAAGCGCAAAAACAAAGAGGCGAAGACCAGTTAAGAATAGATGAAAAAGAATTTTCTAAGAATGTTGATTTATTTGTTCGTGGCAAATTGCGAAACACTAAGTCCATAACAATGATGAATACCCCGCTAGTATTTACTTTGGTAGGTGCCGAAATTCTCCCTCTGAATATTTCTTATGATACCTTACAAAAAGTATTAGAGAAAAGAGGAAGGCACGGGCACAGTGGGCAAATTACACCCAAAATCATGAAGCAACTCCCCAGAGCCCTAGCGGATCCACTTATGATCATCAATACGTATCCCAATAAAGATACTGGTCAGAAAAGGATCATCGTGGCGGTAGATGTAAAAGATCAGAATGGAGCAACTATTGTTGTACCTATTGAATTTGAAAAGAGTGAAGCTGCTCATGGATATAGATTCAATCGTATCGTAAGTGCATATGGAAAAACAGAAAAAGGAAATGATCTGATTCCCAAGTATGACTTTTTCGAGAAAAGCGCAGTCAATGGAGATATTGCATATATCAACAATAAAAAGACTGCTAATTGGCTCAAGCACGAGCAGCTCGAAACGCTCATACCGCACTTGTCCAAGAGTAGCAGTCTTTCTGCTCATAGTATACCAAATGAAACAGACCTTGCCAAGCTCAAAAAATGGCGGCCCGCTTACTACCAGACCGCAGCACCAGAGAAAGATCTTGTTGTCTATCACAACGTATCAGCGGATAAACTCAAAGGCGCTATAGAGTTAGGTGGCCTTCCTATGCCTTCTCTGGCGATTACTAAGAAAGACATTCCTTTTGGCGACTTTGGAGAAATCACACTCATTGGAAACAAGGATATGATTGATCCGAGAAAATCGAAAAACAATGAAGTATTTTCACGAGATGCATATACCGTCAGGAAACCTACCGTCAATTATGAAGAACCGTCAGAAAAAGATGAAGCCGCTTTCCATAAAAAGTACAGTGCCACTAAAGAAGAATTGGAGAAAAAAGGTATTCAAACTCGTCGAATGGATTTCAGTGCTTATGATGGACTAGAAGCCTTGGCCCGCATGGAAAATGATGAAGTTATCAAATACTACTATGTCAAGAATGTATTAGGCAAAGATGTATCAATAAAGAAAAAGACTATCGTCCCTGATATAAGGTTCAAGACATTCTTCGAAAAGCACCCTAATCTAATCAAAGCCCTGAAAGATAAGAAAATTCAGAAAGGCGATTTTTCTGATTTAGACAAAGCGGCTAAACCTTACTATGACTCGATACGAGATGACATTGCCAATAAGAAAGGCTTGGTAGGACTTTCCAAACGGCTTTTAGCCAAATGGACAACAGATGGGCATATCAATCAAAAAGGGGCGGAAGATCTATATTTGCGACTTTGCGATTATGAGGAAGATTTGAAAAAGGAACCATCGACCATCATTGACCGACAAGCGTTTATGAAGGATATCAATCAAACCATAGAAGAACATGGAATAGAGAGGTTTATTTCCTATGTGCAATCAGAATTTGATAACCTCTACAAGGAAAAATACCTTTGGGATAATGGTAAGAAATACAAGTTTACCCTGGATAACATAGTGAAGCTGATGAAGAAATATCGTGGTACTAATAACGAAGGTGGCGGTGGTATCAACTATGGGTTCAACAGCTTGCTTGCCTTTCTTTCCAAGAAGTTTACTTCTATCAGAGATATCAAGAATAGCAAATCCCAATTAGCACCTAATGCCAAAGAGCTTGCGAAATACCAGAGAGCCGAATCTTTGTACAATCGCTTACAAGACGAAGCTATCGAACTAAGAGGCGATTACGACGAGAGCCTGGATATGGATCTGGCAGAACTTATCAAGGACATCAGAGACGGCAAAACTGGTAACATGCATGGATTCCCCAAAAATGAATCTTTCATAAAACATATACGCAACTTCTTGGAAGCGGCGGATAAAGTGACAACAGACTATTTTGAAGCCAAGCCAGCGAGAAAAGTTTCCTTTGAAGAGTTTTCCGGTGCCATCGTGCCAGAAGACACACCACAAAAGACGATTGATTTCTTGCAATCCAAAGGAATTGAAGTCAGGAAATACAACCAAGAACTCGAAGGGGATAGGCAAGCCAAGGCAGAAGAACTAGCTCATGAACTCAACGTTTATTTCCAAAACACCGGAAAGTACCAAGGATCCTATGACAGAAATCAAAATGTCATTTCCATCTTTGACGGGGCGAATCAATCCACGGCCATCCATGAAGGAGCCCACATGTTCCTCTCTATGCTAGAAGATATGAGCAACCTAGACGAGGCAACCTTACTCCAGTATTTCAATGGAGATGAAAAAGCGGCCGCTGCAGCCATGAAGCGCATGCAGGACGATTTATCCACCATTAGAAACTGGGCCTCTTTCAGCACAGAACACCTGGCAGAGTACAAGGGCACATCCCTGGAAAAAGAATTCATGCAGCATGCCGCTGATATAGAAGCCGGGAAAGAAGGTGCTGAAGAACGCTGGATTCAAGAACGCTTTGCCAGAGGTTTTGAAAAGTACCTCATGGATGGAAGTGCTCCGACCAAAGAATTACAAGGCGTATTCCGGCGGTTCAAGAAGTGGTTGACGGATATTTACAAGACCGCAAAGAACCTGGGCAACGTCAACCTGACACCGGAAATCAAAGACGTCTTTGACAAAATGATCGCTACCGAGGATGAAATCAATGCCTGGGCCGCCCAAAGGAAGCTGGAATCCATCGATAAAGCCATCGACGTGAACAAGTCTGAACTGGGCAACCTCAAAGAATGGGCTGAAAACGTCAAGCAGAAAGCCCAAGAAAAAGCCATGAGTTACTACCTGTCCATGGTGAAGGACGACGCACTGGAACAATTCAGAGCCGCGATTTCTACAGAAGAAGCCAAAGAAGATTTTCTAAAGTCCCTGACGGATGAAAACGAAATCTACAAAATCGAACGGCTTTACCATTCCGATACTTTCCCTACCAAGCAGGACAAAGAGAAATTTCTCAAGGCCAGTGGTATTTCCTCTGAAGCAGAACTCCAGCAGAAACTCAACGAAGCCGGTGGTACAGCAGAGGAACGGTGGAACAAGAACATCGAAGATATGGTCCAGCAATACAAGAACGACGCCCTCACCCCGGAAATGGTCAAGCAAATGGCCGAAGACATCCTAAACAGCCCGGAAGGCCTACAGAAGAAATCCCGCATCGAATCCATGCTGCTGGAAAAGAAAGTGACTCAATATATCAACCTTGTTACTTCTATGCAACTCAAACTCAAGCGGGCCAAGGATAAAGAAAAGGTAGCGAGAGAAATCAGAAAGCGACTGGGACTTGTTTCTGAAAAAGAAACAAGTGAACTGGACAAGCAATCAGATACCATCGCCCGATCGGAAGAAAAGATTTCCAAGTTGGAAAAGCAAGTCAAAACTCTCAAGGCCAAATTGGAAGAATCCAGGAAACAAGAAGCCGAAGCCAAGGACGAAAACAACTCCAGAAAAGAGTCGGCAGAAATTCTGGAAGGTAACCTTCATGCCATCGAAGCCGAATTGGAAAAAGAACGGGCCGCCCACGAAAAGACAAAGGCAACTGGAGAAGACACCAAGGCTACCGTGGCCGAACTGGAAAGCCAGCTCAAAACCATGGTAGACGGATTGAAAGATTCTCGAAAAGGCATGTGGGTGGATAACGCGGCTTTGCGGAAAGACGCCTGGAATACCCTTTCCATGGAACCGATTTCCCATGCCACTTCCTGGAAGTGGTGGCAGAACAAAGCGAGAGAAGCAGACGCCAAAGCGATGAAGCGTGCAGCCGCAAATGACTGGGACGGCGTAGCCTACTACAAAAAAGTAGAAGCCCAAAATCTCATCATGGCACGGCAAGCTCGATTGAACGTGGACGAAATCAAGAAAGCTTTGCACGGCGGCGGAAAACTCACCACCAATGAGAAAAACGGAGACGGTGCAGAACGCTATGGCATTCTAGGCCTTATCAATCGCATTGGCCGAAAGGAGAATCCAGTCCTCTTGCAAGGAGACGCCAGATATTTCATCCAGCACCTGGCCTATATGTGCGGCATGGTCAAGAACGACGCTCCAATGCCTATCGACGACGTAGGAAATCCACGGCCATTCAGTGAGCAAAATCTCATGAACATGATCGACCCCATGAAGATGAAAGAGCTAGACGGCGCTTCTCTTTTGTTTGACGGGTCAGACATCATTCCTAAATGGGTGCTGGAAACCTATTTCAACTTTGACTCAAAACCGGAAAGTTTCAACAAACTCACCATGAATGATTTCCGGGACATCGTCAAA
Source organism: Paludibacteraceae bacterium (assembly GCA_963597965.1). Lineage (GTDB taxonomy): Bacteria > Bacillota > Negativicutes > Veillonellales > Dialisteraceae > Dialister. Next base: position 10,146 of record CAVBRV010000053.1, on the reverse strand, counting down.
TGCATGAAAGCCGTCTATAAAGTAGGACGCAGAGAATATGAAGGAAATACACTGGGTACGTCCTTTGATAACGCGGCTAAAGAAATCCTAGACGGACTGCACAACGTATCCGGTTTACAGTTCGCCACATCCTTCCAACGAAAATATCTTTTCACGGACAAGCAAAAGAAATTGCACCTTATCGCCAAATATGCCCGGTCCCTGACACTTCCTGAAATGTATATCGAGCGTTTAGGTGAAGCGGCTTACAAATATTTATACAAGCCTATCGACATTGCCACCACCAAACAACGGGAAATGAAAGAACAGGCCATGAAAGACGTCCAAAAGATATTCAAGACCTATTCCAGAAAAGAGTGGCTGGAAATCCGAAATGATAGGAAATACAGAATCCTGGATAGCAATGAACTATTTTCCAAAGAAGAAATCCTGGTCATCGCCTTGAACTGGGGCACCGAATCCAACCGAGAGCGAATGAAAGACATCGTGAGAGAAGTCAATCCAACCTACGATTTGGATAAACCAAACTGGGCCATCGACTTGCAGGAAGAACTGGAAACCTATCTCACCGATAAAGACTGGGATTTTGTAGAGAAAATCTGGACACACCTCAATAGCTACTACGCCGGCCGATCCAAAGTGCAGAATGATTTGTATGGCGTGCCCATGGGAAAAGTACCTGGTATCACCTTCACGCTGAAAAGTGGCCGAAAGATTCACGGACAGTACTATACCATCCGTTATGACAAAGACCTATCTCAGCGTACTTCTGAACAATCCGTCAATGACGTAGCCAAGCAAGGCATGAAAGGGGCCACCACCTTTGGTGTAGGCATGGGAAGTACGAAAACAAGAACCGGGTCCGGCGGACAAATACTGGATTTGAGCTTAGACCTCTATCCTAAATACGTAGATGAAGCTATCCAGCACGTTACCATGCGAGAAGCCACCGTTGATGTATACAAACTCCTCTGCAGAGAAGACGTCAAGGAAAGCATTACCAATGTCATGGGAATAGATGGATATGATTTCCTAAAACAGTGGGTAGTAGACAACTGGCATAGTCCTATCGTCGAAGCCAATGACTGGGTAGGGCTATTCAACCGTATGCGCTGCAAATTCAATTTTGCTACCATGGCCTATCGAACTTCTACAGCTGTACTGAACGCCTTAAACATCTTCCCCTTGATGAATGAGATGGGCCCTATGAACGCCTTGTACGCGATAGCCCATTTCTATAAAGATATTCCCTATGCTCCTGGAAGAGTAGCAGAGCGGTATCGATTCATCAGAGAAAAATCCTCTTTCATGCGCGGCCGCGAAAACAACATGGACCGAGACATGGCACAAGGCATGCGACTTCCTGTTTCCAAAGGAGAATCCAGCATTCATTCCGCTATAGAAAATGGGAAGTTTGGCACCGCAGAAATCAACCGGTTCGGATTCTGGTTTATTACCAAGACCGATCTCATGCTATCCATGCCGCAATGGTTAGCCACTTATGAAGGAAATAAAAGAAAACTGCAGTTGGAACACCCGGACATGAAGATCGAGGACATTGACGCTGAAGCAGTCAGACTGGCCGACAAAGCGGTTAGACAAACTTTCGGCTCAGGGGAAATCAAAGACCGACCGGAAATCATGAGAAATGGAAACTGGCTAGGACAAATTACAGCGTTCTATTCCTACACCAACTTAGTAGCCAACTGGTTCATTCGAGATTTCTACAAATGGAAAGACACCGGATCTATCAGACCATTAGCAGAATCCATCCTATTTTGCTGGGTACTCAACGCCGTATTTGAAGGCTGCCTTCGTGCTGCCTGGGACGACAAGGACGACGATGATAAATATAAAAATAAAATCGTTAACGCCTTTTTCAACGGCGGCCCGATCGGCGGCATTCCTATTGTTCGAGACAGCTTACCATGGATCACCAACTACCTTGCAACCGGAAAAGGAATGGGAGAAATTGCACCGGACGTGGGGGCACTAGATGTACTGAATTATGTGCCTAAAATCTTGCAAGCCACCAAGAAAGGGGACTACATCGAAGCAGCCCGGAACGTCAACAAGATTTCCAACAGAACCTACATCGGGTTCTCCGATACTTTATCTGACGGATTCTGGAGCACCATTCGATTCTGCACCACAGAAAATCAGTACACACTCTCTGATCTGATTTATCACATTGCCTTCGATAAACCGCTAAAGGCCGAAACCAAGAAGTCTAAAAAGAAAGAGGACAAAAAATGATAGAAAGATTTTATTACCGATTGATTGAACCACACATTCAATTCGTTAAATTCATGGAACTATAGAAAGGAGGAATCACAATGATCGGAGTAGAAATCAATCGAGTTGTCTACAAAGGCGATGGGCAAGCCAAGGAATTTCCTTTTTCCTTCACCATCCTAGAAAAGTCTGAAATCATCGTCACCCTAGTTTCACCGAATCAAGAGAAGACAGAACTCACCTCAGACTATTTCGTAGACATGGATAAAAAAGAAGTCGTCTATCCGGGCTATAGCCCTGGGGAAGAACCGGCAGAATCCGAACGGCCATCCACACTTCCCCAAGGATGGTATCTTGTTATCCAAAGAAAAGTCGCCATCAATCAGCAAACCTCTTTGGGGGACAAATGGCCTTTTGATGTAACAGAAGACGCCTTAGATAAAATCACTCGGATTCTCCAGGACATCAACACCAATGCAGACCGACACCTGGCATTGTCTCCAGAAGTGGATGGCGTCGACGCTACCATTCCGAAACCGGAACCTAACAAGTGCTTTTATTGGGACGAGACCGGAAAGAAACTAATCTCTGCAGACAATCCAAACCTGGCGGCCAAGAACGCCAAAGAGAGCGAGAGCAATGCCAAGTCCTACATGAATAGAGCGGAAACCGCCGCAGCCGGGGCAGAGGAAGCGAGAACCAAAGCAGAAACCGCAGAAGCCAATGCTTTGTCGTCAGAATCCAAAGCAAAAGAGTCTGCTAATTATGCCGCCGAGAGTGCAACAGCCGCCGCCAATAGCAAGGCCAATATAGAACTGCATGAGAAAAATTCAGCAGCCAGTGCGGCATCTGCCGCCAAGAGTGCCGAAGACGCTTACAACTCTAAAGTAGAAGCAGGGCAAAAAGCCGAAGAAGCGGCACAGTACGACGAAAGCGCCAAAGGCTGGTGCTATTCTGCTGACGAAATTCTCATCAAGACTAAAAAGGTTGCTTCCACCGTAGAAGAGTATCAAAGACAAGTAAGTCAAAGTGAAAGCGACGCCAAAGCCTATGCGCAACTTGCGGCCAAATGGGCTGAGGCGGAAGGAACTATATTTGGAGATTATCACTCTGCCAAATACTACGCAACAAATGCTATAACCTTTGCTGATGCCGCAAATAAGAGCGCCCAGGCTGCTGCAAACAATCAGCAAGATGCGGCTAACAGCGAATCAGCAGCCAAAGAATATGCAAAGCTAGCCGCTAGATGGGCCGAGTCAACTGGAATTATAGGTGAGAAAAGTCATTCAGCAAAATATCACGCGGAGACTTCTGAGTATTTTGCAGAAGTCGCACAGGAACTCTATCGAAGATATTGTGTTGACATTGTAGGCCCGCCACCGTCCGCAATGAATCAAGCTGATTTGTTCGTTGCACCTGGCCCTGCAGCTATGGCTAGCAATGATAGTTAGGAGGTAAAGCATGGCAGAACCTTTCGGAGGATACAAAAGAATCCAATTTCCTTCCGGTACAGAAGAGGAATGGAAGAAATACAATCCAGCATGTAGACCGAATGAACCAATTGTTGTTCAAAAGTCGAACGGAAATGTATGTATCAAAATCAACAAAACTGATTCAGATAAACCATACAAAGAGCTTTCAACATTATGGGATGCAGAAGAAGCGGAACAGCTAGCCAAAGAAACAGCAACCAATGCTGAAGGTGCGGTGACAGCAATGAATGCTGCAAAAAAGGCGGCCGCTGGGGCGCAAGATTATTTCGAGAAGACAAATTCACCGGCCCTTTATCTGGACGATGAAAAATACCTTTGCGCCAGAATTGTTATCAATACGGAGGAACCCACATGAGCTTAGAAGAATATAAATCCAGAATGCCTAACCTGGAAGAGCAGAAAAACCAGGTCGCAGCTTTAAACGGCATAGCAGGATTTCAAAAGGATAGTGTAGAACAGTTCACTGACCAGGCCAGCAGCTTGAGAAGCCTTGTAACCATCAAAGCAAAAGAACTTGCGGAAGCCCAAGAACAAACGAAAACATTGGCAAATTTAACCGAATCGATTAGCGATTTAGTCAAAGTCACAGGCGGTACCAGTGGGACCTTTGATGATATGATCCTGGCCGCCCTGGATGGAACGGTAGAAAAATACAGAGAAATGCAGAAAATCTGGTTCAAGGCAAACAAAGCGGATAAAGCAACACCGGAAGAACTCACTTCTTTGGTGGATAAGTGGTACAGCCTTACCAGACAGAAAGTCAAAGACTGGGACGGCTGGGTAGAGTTCTACAACCCCGACACATCTTCCCTCTCCACAGGCACCAGAAAAGGCGACCTGGTAGGCATGGAATGCGTACCATCCACCGATACAGAAGCAGGGAAGAATGACTTCATGGGACATCCGCTTTTCGCCACCACAGACTGCAATTGGGAAATGAACGGCACAGACATTGTCATTACCGCCATTGACGGCATCAGCCCTGATTTTGAAAGAAGCAATCCAAATAAATACGTTGGTGTCCTGCAAATGAGCGGCTACCATCACTGGACAGAACGAAGCGAAAGCAGCCAGACGGAGATTGAAGGGTATTGCGCTACCTACAAAGGGGTATACAGTCATATTGAGCCACTACCTGAATCAGTCAAGATGGATGGCACTATGCGCGAATGGGTGATTCATGGAAAATACATGGCCGGTGCTAGGTCAGATGGCGGATTAACATGCTGCTCCGGCATATTACCGCAAACCGGATTTTCGCATAACAAACTGCAGACTTTAGCAAAGGTAAACGGAAGGACATATTCCGGCGGTACATCTGCGGATAGATCTTTTATTACGTTAATGGCTAAACTACTCTTTGCGTCTAAATCACTTGATGGGATTTTGAACGGCAGCTTCAACTATTCCGTGACCGAGAATGCCGAATATCCAGAGAACAACGTCAAGAGAGTGCTGCTAGCTAAAGGAAAAGGCGCAAAGTTTATAGTAGGAAGCACCGTGATTATCGGTTCTTGGGATCCGAAATACACATATCTGGAAAGAGATTCCTCTCTGGCAGATAGCATCATAAAGAAACCTGGATGCAGAATTACGGCAATCGAAGAAGTTGTTATCAACGATGTCACTTACGATGCGATTCACGTAGACGCTCCTAACCCGTTTTCGACACAAGCGAATGGTGCTGCTGCAGATGGAACTACGTATATTGCTAACATGCCCTATGCATCCGGTATTAATGACAGCCTGAAAGGAAATACGGGTGCTCTCGATCCAACTGATGGAAAGCATACGATTTCCATTCAAGGCATCGAGCTTATGAACGGCTGTTATGAGGTCTTAGCTGATACCATCTTAAAGCTCTGGCAAGATCCAAACAATGAAAACATCTATTACTACACGCCTTATATCGTGAAGTCGGTACTAAAGCAGTCTACCGATATTACATCAGATTACATTGATACCGGAATCAATGCAAAGCAACCAGACGTCGGGGCGTGGGTATATATCAAGCACGTATCCTACAAAAACGGAATGTATTTTGCAGATGATATGGACGGCGGATCTTCTTCGACTTACGAAAAAGATGCCATGTGGCTATCTGCGAAAACTACTGGTACGACAAGAGAATTTCTCGCGTTCGGCCGTCCGGGGCTTGGGGTCCCGATCTGTGGTCTCTCGTGCGTCACCGGGGACGACTGGCTGGGTCGCGCGTGGTGGAGCGTCGGCGCTCGCCTTTCTCCAAACGGCTGCCGGGGGGACTGGCAGCGTAGCTGACAGTGGGGGCAGAGCCCCCCTTGGAAAGTAAGGGCTATATAGCGATGCGCGTTCGACAATCCGGGGAATGGGGTCCCGATCTGTGGTCTCTCATGCGTCAACGGGAACAACAGGCTGGGTAACACGTGGTGGAACATCGGCGCTCGCAATTCTGAACAATTAATCATCCTAAATAGTTTTCAATTTTGTAAAACTCACGTTATATAGCCCGCGCTGCGGCGAAAATTAACATCTAGCACCATGCAGTTATACTGCATTATGTTCAGAAAGGATCTATCAGCATATGTGCTGTGACATAACGAATCCGAAAACCATAAAACCATTTATTTACGCTTGCTTGAAACGGCATAAAGGTAGAAAAGATTTTCGGAAATTAATCCTACAGAAAGGATTTAGTCTTGATGAATACAACGAAATCAAAGAAAACGATCCGGCCACCGTAGATAGAGTCATATCATGCCTAGCAGAAGAAATGGCCGCGGAAATCAAGAACCAGTCTATAGAACCGTTTATCGTGACAGCGAAAGAACGGTTTGATTCTAGCTCCGGAAAAGTCCGACTAATCGGCAAGGAGAAACCACAACAAAGACTTTATGATTATGTCGCCGTCAGATCGTGCGAAAGATTATGGCATAGACGTCTAGTAATCCAGCAATGCTCATCGATCAAAGATAGAGGCCAAGTCTACGGAATGCGCTTGATCAAGAAGTACATGGACGAAGATGAACGAGCCGCACATTACGCCAAAACACATAAGTTGCGCTATACCAGAAAGTGTAGATACTACGTCAAGATGGATATCCGCCACTGCTTTCAATCCATCGATCGCAAGCTATTGCTATCCAAAATGAAACACGACCTGGTTAGAGAAGAATGTGGTAATCACATCATTTATCTATGGTCAATGCTACTTGACTCATATAAGCAAGCCAATATAGACGGATTAATGATAGGCTCCCTACCATCGCAATGGGCGGCACAGTACATGGTCAGTTTTATCTACCGTGAATTAGCAAAGCAGGAAGGTGTATCGCATATCGTGATTTTTATGGACGATATTCTGGTCGCATCGCCGAACAGACGAAAGCTGTTAAAAGCGGTAAAGAAAATCCGAGCATTTGCAAAGGATAGTTTACATCTTAATATCAAGCCGAATTTTGCAATCCGAAAGATGGAATCCAAAGTCATCATTTACAGAGGAAAAGAAAGACGGCTAGATACCGGTGTAGACATGATGGGATATGTGGTCCATCGAAACGGGAAAGTCACCATCCGAGCGAAGACATTTATTCATGCTAGGAGGATGGTACTCCGCTATCAGCAGCAAGGGCACCTGACATATAAACAAGCCAAGCGACTCATATCTTTTAAAGGCTTCTTTGCACACTCCGATAGCCGTGAAGCCTGGAAGAATTACGATTTAACAAAAGTATTTAATTATTGTGCTAAAGTTGTTAGCAATTACGAAAGGAAGAAACGAAATGGAAGAAACATGGGTACAATCCAACACAAAACCGGAAGTCATCACATATGAACCGCTTCCTAATGGCAAAGCCAACGTTTACCTCAGAAAAGATATGGAACAGGTAGAACAGACATTTATTGAAAATGGAGAACTTCAGACACAAAAAGTTTGGAGATACCACGAAAAGAGCCTGCTTACCGCACTTTCCAAGGAAGAAGTCAACAAACAGTTTGATAACCTCTACCTCACAGCTGATGCACCCATCCCGAAACTCTCTGAAATTGTAGACAACCTGTCTGACATGGTAGACGACCTGTCCATCCGAGTGGATGAATTAGAAAATGGAGGTGAAGCATAATGATACGAGTTAAATTTTACGCAAATAGAATCCTTACAGGTCGCATGACGCTAGAAGAAGTCCCGGTAAAGTACAGAGACAAAGTAAAAGAATACCTGGAGAGCTTATGACACCGCAAGAAGTTATCGAAGTACAGGGGCGAATCATTGAGATGCAGAACCAACTGAACCAACAGTTGGCGACTGATCTCAATGTAGACCTGGCGTACAACGAAGAAGCCAAGCGCATCGAAGAGCTCAAAAAGAAATTGGAGGCGTAACCATGGACTTCAACACCATAAAAACCAACATCAGCCATGTATGGTCCACACTCTTAAATGACTGGACAGACAAACTTCTGGTAGGCAGCCTGACGGCCACATTTCAGCTCCATGCAGAACTCATCACTGCTTTCACTGTTCTGATATTCCTTGACCTCTTCACCAAATGGATTGCACTAGCCAAACCATTGACAGAGCATAAAGGAGTCTGGGAAGAAATTCAAGCCATTCCAGAAGCTCACAGGCGAGGAATTATTAGTTCTTATGTAATGAGGACTAAATTTGTTGAAAAAATTATTATGTATCTCATTGTTGTTTTAGGTAGTAGTGTAGTAGACTTTGTCTTTCGTGACCTCCATGTGCCGGCACCATGGACACAGATTTGCATAGGTTACCTAGCGGCTGTGGAATTTAAATCCGTTCTTGAAAATCTAAACGATGCGGGAGTTGAAGCAATGAATGGTCTGATAGAAAAGATCGATAAGAAAGGAAAATAGAAATGACACTCAAGGAAACTGAACATCTAATGGATAGTGCAGATTATAAAGAACGTTTCAAAGCGGAATATTGGCAGGTAAAAATGCGATGGAACAAACTGCATCAAATGTTGGTCAAATATGAAGCAGGGACGCTCGATTTTGAACCAAGTTGTTCTCTGGAACTTTTGAAGAAGCAGGCTTTCCATATGGGAAACTATATTCATATTCTTGAAATTAGAGCCGAAATCGAGAAAATCGACTTGGAGGTAAAACATGACACCAGATGAATTTATTGCATACATCGGAAACACAGCAGGGAAAGTTTGCGCCGATCATAACCTTCCCGCTTCCGTATGCATCGCACAGGCAGCTCTGGAAAGCGGCTGGGGACGGTATTGTATCGGAGACCACAACTACTTTGGCCGGAAATACAACGGCTGGGGCGATTACGTTGTAAAGCCGACACGGGAATACATCGATGACGAATGGGCAATCATCTACGCCAAATTCCAGTCCTATGATTCCCTGGAAGACGCCATCAATGATTGGTGCGTACTGCTTACAGAAGAACCAGCTTACAGCAACGCACTGGACACGTGGCATAAGACATGGGATGTTGCCGAATTTGTGAAAGCACTGGCGCCAGTCTACGCCACCGACCCGGACTATGCGAGCAAAGTACTCAGCACCATCAATGCAAACGACCTCATGCGCTTCGACGGATGGAACGACTAGGAGGCACAATGTGGAGCTTACCAAAAAGAAAAAAGTCGCTCTTTGCTGCATCGTTAGCCTTCTTGCTTTGGCTGGATGCTGGTTCTACTTTGCAGGCCGAGGGGATGTATCAGATATCGGAAAGTCAGCTGACGACGTTAAAGAAGAACTTACAGACGCTGCAGACACACAACGACGAGAAGCAGAAACTCTTGATCGAGCAACAGAAGCAGTTGACAATAGCAGATCAGCAATTAGAGATAGCCAAGAAACAGTTGACAGAATCCAAGGTCTTGAACGTTCAGACGCAGAAATCATTAGAGAAAGCCAATCAATCCTTAGCGAAGTTAGAAAAAGAGGTAAAACACAAAATCCAGGTGAAGACTAGGCAAAGAAATATTTGGATTGGCATTGCTGCATTGTCAATATATGCGTGTGCTAAAAAATAGTTGTTAAAATTAAGCTACCACTAAGCTACCATTCCATATTTTGAGAATGCTGAATTAGATAGTACTTATCGGCGAAAAAGCGATATGATAGCGTAATCTAAGAAAATGTAGCACGAAGTTTAATCACAACTGTGGTATGAACCGTGAAATGTGCTGGTGCCTGATTCCCTGGTTTCTCTAGATAGAAGTCAAAAACGAAGCGGGAGCTGTGCCTTTTTGTGGTGGGGAAATAATATATGGTTGTTAGTTGTTGGTTGTTGGGATCAAATAACCGACAACTAACTCAAACTTCCCACCCAAGAAATATCACTTTTCGTCGTTGCAATCTGACATTAAGCGGTATTTAAATTGAAATGATAGGCCCATCGGGCATCTCTTCCGGAGGGTAGCTGTTAAGTTAAGAAAGCGATTTCATCT
>CAVBRV010000052.1:14609-15116 GCA_963597965.1 Paludibacteraceae bacterium | reverse complement strand
ACTATATCGTTGTCAATGATAAGCTGGAAGATGCTATTCACAAGACTTGCTCTATTTTGGAAGCAGAGAAATGTAAATTGTCCAGAAATGAAGGACAAATTGAAACGATTTTCAAGCAGTATATTAATAAGGAGGTCCCTTTAAAATGATGTGCTATCCTTCTATTGACAGCTTAGTAAAAAAAGTAGATTCTAAATACACGCTGGTTACTTTAGCCGCGCAGCGGGCTCGGGAATTGACAGATGGACAGATTCCGCTTATTCCTAATACAGAAAATAAGAAACCCGCAACCATTGCACTAGAAGAAATTTACGAAGATAAAATCACGTATACTTTTGGTAAATAAAAATGAAGTCAGGATGATCACGCTGTAACATTGTGTCACGAAGAGAGCGTCCTGACTTTTTGTGTGTAAATAGTGGGAAGTCATTCAGGTTTCAACTTGTAAAAGACTATATAAGAAACTATATTATATAATCTATAATAAAGCGTTTCCAATAGTAGAAC
>CAVBRV010000052.1:3428-14560 GCA_963597965.1 Paludibacteraceae bacterium | reverse complement strand
TCCAAACAACTAACAACCAGCAACTAACAACACTTTTTTTGTAAACAAACCTTACAGAAACACCAAATCAAAATATTTCTTGGAGGAAATTTTATGTTTGAAAATAAACATATCGTCGTAGGAATCTGTGGCGGAATTGCCGCCTATAAAGCGGCTGGATTGGTAAGTCAGCTCCGTCAAAAAGGAGCCGATGTTCATTGCATCATGACCGCCAATGCAGCCAAGCTGGTGACTCCGATCACCTTTGGCGAATTATCCGGCAATGATGTGACAGTGGACATGTTTGCCAATATCAGCAAATGGGATGTGGAACACATCGCACTGGCCCAGTTGGCAGACTTATTTGTCATTGCGCCAGCTACGGCGGATATAATTGGGAAAGTGGCCAACGGCATTGCGGACGATATGCTTTCTACCACAATTATGGCGACCAAAGCCAAAGTTCTTTTTGTGCCATCTATGAATACCAATATGTACGAAAATCCCATCGTACAAGCCAATATGGAAAAACTGAAATCCTTCGGCTATGAATTTGTAGAACCAGAATCGGGTCATTTAGCATGTAACACCAATGGAAAAGGCCGTTTCCCAGCACAAGAAACCATTCTGGAAAGTATAGAAAAATGCCTTTTCGGACGTCATCTGTTAGCAGGAAAGAAAGTCATTGTCTCCGCTGGGGGAACGCAGGAAAATATTGATCCTGTTCGTTACATAAGCAACCGTTCCAGTGGTCGACAGGGCTATGCCATTGCCAAAGCAGCGGCTATGGAAGATGCAGATGTGACACTCGTCAGTTGCACAACGGCATTACCTGTACCAGCAGGTGTCAAAGTCGTTTATGTTCACGATGCTAGAGAACTGAATGAAGCCATGAAGGAACGCTTTGACGATTGCGATGTAGCTATCATGGCGGCTGCTGTTTCTGACTATCGCCCGACCGTACAGGCTACCCAGAAAATCAAGAAAGAAGATAACGACTGCCTCCACATCGATTTGACCCAGAACCCGGATATTCTTTTCGGACTAGGGCAGAAGAAAACTCATCAATTCTTAGTGGGTTTTGCTGCCGAAACCCAGGATGTCATCGAACATGGGAAATCTAAACTGAAGCGAAAGAACTTGGACATGTTGGTAGCCAATGATGTAGCGATGCCGGGAGCCGGATTCAATGTCCCTACCAATATTGCTTCTCTATTATACAAAGATGGACATATCGAACAATATCCGAAAATGTCTAAGGATGAATTAGGTCATATCTTGATTGAAAAGATTGCAGAAGGTTTAAAGGAATAAACACTTGCCTATTAGTTGTCAGTTTAGTTGTCAGTTGTTTAGAACTTGTCAACTAATAGTAAAGAAAATTCCATTATCACATAAAAAATGATTTGTCAATCCCTTGTAAATTGTCGTGTATTTTGCTACACTATGCATAGAAACCCTGCTGTGCACGTGCGGCTTCATATTTTGAACCGATACTTTTTTTAGAGGGAGTCCAGAGATGGCTGATGTAGTCCATGCCCTTTCGTGGGGACTGATGAAATCTTTCACGCGGACACCCACCTGCAATTACGCAGACTCAAAATCCGGCTATTAACGACATGGTGGGGCGATGGAATGAACAAGCCGCTAAGTTCTCTTGGCGGCTTTTATGGTGGTCGTTTTCCTCTTGCGATCATTTCATTATATGAAGGTATTGTTGATAGTTGTTGGTTGTCTGTTGTTTGAAACCCAACAACAAACAACCAGCAACTATCAACAAATTGTAAAGGAATAAAATCATGGATTCATTATTTGATATGTCTTCAGATGAACAACATAGTTATGCCCCTTTGGCGGATCGGATGCGGCCTCGCCGGTTGGATGATATTGTGGGGCAGGACGGTGCCATTGGTCGGCAGTCTTTCCTTCGGCGAATGGTGGAAAAAGATACACTTCCTTCGATTTTGCTATTTGGGCCGCCTGGGTGTGGCAAGACGACCATTGCTTCTGTCATTGCGGAGATGACGAAAAGCAATTTTGTCAAAGTCAATGCCACTGCCAGCGGCATCAAGGACATCCGAGATGTTGTGGTGAAGGCGAAGGAAGAATTGTCCTACTACTGTCGGCGGACTATTGTTTTTATCGATGAAATTCATCGGTTCAATAAAAGCCAGCAGGATGTGCTCTTGCCGTACGTGGAAGATGGGACATTTATTCTCATCGGTGCCACCACGGAAAATCCTTATTTTGAAATCAATGGGCCGCTTCTTTCTCGGATGCGACTGATTCATCTGAATGCTTTAAATGACCAGGCGGTCATCGCCGTACTGAAACGAGCTTTGACGGATGAAAAGCAAGGTCTCGGGATGCATCATTTCCACGTATCTGACCAGGTGCTCTCAATGATTGCTTCTTATGCATCGGGAGATACTCGGGTAGCTTTGAATTTGCTGGAACAGACCACGGCTATGTTAGAAGATGGGGGCGAGCTGACGGAGAAGGAAATACAAGAAGTGGCTGGGGAGCAGCTTTCTGTGTATGATAAAAATCGAGATTATCACTATAATATTGTTTCCGCTTTTATCAAAAGTATGCGTGGCAGCGACCCCGATGCGGCGCTTCATTACCTGGCTCGTATGATTGATGGCGGAGAGAAGCCGTCCTTTATTTCCAGGCGTATCATGATTTGTGCGGCAGAAGATGTGGGATTGGCAGACCCTCGTGCGCTGCAAGTGGCTGTGTCTGCTGCTCAAGCGGCGGAAATGGTGGGATTTCCAGAGGCCCAAATCATTCTGGCCGAAGCGGTGCTCTATATTTGTTTAGCGCCCAAGAGCAATAGTTCCTGCGCTGGCATCTTTGCGGCGGAAGGGGAGGAAAAGACCCGCCGCGATTGGTCCATTCCTCTTCATCTCATGGATGCTCACTATGGCGGTGCTGCAAAAATGGGGATTGGCATCGATTATAAATATCCTCACGCTTTCGGCGGTTGGGTGGATCAACAATATTTACCGGATGAATTGGTGGGGCATGTGTATTATCGCCCTGTCATGAATGGCGCGGAAGCGATGATTGCCCAGAGATGGAAGGAAATGAGGAAGAAAGGAAAGTAGTTGTTGGTGACTAGTGACTAGTGACTGGTGACTGGTAACTAGAGTTACTAATTAGTTGCTGAAATAGGGCGAGTTGTGCGATAATGATAGGGATTGGAATCGTTGGCAGTTAGCAGTAGGCAGTATTTTTTATGTCATTTCGCACGAATCTCATTGGTTGAAATGACAGAGTAGGAAAATACTAGCTACAGCAAACTGCCAACTGCTAACCAATCCAAACCCCTTAAAAGACTTATTTATAATATAGGATATAAAATATATTAGGTTGTGAAATAGAAATTATGGAAAAACGGACGACGAAGCGGAAGGCGGTCAGACGATCGCCTACGAAGAAAACAAATGAATCGGGAAAGAGCTATGAAATCACAGGGGTGATTTTGTTTCTTTTTAGCGTGTTTGTTCTCTTCAGTTTATTTAGTGGAAATACAGGATTTTTAGGAGACATGTGCAGTAAGGGAACTCATTTTCTTTTGGGAATGGGGGCGCCTTTGGGTGCACTTTTGATGATGTTCTTTGGTGGTCGCTATGCGGTGACCTCCAAGGGCATTTCTTTGCAGCGCCAGTTAGTGCTGATTATTCTTTTGGCACTTCTTCTTTTGGTGGCGGTGCATCATTTTTGCGTGCCTGATGGAAAGGAAATGGAAATCCAGTATATCCTGAGTTATGGCGGCATCTTGGGAGCTGGGCTCTCTTCATTCTGCCATGACGCGCTGGGAGATTTGGGCACCACTTTATTTCTCATTGGGGCGATTGTAATCGATGTGCTGCTTTTGACCCACTGGTCCCTTTCTGCTGAAGCGAAGAAGGTGGGAAATAAGGCACAGGTCATTGGGAAAAAGACAGGCGAGAAATTGGAAGACGCAGCCCAGCGGATACGGGAGAAAAAAGCGGCCATGGAGGCGGCTCGTTCTGCAGCCCGGCTGGAAGTGCTAGACGATAAACCCACGGAATTTATTTTCAGGAAGAATACGGAAACCGAAGAACCGACTCCTGAAGAGGAACCCACGCCGGATGATGATATTTCTGCTACCACAGAAACAGTAGCAGAAGCCATCCCGGAAGTCCCGCTACCAGAAGAAGAATTTCCGGAAGAATCCAATGAATCAATTTCGGAACTATCTACTTCGGTAGAGGCGTCTGACGATGGGGGAGGGGAAGAAACGATTTCTCCTGAAGAACCAAGTACAGAAGAAATACCACTGGCCGAAGAAAATAAGGATTTGCCTATGGAAGAAACGCCAGTGGAAATCCCGGAAGAAGAGCCTACCCAGGAACCGGAGTTGGAAAAAGGGCCGATGAAAATCGCTTCTCTGGCTGCATCTGCGGTGACAGTGCCTACTACTACTGCGCCGAGTAGCCAGCCCGTCCCTGTTTCTCCGGTAGAAACCAAACCGGTTTATCAATTCCCGCCGCTGTCATTGCTTCATGCAGGAAATAATCAAGGAAGCGGCCAAAGTGACGTGCGGCAGAAAGCGGCTTTGATTGAGACCACGCTCCAAAGTTTCGGCGTCAAAGCAAAAGTGGTGCATTTCAGTATGGGCCCTACGGTGACCCGATTTGAACTCAAGCCAGAAATGGGCGTCCGGGTGAGCAAAATAGAAGGCCTTTCTAATGAACTGGCTATGGCGCTGGAGGCTACTCATATCCGCATCGAAGCGCCAATTCCAGGCAAATCGGCGGTGGGTATTGAAATTCCAAATACGAAAGCTCTCTCAGTGCCCCTCCATGATGTACTCGCCAGTGACGAATTTCAGCATGGAAAGGGTCACATCTTGGTGGCATTGGGGAAAGATATTACCGGAAAAACGGTTGTTACCGATTTGGCAAAAGCGCCGCACCTTCTGATCGCAGGCTCTACAGGCAGCGGGAAGAGTGTGTGCATCAATTCCATTATTACCAGCATTATTTATCACAGTCGTCCCGATGAAGTGAAACTCATGCTCATCGACCCGAAAGTGGTAGAACTGAGCGTGTATAATGGCATTCCTCATTTGCGAACCGAAGTGGTGACGGATATGAAGAAAGCCCAAGGCACGCTGAATTGGGCCGTCCGTGAAATGGAAGCTCGGTATCAACTTTTTGCAGGGGCCAAAGTACGAAATATCGAGGGCTATAACAAAAGCAATCCAGAAAAGAAAATGCCCTATATCCTCATCATTGTGGATGAATTTGCGGACCTCATGAATGTGGCAGCGAAAGACGTGGAAGTACTCATTCAGCGGTTGACCCAGAAAGCAAGAGCTGCCGGCATCCATTTGATTCTAGCCACCCAGCGTCCTTCGGCAGATGTCATTACGGGTGTCATCAAATCGAACATCCCAAGCCGCATTGCGTTCATGGTGGAATCGGGATTAAATTCTCGCATCATTTTGGATGAAGGTGGGGCAGAGTCCTTGCTTGGGAAAGGGGATATGCTGTTCAAACAGGCCGGCGCTTTGAGCACCGTTCGCATCCAGGGTGCCTTTATTTCCGATGAAGAAGTAGAGGCTGTGGTGGAATATGTGAAGAATGAATGTATGAAACAGGAACAGCAGCCCGTGGTCTATGAACCGATTGATTTGTCTGTTCCAGAGAAAGAGGAATCTACGGAACAGCTGGATGAAGAGCAGGACGATCTTTTGGAAGAGGCGGCGGAGTGGGTACTCGATACGAAGCGGGCTTCTGTTTCTGCTTTGCAGCGTCGTTTCCGTATCGGCTATACCCGGGCGGGACGCTTGATGGATACCATGGAACGCATGGGTATCGTAGGTCCGGCAGAAGGGGCGAAGCCACGAGATATTTTGATGAGCAAGGAAGCGTTGGCGGAAATGCTCCATCCGACGACTGAGGAAGGACATAGCGGGGAGCAATGAAGGGATTAGGGATTGGTGGCTAGGGATTAGGATAGGTTGACGATTAGCAGTATGTTTTTCTAGTGCATTGTGCCAATGATATTTAGGTATTCGTCATTTATCATGTATTGGTTTAAGGTTTATATACCGAGCTCGTATGTGACAATTCGCCACGAAGAAAGTGTCATTGGTTTAAGGTTTAATAGCAAACATATAACCCATAAACCTTAAACCAATGAGGTGATGGAAGCATGCTGGTTTCCTATAAACAACTCGGAGCATAAACCTTAAACCTAAATCATATCCATTGAGTAACCTAGAACCTTTAGAAACCTGTAACTTCTAGCGGTGTTTTATCCAAAAGTATCAAACCAAGTAAACAACAATCATGCAAGGAGGTGAAAGCCCGTGAAACGGCTACTATCAGTCCTATTATTTTTGATTTTAGCAGGAGCGGCTTTTACCGGAATCCTGCAATATGCCAAAAAGCATGAAGAAATGCGGCGGCAGGAAGCGTATCCTATCGAAAAAGTGGTCATCTATACGGATATTTTTTCTGGCATTCTAGAAAACTTAGGAAATGCCTTTTATCAGGACCAGGGCATACAATTTGATATTTGCTACGTATCGACCAATGACTTACTCCGCCGAAAGAATCAGGATGATAAGCCAGCGGACGTATACCTGACGTCCCAAGATGCCCTCATCGCATTGAAACAGAATGGGCAGCTTACACCGTATTCTTCTTCTCAAACCGATACGGCACTACAGATTTTTCGAGATGAAGACTCTTGCTGGACGGGACTTTGGGTGGACCCGGTCGTATTTGCGGTGAATCCCGATTTTATTTCCAAGCATCCTGCTTTTTCCTATACTTGGGACGAAGTGCTGTCTAGGCAGTCGGTGCGGCTCTCTATGACCGATTTCATTGCGGCGGATATGGCAAAAGACATGCTCATGTGCCTGGCAGAGCACTTTGGGATCGAAGACTCTTTCCGTCTTCTTAGCAAAGCCCAGCAGCATTTGGTGCAATATGGCAAGTATTTATCCACACCGTCCCGTATGGCGGCCATGGGGAAATGCGATATTGGTATTTCTGGCTTAAATGAAGCGCTCCGTACGAAAAACGAAAAAATGCCAGTAGCCATTATTTATCCAGAAGATGGCTCCCTCTGGTATTTATACGGCGTGGGGTTAGCGGCAGACAGCTCCCATCCAGAACGGGGAAAGGCTTTGATCGATTGGCTTTTGAACCCTGGACCTTATAAATCGATGATGGAAAAGAACCAATGCTACTTGGTATATGTCAATGATGAAGGCAGCAGCCCTGATGCAGCAGGAAATAGTTTGCAATTCTGGAGATTAGAAAAGAAATATTTTGAGGAAGGCAAAAAAGATTTGCTCAATCAATGGGGAGAAAAGGTACGATTTGGAGGTACAAATAATTGAGTGCAAAAAAATTAGGATTTATTAGCTTGGGATGTTCTAAAAACTTGGTAGACACAGAAATGATGGTGGGCATTTTGGAAAAGGCAGGCTATGAAATTACCGATGACCTGGCCGAAGCACAGGTTATCATCATCAATACCTGCACATTCATTGACCCGGCCAAGGATGAATCCATCCAGACCATTCTGGAAGCCGCAGAATATAAAAAGACAGGTAAATGTGAACGCCTCGTGGCCGCTGGTTGCTTGACCCAACAGTACAAAGAAGCACTGGGAAAAGAAATCCCGGAAATCGATATTTTCCTAGGTACCGATTCCTGGCAAGACATTCTGGACGCCGTGGAAGAGTCTTATCAAAACGAAGGGAAAAAGGTGTATCGATTCGATACTACCCCTTGTGCGAACGAAGAACTCATCCCTCGCCAGACTTTGACGCCGAAATACATGGCCTATGTGAAAATCGCGGAAGGCTGCAGCAATGGATGCACTTTCTGCTACATTCCTTACGTGAGAGGACCCATGAGAAGCCGTCCCATTCCCTCTATTGTTCACGAAGTGCGGCGTCTAGCGGCTGATGGGGTGCGAGAATTTAATCTCATTGCCCAAGACCTTTCTTGCTATGGACGGGATTTGAAAAATGGAACCACCCTGGCAGCCTTGCTTCGAGAACTGGTGAAAATCGAAGGAGTGAAATGGATTCGCCTGTTCTACCTTTACCCGACTTATTTTGATGACGAATTGCTGGATGTGATTCTGAAAGAAGATAAAATTTGCAAATACGTAGACATTCCGCTGCAGCACATCAGCAATAGCGTTCTCCAGCGGATGCATCGCCGGGATTCTTCGGAAAGTATTAAAACCTTGCTTCGCAAACTCCGTGCGGCTAGCCCCAGAATGACCATCCGTACCACACTAATGGTGGGTTTCCCAGGAGAAACAGAGACAGATTTCCAGGAGCTTTGTGATTTTATCAAAGAAATTAAATTTGATGACATGGGAGCTTTCAAATTCTCACCCCAAGATGGAACGCCGGCTGCGCGCATGACGGATCAGATTCCCGAAGAAGTGAAAGAAGATCGCTATCACCAGCTCATGTCCATCCAGGCAGGGATTTCGGAAGAAAACAATGAAAATCTCATCGGCATGGATACGGAAGTCTTGGTAGAAGAAATCATCGATGATGGAGAAGGCCACCAGCAAGCCAAAGGCCGCGCCTCCTTCCAGGCACCCGAAGTGGATGGTAATGTGTACATCGACAATCCAGGAGACCTCCAGCCTGGGGATTTTGTGAAAGTTCATATCGTCGATGGGTATGCCTATGATTTGATTGCGGAGAGAATCGGTGACTAGTAGCTAGGGATTAGGGATTAGGGATTAGGTTATGATTCGGATTTTCCTATTTGCTAAAATCCTACATATCCCGCTGGTAGAAGGTTAAAAAGGGTTATAAAAGGTTATGCGTAATCTTTTATAGCTCTTTTTTATTGCTGGTTGTTAGTTGTTTGCATTCAGATAACCAGCAACCAAGAGCAGTCACTAATTCGCCTTCTTATCAGTTGAAAATTGAAGGAATGACTGTTTCTCTAGCCATTTCTTCTTAAACCGAGTACAATACAAATATATAATGGATGGGTTATTCATTCACTTTTTGAAATAAGTGGTATCATCTCTATTCGTCATTTCGACCGGTCGTATTTGTGCTTAATGATGTGGAAGTTGTGAAATGATTCATGTCCCTGAGTGGAGAAATCTCTTCAGCAGTAGCGATAAGGGCTTAATGACGGATTCGGTTCATGTTATTATTTTTAGTAACCTAATTAGTGAGTGCTCGATAATTCACACGCCCGATGTTTACTGAATACATGCAGTGAAATTTTGCCATTTAAGTGCAAAGAAATTCGGGCTATTGTACAGATTTCTTTGCACACACTGTTGTTAGTTGTTTGTTGTCGGTTGCTTGGCCCCAACAACAAACAACTAACAACCAGCAACAATTGTCTATTTGGATTTTGCTATTGAAAAAGCGAATTAACGAGCACTCACTAATTACTATTCCCGTTTCTGTCGTTAAGCCCTTACCGATGGTGCTGAAGAGATTTCTCCACTCAGGGACACAAATCTATTTATTTCAGTATCATCATTTTGCACAAATACGATCGGTCGAAATGACGGATAGAGATGATAACGCTACTCTTAACATAACAACATCATATGCAACTAAAAGAGGTAAGAAACATGATCACTGAAATCATCACCACTGGCACAGAACTTTTGCTGGGTGAAATCACCAATGAAAATAGCCAATGGCTGGCACAATTTTTGAATGAACATGGATTTACGGTGGCCTATATGACCACCGTAGGAGATAACCTGAAGCGGATGAAGCAGGCTTTTGAAATTGCTTTGGACCGGGCGGATCTCGTGATCACTTCTGGTGGACTGGGATCGACCCAGGGAGACATCACGAAGAAAGCAGGGGCGGAAGCACTGGGCTTGGATTTCCAATTATTTCCTGAAGAATCCAAACGGCTGGCTCGTTATTATGCAGAAAGGGGAAGAACCTATCTTCCTTCGTTAGAACGACAAGCTTGGTTTGCGGCGGGCTCTCATTTGCTCACCAACGAGGCTGGTTCTGCTTCCGGTGCGTTGGTAGAGAATCATGGAAAAATTCTGGTTCATTTGCCGGGGCCGCCTTTTGAAATGAAAACCATGGCGGAGAAGCACATGATGCCTTATTTGGAAAAGAAATATGGGTTGCAAGGCGTGATTCGTTCTATGATTTTTTCCATCGAACAGGGGCGGGAAGCGGATATTGAAGAAAAAATCATGGATTTGGTGCAAAATCAGACCAATCCGACCTTGGCTTTGCTGGCAAGACCAGGGTACATTGCCCTTCGAGTGACGGCCAAAGCGGAAAATGGGGAGGCAGCCTATGCTTTGATTCATCCAGTAGCAGAGGAACTGAAGAAGCGGCTTCCTATTTCTGATTACCATATCGAGCAGGATGTGAGAAGTGATTTGGTTTCTCTTTTGGAGAAGAAGAAACTCACCTTGAGCAGTGCGGAATCTTGCACGGGCGGACTGATCGGAAAGCTCATGACGGATTTACCAGGAGGTTCGACCTATTTCAAAGGGAGCGCGGTCACCTATTGGAATGAAGCGAAAGAAGCCGTTCTGGGGGTACGGGCAGATACGTTAGAGAAATACACCGCCGTCAGCGTTGAAGTGGCAAAGCAAATGGCAGAGGGTAGTCGCAAACTGTACGAGGCGGATATGGCTATTTCTACCACAGGCTATGCGGGACCGGGCTTAGGTGAACGAGGCGAACAGCCAGGCTTGGTCTATATCGGTGTGTCTGGGGCGCATGGTACGGAGGTGCATGAGGAACATTTCTTGGGCTCTCGAAAAAGTGTGCGCTACGGGGCGGCGGAAAAGGCGTTGTATTATGCGATGGAGTATATCAAGAGGCGGGGATAAGAGGCAGCCATTGGTGGGAAAAGTAATGGTAAAATAGTGAGGAATTAGGAGTGAGGAGTGGTGGAAGGGGCGTATAAAATTTAAAAGCGCTCCAATTTTTATATTTTGGGTTGAATGATAGGTCCACATAACGTTATTTTTTATACTGTTATAGTAACCACTGAAACTTCCCATCTAAGAAATATCACTTTTCGTTGATGCAATCTAGCTTCAAACAGCATTTAAATTGAAACGATAGGCCCATCGGGCATCTCCCCCTCCGGGGGAGAAATAAAAAGAGGGGGTGC
>CAVBRV010000052.1:0-3176 GCA_963597965.1 Paludibacteraceae bacterium | reverse complement strand
GAAAAAATACACCCCCTCTGCCTACGGCATCTCCCCCGAAGGGGGCGAGGTCCTACGGACCTATCATTCCTATTCAAAACCGCTAAATGGTTTAGATTATATCGGAATGAATCACCATTTTATGGGTGGAAAGTTTGAGTAACAACTAACAACCAGCAACTAGCAACCAGCAACCAGCAACAATCGTCTTGCTATTGAAAAATGAATTAACGAGCAGGCACTATATTATAGAGCGATTAGCAAACAGCACTAAAAACATTCATAAATAATAAATAAAATACTTGACTGTATGATAGTCATATGGTTTATACTCTAAAGAGATTGTTAGAGAATTTTTATGCATCTATTATCAGCAAGGAAACACAGGGAAAACTTGGTGATGAGGAGGCAAAAATTCAAGAAGCAATCTCAATTTCTAATGAAAGGCTAGTGTCTTTCATGACGTAGTGGGGAATTGGTTCATTTGCTTTTCAAATGGCAAGAGACTGGATGAGTGATTGTTGTTGGTTGGTAGTTGATGGTTGTTTTGCTTTCAATCACTAGCAACCAACAACTAACAACCATCATAGCCATTTGCATTGGGATGAGCCATGTACTGCACTACCAGGTTTTCTTTCTATGGAAAGGAGCATCGTATATGAAAAAATCATATGCAAAGAAATTGGGCCTCTGCGTCGCACTGGCTCTCAGTGCTGGTATTTTATTGCCGACTGGGGTGGTAGAAGCCAAGAGTTATACCGCACCTATTACAGGTAATTCGGACATTGATGGTCAAAGAGGTTCGTATCAAGGGGTACTTAAAGATGGAGTTTATACATTTACCTCTGACACTACGATTAAACCAAGTGATGGAACACAAGAAATTGCTGGCGGAAAATGGCTCGGAAATATCAGTGCTGCCGTTTCTGGTGCCCAGGGGAAAACGCCTGTCATCGATATGAATCACCATGCCCTGACAATTTCTGAAACCAATAGTTCTGGTGCAGCGACAGGGATTGCGGCTATTGGGAATGGCAGTGAAGATACGGCCAACTTGGGAAAAGTCACTATTAATAATGCAGGCAATATGACTGTTACTGCTAGAGGGACGAATGTCACGGCTGGTCTCTTTGCCAATAGCAGTGGGGAAATCTACATCGACAATGATAGCAATGGAGCTATTTTGACCGTAGATGGGAAATCGACCACGAAGAGCTATGGCGTCGGCATTAAAACCATGAATGGCGTCACTGGCACCAGTAAAATCACCGTTACAGGCTTAGTAGATGTGACCGCTGATGGACAGAGTGATGGAGGGTACTCCTCTAATGAAGCGGTCAGTGCGGTAGCGTCTACCATTGACCTGGGCGGTGGCTACTTGAAAGCTGTTAATGGCGCTTGGGCAGCTATCCGTGCCTATGGAGAATTTGTGACATCCAATTACGGCGTAGTGAATTTCAATGTGACCAAAGATAAGGATGGTAATCCCACCGGGGCAGGGAATCATATTGCTCAGATTACAGGAGACTTGGTCACCAATGGTGGTATGGGCACCAAAGGCCGTATCAATGTCGGACTGAATGGTAAAGATTCCTGGTGGGAAGGCAACTATGCCGATACTCGTGGCTATGGAGAAACTCCAGGCGAATTTGGGGCAGTCAACCTGTTCATGAAAAATGGATCCCATTGGCTTGGCTTTGGCAATGGTTCCATGAATATTCAGATGGATGGTGCAGAAACCTACTGGACTGGCTTTGGTATGGGCGATAGCTTGCAACTCACTTTAAATAACGGAGCTACCTGGTATAATGCCATTACTCCTACTCAAAAAGATCAGAGCGGCAATGCAGTAGAAGCAAAAATTGCTTACTTAACCAGTAATAACGGTATCATCGACATGACCGGTGCTAAGGGACTATATACAGCAGATGGAAAGAGCCTAGATGGAGAAACCACTGCATCTGATCCGTCCCATTTTGTAAAAGTAACAGATAGCTCTGTGAAATCTGGCAACATCAATATTTCTTCCTTTACCGGGGATGCTACCGTTAGATATGCCCATGATACATCCGCACCAACAACCATCTATGGTGGTAATGTAACGATTGCTAGCGCAACCAGCGGCTCTACTATCACGGCTACCACTGACAGCAATGGCATTGATACCACCAGCTCTTCTGTGGTTAATTCTGTATTGAATGCATTGAAGAATAAACTGATTTATTCAGCTTCTGATTCCAATCTGACCAAGTATGCCAAAATTGAGGAAGGTCTGACATCTGCCTCTGTTCTTGCTAAAATTTCTTCTTATACCTATGCAAATGAGGATGTATCACTGACCGATACCACGGAAGAAGATGGAAAATGGACAGTGTATCATACCCCTCTGAATGCCTATATTGACAATGATTTTTGGATGGATAACGGTATACAGTCCTATGATGAAGCCACCGGAACACGTACCTATACCTTTGAGAGCGATACAAAAATTATCGGAGAATGGAGCGAAATTATTAACTGGTGGTCATCAGATCCCACTTCTAAAGCGATTGTAAATTTAACTGGACATGATTTGTATGTGACATCAGATAAAAAAAATGGGAAAGGGCAAACTAGTTTAAAAGCTATTTGGCTTAGTGGTGATGATGGCCCTATTGATGTAGAAATACAAAATCCAGGAATGATTACATTGGAAGGGGAGAACGCAAGTAGTCTTGACAAAGGAATAATTGATCTTGATGGGGATGTAAATTTCCATATCTATAATACCAATGATAGTAGTGTATTGAAGGTCAATTCTATTGGAGAAGCAGATGTGAATAGCTCTGCTATTCGCAATGTAAAAAGTGAAATGATAGTGGATGGTTTGGTAGATATCAATAACTTTGATACGGCCATTTCAGCACAGGGAGATGATTCCTACACGTCTATTGGTGGTGGGAAAATATCTAATGCTACCAATTTGATAAAAACACTAGAAAAAAATACGGGAACTAATGGACAAAAAACCACAAATGCCCGTGTTGACTTCGATGTCAAAACCGACACCAAAGGCAACGTCACCGGTGTAGGCAGCCGCTATGCCATGCTGGAAGGGGACATCAACAACCAGGGCACCGGCTCCACCTTCAACATTGGCCTCGGCACCGCTGACTCCTACTGGAAAGGCACCGCCATCAACTCCAGCGATGCCCTGA
>CAVBRV010000051.1:0-15462 GCA_963597965.1 Paludibacteraceae bacterium | reverse complement strand
ACCTTGAGCAACTTGTAACCGCAAGCCTTAGCATACCTACTTACTCAAACCAACACATTACTACCTTAGAACTTAAAATCTTTCGGGGTAATCATGAATTGGGTTTCTCTTTCTACATCATCATAGCGAAGCCATGCGTAGAAAGAATGCAAATCTCGGTAATAAGTCCAATAGCGATGCTTCAGTGTACCGTCCTTAGTATCAATCGACCAAGCAAGGCTGAAGGCATCTAACCGTGTAGCCTGCACCCGGAAGCCAACATCCAAAGGTTTGTCGCTACTATAAGTATCATACCGATAGGGACTTTCGCCATTAATATTTCGATTGGTATAAGAAATCCAACTAGAAACAGAACGATATTTCCCAGATAAACCAATACCATAGTAACCAATACTCCGAATGGTATCTGTCGCACTGTAGTAATCTTTGGCATACCCTACACGCCAATTAAAGTGCATGAACTGCCCCAATTTCCATGGATCACTGGAAATATAGGCGTCATATCCCTTATAAGCGCCTTTTACACTGCCTTCTTCCCAATATCCCCATTCTCCGCTAATGGCTGTATAAAAACGAGAGCCAAACAAATAGAAATGATTAGATTCAAATTCTAAAGATGGCCGTTTCTTGACCCAAATGCCCCCATCATCATTCGTTGCTGTTTGTTTCTCTGCATAATGGAAATTTAAATGCCCCACAGAAGTATTATATTGGATTCCCAAATCTGGTTTATATCCAGCTCTAGAATACCATCGATTGTCCATATAGACAGTCAAATTCATATCCTTATCTAACGGAATCGCTACAGAATTATGAAGGCTTATACCATTGTCACTATCATATCCCGGACGTGGAATAAGCGTCCACGGGCTGACGCTATTATCCTTTTTTAAAGAACCTGTATACCGAGACAAAGTTAAAAGAGGAGTATTTTTTGCCATGAGCTTCAAATTGTGTGCTACATAGCGATCTCCTGGATAAATTTCAATAGACTCTGCTTCGATACGATAATCAGGCACCTTTGCTACCGCATGACGTGTAGTAAAATATCCATTTTCCACTGTCACCTGATTGGTATTTCTATCATAGGTTCCATGATCCCCCTGAAAGTAATAGGTATCTTCTTCCCAACCAGATAATTTTTCTAGCTGCCCTTTGCCATTTTTTCCATCATACTCTGCTCGCTCAGCACGGACGCGAGTGGTGGGATTTTGCCATCTCACTTCTCCAGGAATCACATATTGCTGAGTAATCGTATTTCCATACACATATTGTGTTTGATAGGTATCCATCAAATGATGAATCTCCACATTTCCAAAGGCCTCTATCTCTCCATTGGCATGGTTATACCGCATTTTATCCGCCTGTACTACCATGGGATTTTCTTTGGAAATACGAAATCCATTCTTTTCTTGGCCTTTACCAGCTTTCGCTCTACTGTCCTGACGTTCCCATTTCTGCCCATAAGCGGGATGCAAAACGCTACCGTCTCCCACCAGCTCAGTCTCTTCTTCTAGGGAAGGTGCCATCCATTGGCCTTCCTGCGCTAGATGCTCTTGTTCTTCCCTCGGTGAAAGGACAGCCCCTTGCGCTATGCCGCCCAACACAGATAGAAAGCATGCCAAGAGTAGTCCTCTTTTCCACTGATTTTTAGTCATTTCTTACGATAACCACAGAAGCCGAATCTCCATCATGAGTAGAAGAATCGGTGACTTCTGCCTTTTCCTTTGTATTTGAATTTGTTTCATGAATCGGTTCCGAGTCTGTCTTCGCCGTTTCCGTCACAACAGCTTTCGGTGTAGCATCGACCGTTTCCACCTTTTCTACCTTATTATCCTTCGCTTCATCCGTTGCAGCCGCAGAACGTACTACTCGTTTTCTGATGACCGTCTTCGGGGCACCTTCCTTCAGAACCAACCCCTTTGTGGTGACCGCTTTGGAAGTCTGGATATACAATTCTGTTCCAGCCGGCAGATTCACATCTTTCCCCTTCACGAAAATGCCACCCACCAGGCCGATCGGGCCCAGTGCCAAAGCACCAATGGTAGAAGCCCCGACAGCAGCGGCTTCCATTTTCAGTTTTTCCTTCGCTTCCGGTCCTAACACAGTAGGGATTTCTTCGTCATCCACAGAGAAGACCTGGTCAAAGGAAATATCTAATGTGCCGCTGCGACCAAAACTCTTCGGACGGCTCACTTTAGTGACCACCCCGCTCCCCTGGGAACCACGAGGCAGCACCAACACATCATCCACCAGCACATCATCCTGTACAGTAAATGTCACAGAATCTCCGACCTGATTGGTTTTGCTATTTACATCATCATTTAAGGAGATTTTGAATACCGTATTTTCCGGAAGCTCTACAGTCTTCATTTCATAGTGCTGATCCCCATACACGGACTTTTCCAAATCCGCCATACGAGTATCCAAAGCCCCCTTCTTTTCCTTGCCATATACCCGAGTTTCCAATTCGCCGATACGAGTGGTCAAAGGTTCTGTCTGGACTTCATCAGTCAAATAATATTCCATCGCATTGGTTCTAGTAGAAATAGAAGGTGTAGTGTCATCGTCATTCTTCACCACATCCACATACAGATTGGTGATACGATTATCCAATCCACTGGCAGAACTATTTCCTACGCCATAAATCACGTTATCCACCTGGTCTACTCGATGAATCAGAGAACCAGACTGGGCACTGCCATAAATAATCTCATCTACGCGATCAATTTTTTCAGACAACGTCACAGCTTCCTCTGCCATGACAGGCATAGACATCAGCAGAGCCACCCCTGCCGCCATTGCGATTAATTTTTTATTCATATGTATTTTCCCTCTCATACTGTAAAACAGGTTGCACAGGGTTCTAAGGGTTCTAAGGGTTCTAAGGGTTCTAAGGGTTCTCGAATGAGCAAATGACGCTGGCGTCTATTATCACATTCGGAAAACCTGAGCAGCCTTAGAACCTTGAGTACCTTGAGCAACCTGTACCTCTAACGATTTAAATCTCTATGTTGAATCAGCGATATCTTCTCTTTCCATCACACCCGTACATCAATGACCGCCGATACGCCAACGCCCTGTACACGACTGAAATTGGTGGGATTTTTGCTATTCATTGGAATGAGGCCTTTAATGCGGAACAATTTATCATTCCAGCTTACTTCCAGCTGTCCTACCGCTTCGACTTTTTCCACCTGATCTGCATCCCCGATCACCTGGGCTGCTCCGATGTATCCTTTATTTCCAATACTGACAATCGGTACCACTTTCGTCGCATAATTGGTGCCAGCCCCTTCTTTCATCATGACCGAATTGATGGCACTATTGATGGAAGCGCCGTACTTATCCACTAGGACACCGACGCCGCCCACTTTGGCGACGCCGCCCAACACACTTCCTAAACTAAAAGCAGAAACCTGTGAACATACGCCCATGCCAATCATAGCAGCGGCTAATGCCGATATAGCTAAACGTTTCATTTTCATAAGAGAATCCTCCTTTACTATGAAAATCGAGATTAGGGATTAGGAGCTAGGGATTAGGATGTTTTTGTTTCAATCCCTAGTGTACTGTATCATCGATATTTAGAAAAATTGTTGCTGCTTGAGAAATAGGTTTAGGGTTTAAGGTTTAGGGTTTATAGGATTGCACATAAACCTTAAACCAATGAAGCTTTCTTCACGGCGAATTGATTTTATACGAGCTCGGAACGTAAACCATAAACCAATCCATGCTAAATGACAGATACTCGTAAATATCATCGAGACAATACACTAGCCACTTGATCTATCATCATTTTCATGGATAGTCATGCACCAACGGTGCAAGAAATTCTTTGAAAATCCATCTTCTGAAATAGAATAGAAAATTTCTATTTAGTGGCTGCTCGATAATTCATACGCCCGATGTTTACTGAATATATGCAGTAAAATTTTGGTATTCAAGTGCATAGAAATACGGGCTATTGTGCAGATTCCTGTGCACTCATTGTTGTTAGTTGTTTGTTGTTTGTTGTTTGTTGTTTGGTGTTTGGTCCCAACAACTAACAACAATTACCAATCCGAGTTCTTTCTATTGAAAAAGCGAATTAACGAGCACTCACTATTTATGACTATTACACTACATTATAGTTATAAATATACTAGCATAATTCATTCATAATGTACATAGCGGGTATTGGCGATTCATCAAAAAAGCTTCATAACGCCTGTTATTGTCGTATATTTCGCCCGCTATAGTCCGTTATGGTTCGCCGTGTATCTAAAATGGAATTTCATTTCAAGGGGTGCTTTAAGGGGTAAATAGCGGGGTAAAAAATGGGGTAAAAAAATAGCCGCCTGGCGTGTGCTTCCTGGCGGCTTTTTTCTAAAGGTCTATGGCTTCCATTTTCTGCATGCCTTCTTCCTTGTCCTGTTGGTTGACGTGTGCGTATAAATCCATAGTCATAGCCAAACTGGCATGCCCTAAAATCTCTTTTAACGTGTTCGGCGGTATTCCTGCTCTAACGGCTCTACTAGCAAATGTATCTCTAAAAGCATGCACCCCAAACCGCTTTATAAAAATACCTTGCTTTGCTCCCTTCTCTAATATAGCTATAACCACGCTTCTTAATTGGTTTTCATTAGACGGCCTGTCATTCCTTCCCGGAAATACAAAATCATTGAGTGCTAGCACTTCATGAGTATCACGATAAAACGCCCATTGCTCATCTAGTACGGCCCTAATGCTTTGATTGATCGGAATATCCCTTTTGGACTTCTTTGTTTTGGGCTCGGTTCCTACTATGGGTTTAGCGTCTTTTCCCTTGGTGATAGTCCGGCGGATATGTACCACGTTTTTCTTTTTGTCGATGTCTCGCCATTGCAACCCGCTACACTCGCCCGCCCTGGTTCCAGTATATAGAAGAAATCGAAATGCATTGTAGTATAAGGAAGTCTTGGCTAGTAAAAAGAACTGCTTTAGCTCATACTCTGTAAGCTCTCTATGTATCGTATCTCTTGCGGGTGGCTTTGTCCTCTTGATAGATGGTATATTTTCCGCTACATTGCGAGAAACAATATCATCAACCACCGCCGCCTTTAGTACCATGCAAATAACAAGCCGTGCAAAATTGGCCGCACTTACTTTTCCAGTAGCTGCTATTTTATTCATGAGTGCTACAACTTGCCGCCGCTCTATCAGTCTTATCTTGCATCGCCCTATAGCTTTGGAAATATAACAGTTATAAATGCTTTGATACCCGGCAATGGTGGCTCCTCTTACTCTTAATTCCTTTTGGGCTATCCACTCTTGGAAATACTTATCAAAAGTGATCGCCGCATTAGTGGAATAGATACCCGCTTTCAGTTGTTCCCGCTTCTCTTGCTCTCTATCCTGGCATTCTTTAATAGTTGCCCCATAGACGGAATAGCGCACACCGTTCACGGTAAACCGCTTTTCAAAACCGCCGCCGGTTCTCTTTCTAAATCCTGTTGGTACCCTTGCCATATAATCCCGCCCCTTTCTTATAGAAATAGCCGTGGACGTGTCTATTTTAGCTTCTAGCACGTTCACGGCCTAAATAACTTATTCCTTATCAGCAGTTTTGATTTCAGCTTTCTCGAAGTGCTTCACGCCTTCTTCCAACGTTTGAACAACGGCCCCCAGTGCAAAAGCATGATGAATAACAAGCGTGAAAAGTTTTTCTCTATCCTTGCACGCTTCATCAGCTTCCATGGCTTGCTTAATCAATTCCTTTACCGCCGGTTCATTTCTAGCCATTTCTACACCTGCTTCAATGCCCTCACCAATCTTGGCTACCAACTTTTCCATAGCTTCCTTTTCTTTTTCCATTTTCGATTCTCCAATCCCTCGCACTTTAGCGAGTAACAATAAAAAAATAAATCACCCCGCCCGCACTGGTAATACCGGCGGGGCTATATAACGACTGTAGGAAATTACACCCTTCCCGGCCTTACTTCTTCCGGGCTCGGTTTCTCTTGGCTCTCAAAGTCCTGGCGGCCTTCTGCTTGGCTCTTCTTCGTTTGCGGTCTTTCATTTGCTTATCAGTGAAATCAACAACAACGTGAATTGCACCGTCTATAATTTCTATCATGCTATCCCTCCCTTCTACATTGGAAATCAACCTTTAATACATTTCCATCACGGCTTATCAGTCTAGGCTTGATAAAGGGTTGATAGGCTTTTATTACGGCCTGTATGCCGACTTGGCCTTCAATGGGTAACTCTCGATATTTCTTTATAAACTCAATTTCCCGCTTTGATATATTTGTCACGCCTTGCCACTCTTTCCGGCGGCTTCCTGGCGGCCTGTTGCCACGCCCAATTTGAAAGCGTCTTGTAGTACAAGGGCGATCATATTGCATCCGTACAACTGCCACGCCTTCCAGTAATCAACCAATGCGCCCTCCTGGCTATCGCTCAATGTTTCCTTCACTCGATAGGCCTTTAGGCTTGCCGGGTTTCCATCGGCTCCCATGATGGTATTCACCTTTCGCCCGGCTTCTAATACTTCTTGTGGGATTTCTTTCAACATGCTTGCTATCATTCCTTTCTCTCGTTTTTAATTCTTTTATACGCTAGTTTAGCGTTTATTAGGGTTAAAACAATCATATCACGCTAGCTATAGAATTGTCAAACGTTTTTTGCGCTTGCCAATCCTAAATGAATCAAATATAATCAAAGAAATAGAGTGAATACATGGGGGGCGATGTCATGACTGAAAAAGAACTTTATTTATTTTTGAAAACACTATTGCTAGCTAATGGGAATATATCCGAAACTGAAATTTCAAAGAAGATAGGTTCCAGTCAAACAAATTTCAACCGTAAACTAAAAGCCGGCACTCTCAAATTTTTGGAAGTGAAAAAAATCTTGGACGCTTTAGGCTATACGGTATATATCGAAAAAGACGGAAAACAAACAGAGGTAAAATAGAAACGGCTTGCGGCTTTGTCTGTAGGCCGTTTTTATATTGTCCTCTCAAATGCTCCGCCGGTCATAGTGGTTATTTCGCCGGGTGTTGGGTTCGCTTCCTGGTCTGTCCGCTATTCAGTCCGGCGGCGTTCCTGGTGGAAATCCTGGCACGTTGTCCCGGCTCGGTGTTTCATCTCTCATGCTTTTATCCTGGTGGCTTCTCCCTGGTGCAAGCTTTCCACTTATCAGCATGGGGCGGTATCATGTCCCGGTGTCCCTTTAGGAAGTAACCCCCGATCATACCGCTCGCCCTTTTTGGAGTGGGTGTAACTTGGTTCAACCTGGTTCACTTTTGCCGGGCTCCTGGTGATGGTCTCTAGGAAGTCCCGCCGGTGATCACCTGGCATGGCTTCCAGTATCTCCCATGTATGATATGCGTATCATTTCCGGCGGCCTTCCTGGTGGACGCTTTCGCAGTCTCTCGGCATGGTTCGCCCTTGCGGCTTCATGCTATAATGAATGTAGCCCATGAATAGCCCATTACCCTAAAAATATTCATGGCCGCCCCTGCCGTATGCACTACCCTTGCATGCGGCTTTTTATTTTCCCTGGTACAAGATATAGCAGTCATAAGCGGGTGATCATCCGCTTTTCTCTACTACATGTAGCCTATAGAAAAGCATACCCCGCCATTTCATCCGCTCCGCCGGTCATGGCTTCCCCTTTCGCTAGTCTTATCAGACGAATGCCCCGCCCCTTATGGGGCTTTTTCTTTTGGGTTCTTTTCCGGCGGTGCTTTCCTTTCGACTTCTTCCCATGCTCGAATACCATCTAAAAATCTTCTACGATGGCCCTATACGCATAATCTAGCGGCTCGCACGTTCTAAAGGTATCATTTATCATTTGAAATTCTCGAACGCCTAACAGGGCCTTTTTTATGCATTTTATGATTTTAGGATTCACTTTGACTTCTTCCCCCTTTCTAAAATCGTTAAAATTGCTCTGCTCGCATTCCTACAGACGACTAAACGCATTTCAAAGCCTTTCAAGGTATCATTTATTATTCAAGGTATTTGAAAGCCTAAAAAGGCCCTTTAAATGCATTTAGTGAAATTTAGTATTTTTAGGTTTTGGATTTTGATTTCTTTGAACTTCTAAAAGGGCGGTTCCCCTGCTTCCTCTCCTGGTGGTTCTTCCTTGCCTTCTCGATACCCCCATAGGGGACAGTCAAAACTGTTGCATGCCGTCACGCTCTTGGCGTCATAGCCGCAACAATCAAGGCAATGTAAACGAATAGCCTTTGCCCTGGTCAAGGTTCCCCGCTCTCGTTCCTTCTTGGTTTTCCGTTTCAAGTCTTGCGATGTCATTATCTCGCTTCCTTTCTACTGGCTCTTGCCTGGTGGCTTCTTCTCCCTGGTATGGGTGGCCTTGTATAGCTCTATCAGACGCAACGCCGCTTGCACCTCTTTAGGAAGTCCCGCCGGTGATATTGTCTTTCTTTCCGGCGGCGTTTTCCACGGCTCCGATTTTCTGCCATTGGCAAGAAAGTTTGCCTACCGTCTGCACTAGATGCAAGCATGATATAAGGCTGTTTCTAGTGAGTGCGGTTATATCTTTGGAAAGCTTGCCTATATTCCCATTGGCATATCCCCCGCACGACTTCCCTATTTCTACATAGTCCAAACGGAATACACCCGGTTTATATCCTGGTGGCTCTTGCTCGGTGGCTTTTCTTCTGAAATATCTATATAGGGCCTTTTGTCTGCTATTCAATCGTTGATAGGCAATGGAATTTCTAATAGAGGGCGGCACGATGCCAGGATCCCTTTTTTCTTTGCCTGGTTTCGCTTGGTCTCTCATGGCTCTATCCTTCTTCCAGTATCATTTCCGGCGGCTATCTATGCCGGTTCTGTTTTCTCTGCTTATAGGCTTCTTTTCTCTTGGCTTTCTTCTTGGCTCTCTCGCCCCTGGCAACCTGGCTTCCTGGTGCGGTGCTTTTCGTTTCTGCCTTCTCGATTTCCGGGCCTTCCTCCTCTATGGGTTCTGTATGAATGCCAATCACACGCCCGGTCTCGTCCGTTTCTACACTGTTCAAAATACGCATGGCCCGGTTTCCCAATCCTTGACATTGAAATGTGTTCTTTCTCTTTGGGTAGCTTCTCGCATTGTTTCAATCTTTTCTAGCTTCTTCATGATGTCCTCTTTTTTGTACCTGGTATGGTAAACGTTTATATAACGGGTGCAATTTTTGCACCTACAACTATTCAAAAATGGGCTTTGTAGGTGCATTTTTTGCACCTACAAGCACTTTTTGGTATTTTGTAGGGGCAAATTTTGCACCTACAAAAAAATTGTAGGTGCAAAAATTGCACAAGGAAAATAAATTTTATAAATAAAATAAACTGATTGGTTTATTTTTCAGATCCATAATTTCGCCACCTTTCAGAATACTTGTAAATGGATTTATTACGGCTCGTTTTCCCATTGTACAAGCATTCAATAAAGCCTAATTCAATCAGCTTTTGCAAATCATTGTAAAAAGTGTGCTTACTTCTATATAGCCCGGTTTCTTGAACTAATCCCCAATTCATAAAAAACACCGTATCTAATTGGCATTCTTTCCAGTCCGGGTATAGTTCTCCGGGCTTTTTCCCATGCCTGTTATACTGTTGTTCTCTACAAATGGCGTATAGTTCTCGTTGGTTTCCGGTCAATTTTTTGAAGGCTAGCGAGTTTCGTTGCGATGAAAAGTAAGGGAAATATGAATCATGGCCCCCGGTTCCTGGCAAATCGCTTTCGTAGCCCTTGCGGATATATCCATTTTTCTTTCTTCCCATAGCCCGCTATCCCTTCTCCGTTGAAAGTCGACCGTCTTTGATTTGCTCCGACTTCCAACAAACCCATAAATACATCATGACAAGGAAGGCGGCTTGATAATGGTACAAGGTCATAGCACCCCACCCGCCTTTCCTCCTGGTTCTGCTTCCTGCTCCGCCGGTGATGCTCTCGGCGGTTCTGCTCCGTCTATCAGTGAATCAATGACGGCTTGCAAATCTCGCAAGGGGGAATTGGTTACTATATATCCAGTAACCGGAATATAGCCGCTCTTGTGAATGGCTACACCTGGCATGCGGCTTTTCTTTCCGGCGGGTATTTCTCCCAACCCCCATATGCTTAGACTATGCTCATCGTGTGAGAGTTCTATATAGGTGCCGCCGGTCTGCTGAATCGATGTCTTATACCGTTGATGTATGTTGGCTATACGATACCCGCCACCGCTAGCATGAATCCTATCAAGGATAATTGCGGCGGTTTTGTTTAGCTCGCCTGTTGATGTCTTTATACATTTTTCTATCGTGATGCACACATAAGGAAGATGTCCCGCCAATAAAAAGGCGATCCCATCGAAATACATGTCACTTCTAACCACTTTGACGGCTTGTCTCAAATTGCCTAATGCGTTTTGGCTTGCTTCCTTTGCCGGTGTTCTCTCTCCAATTAGAGGTACATAGAAGTTATAGTGAAATGTCCCGTCCTGGTTTAAACCATCACAACGCCAACACGCCCACCGTTCTTTCTTCATGATAGCCTTGAATAGTTCATTGTTCATGCTTGGCCCGCTCCCTTTCAATCGCCCTTACTACGTTATTGGGGTCATTAAGGTTATGGGCGCATATATCGTCTAAATGGACGCAATGCCATTGCCCTAACTCTAATCCCCTGCTCTAGTACGTCCTTTTGTTCTTTGATTTCTAAATCATTAGCGGGTAAAAAATAGCCGCCCTTTCCGCTCGTAGTGGAACAAATCAAAGCGCCGGCGGCCCGCTCATTGGCTACCATTTCCACTAATTGACGCTTGGTTATATGTAAATCTCTTGTGATGGCCGTAGTGGTCAAGGCTCTTTTTCTTCCAATGGCCCCATGGGACTTCAAATATTCACGAATCATACTTGCCGCCCCTTTCTTATTCCATATCGTTGTTACTGTCGATAGCTTTATCAATGATCACTCTATCGAATAGCAGACGTTTTCCGATATGCTTCACGGCTCCGATACTCTTTGCCCATTCAATGCCTTTAGTCTTCCCCAGTCCTACATAGCGACAAAATTCTTGCGTTTTCAATAATCTTTTCCCGGCGTATTCTTCCATCATGTTGTATTTCCCTTTCTGCCTGTCCTGGCTTCACAATGTTTTTCAAATCTCCCGGCCTGGTGGCGTTCTCTATTGGCTAGCCTTCCATGGTATAGAAAAATACCACCTATTAAGCCGTGTCTACACGTCAATGGCTTTTTAGCTCGTTGCGTGCTATAGTTAGGGTAGCAAACATTGATTAGGGTAAAAAGTGACTTACCGAAACTGGGGTAATATTTAGAAAAAATCCCCAAAATTGGTAAATCATTTTATAAAAGGGGCGTAAAAATGAAAATTGAAAACGACAAATTTACCGAAACTGGTAACTCCGTACACGATAATTTACTTGATTATGGGAAAATAGGTGAAAACATACACAACGCACGACTAAAAAGAGGATATAAAAACGGTGAATCTTTTTATAAGGCTTTATACCCTGGACTAAAGAAAACAGGAAATGCCGCAAGTAAATTTATATCTGCCATTGAAAGTGGCAAATCATTGACACTTGAAAAGCTAGTAACCATTTCGCAATGTTTGGATATGTCCTTGGATAGTTTGATTTATGGTGAATCAACTAACTGCAAGGATTATTCTGTTTCTGATGCATGCAGTCTATTAGCGGAATTATCAAATATTTTTAATATAGATATATTGCATACAGAAGATTTGTCACAATCACTCGAAACAAAAGAAATAGATTTAAGAATCGCCCCCAAAACTGTATCACGCCTAGTGACTAACGATTGGCAACCAACATTCAATACGGAAAAGGAACCGCAAAAAATCATTCATTTTACAGATGGTCGAGCAATTAGCATAGAAAATTTTCTTTTAGATTTTCTAAAACTTCAATCTCTATCAAATGATGAAGTTGCGAATATTTCTATCAAATCGCTCCTAGAAAAATGTGTAAAAACCCCACTAAGGCCATATTTAGAAGAACCACACGTAACGGATAATATATTACATGCCGGTGATAATGACATTTATCAATATGACGGCGATTATTATTTTGAAATAAGCGAAGAAGAACTAAAACCTCAAAAGGAAGAACCCAAACAATCATAATATGATAGTATTTCCGGCGGCCTGGTGGCTTTGCACACCGTCCCGGCCACCTTTCCTAAATCACTCTTCCTGGTGCTAGATATGGTATCAAGAATCGGGTGATCACTCTGTTTTCTCTACCATATGTGGATATGTGATATATTTTGTGAATGGTTTCAATGCCCTATGGGGCCGCCTTGCTTTATACCTGGTGGCCTATATGGCTTTATTTATATACATTTAGGGACTCCGATTTCTCCGATATGTGGCCCGCCCATATTTATATATATTTAGGGCCTTGGAAATCTCGCTATCAACTGGCCGTACTCACGGCGGGTTAGTACTTGGCCGCCATTCATTTATGAACATACGTTCATTATGATAAATTTGTCATGGCTCCGCCGGTCTTACATGCTTCCTACCGTCCCTGGTCTGCTGATTTCTTCCACTGCTCTTTCCTCGCCTGGTGAACACTTCACGCATTATCAGTACCGCCGGTCTAATGCTTCACTCTTGGCCGGCCATACAAAACGCCCCAACATGAAAAGCCGTAAACGCTTTAACACGTTCACGGCCTTTTCTATTGCCCTGGTATCAATCTTTAGGAAGTCGCCACGGTGCATGCCTTCCAGTATGTTTTATACTCGGTATGCGTCACCACGTCCGGCGGGCCTTGCTCGCAGTCCTGGCGGCCATTACTTGCATAGGGCGTCTAAATCTTTATAAGCCTTATTTGCTAAACGAAATATCATAGAACGCCCCATGTTCATTTCCTTTAGCACTTGTTCCCAACTATAGCCACTTAAAAAGCGATATATAAGAATGGCGGCGGCATCGGGATTCGGTTCTTTCATAATCAAGTCATAGGCTATTATTTCAGCGTCAAGCCTTGCCATTAAACTATCAAGATACTTTCGCCGCTTCTCCTCTATCCTTATCAGTAAATCAGAAGTATCACGGTGTGTATTTCCGTGGCCGCCTTCCTGCCATTGCGGGCTAGTAACATGAGTATATCGTTCTTGAAGTTCCATCAATTCCGCTTCCTGGTTTCTAAATTCTCTCTCTCGTTGTTGCACCGCTTCTAAAATAGCTTTACTTTTCATCGCCCTTGGCCCTCGTTACAAGATACGACTATCAAAAATAGAGTGATCATTTTTTCCATTCTATCACAATGGGCCATTATCAGTCCCGCCGGTCGTGCATGCTTTCGCCTGGTGTATCTTTCAATCCCGGCCATATAAAAAAGGCGGTGCATGATTCCATGCTTTCCGCCTTTCCCGGTCGCCTTTATCCCTCTATGAAAGAGGGGTAAAAATGGGGTAAAATATTTTATTGGGGTAAGTTATGGGGTAAATGGCTTTTTAGGTATGGTATAAACTACCGATATTATCAGTAGTTATCGGTGTTTCCATATAACCATGTTGTATTAATAAATATTATACAATTAATCGACTACTCTATGCAATGAAAAAATAGATACAAGCAATAAAAAAGCAAAGAAAATAGTTGTGTGAATAGGTTCTTCGCAATTTTGTTGCTGGTTGGTGGTTAGCAGTTGGCAGTTGGCAGTTGGCAGTTGGCGGCTTCCTCTCTATCGTCATGTCGACCAGTCGTATTTGTACAAAGTGATGATACAGAAATAAATAGATTTGTGTCCCTGAGTGGAGAAATGACGCTAGTGCGACTACCCCAAATTCTCCTTTCTTTGATAGCATCGAAATAGTTGTTGGTTGTTGGTTGTCGGTTGTTGGGTCCCAACAACAAACAACTAACAACCAACAACACAAATCAAAAAAGAATCCTGAAGCCAAATCGGTCTCAGGATTCTTTTTTTAGATTCTCATACCCCTATGGATAGCGGTTATTATATGTTGTTGTCGGTTGTCCGGTTCCTAACCAGTCCCAAAGGATGTATGCAGTTAGCAGTTAGCAGTTAGCAGTCAGCAGTCAGCAGTTAACTGTTAACTGTTAACTGTTAACTGTTAACTGTTAACCGCCTACTGCCTACTGCTAACTGCATACTGCTAACTGCATACTGTCAACCGCCTACTGCTAACTATCAGAAGGTAAAGCGTACGCCTACATTGGCTTTCCACTGTACTTCGTAGTCTCCGCCAAAGCTCTTGGTGATGTCGGCGTAGAGCATGCTGGATGGGGACAGTCTGTAGGTGCCTCCCAGGGCCAGTTCTGCCCAGGTGTCTCCGAAGTCCTGGTCTACGCTGCTGGTGGCTTCTCCTTCAGCACTGAAGGTGCTGGTGGTTTTGCCGCTGAATTCGTGGAGCAGGCTGGCTTTCAGGTAGAAGTTGCCTTTGTCGTTGGCTTTCCCGGCTGCGATGCCCAGGCGGCCGATGAAGCTGTTCATGCCGTCCTGGTTGACGTGCATTTTCTTGCCGCCCTGGTAGTTGCTGGTGGCGTCGTAATCGGCGCTTCCCAGTCTGCTGTAAGTGAATTGGATCTGTGGTTCCAGGTATCCTTTTTCGCTGCCGAAGCGTTTGCCGTATTCGGCGCTGAATCCGTAGCCGTTGCTGTCGTAGTCGCCATTCAGTTTGTAGCCGCTGTCGTTGTAGACGTGGTAGTCGTTGCTTGCATGACCGGCTTTGATGGCCAGGTCGATGTATTGTCCGTCGTCAAAGAGTTTGGTGCCATAGAGGCTGAAGGTGTAGAGTTTCGGGTCTCCTTCTCCGCCCAGTTCGTATTTGGCGTTGCCTTTGTTGTAGTCGAAGGCGCCGCCTACGTGCCAGCCGTTTGTCAGGAGTTTATCGGCCCCTACTTGGGCGCCCCAGAAGCTGTTGGTGATCTTGGTTTTGTCTTTGTCGTATTTGACTTTTCCGCCAAAGGTTCTTGCCCAGATGCCGCTTTCTGCTCCGTAGTGGAGGTCGCCCAGGCGGCTGCCCATGTCGGAGAGGCTGCTTCTCATGCTGAGCATGGAGGTGGTCATAGCAGATTTAGCGCCTCTCATCATAGCGGTTTCTTTGTCGCCGTAGATGATGTTGGCTGCATTGGAGGTATTTCCTGTATGGATGATCGATGGGTCAATTTTATCTATATCGTCTTCCAGGCTGATGTCGCCTTTCCCTTCTTGGTCTTCACGGAAGAGGATGTCTGCCCATTTGATGGTGGCCGATGTGTTGGTGAGGCCTTCGTTGATGCCAACGGTGCCTTTCAGGTGGTCTGCCAGTTTCTTGGTGGTGTCTGTGGTATCTCCTTCAGCTGGTTCTGCCTGGGTCTTGGTTTCGCTGTCGGTGTCTGCTTCTGCTGCTTCTTCGGTATAGTAGAGTTTATTTGCCAGGTTTCTGAAGGTTTTCAGCAGGGTATCGGTGTCATGGTAGTCGAGGCCGTCCGCATCGGTTCTGAGGTTGATG
>CAVBRV010000050.1:0-15501 GCA_963597965.1 Paludibacteraceae bacterium | reverse complement strand
CGGAGTCAGAGTCCGTTGCCTTACCGCTTGGCGATACCCCTATTGGCTCCTGAAGTAGGGTTCGAACCTACGACATCGTGATTAACAGTCACGCGCTCTACCGGCTGAGCTATTCAGGAATCTATAGAAACATCTTACGATGTAACTAACATATGGAGCGGAAAACGGGACTCGAACCCGCGACCCCAACCTTGGCAAGGTTGTGCTCTACCACTGAGCTACTTCCGCATTTGCTTAACAGCGATATTATTATATCACAGTTTTGTCTTTTGTCAAGTTTCATTTTTAAACTCAATCAATTTTGAAGAACTTGACGTATCAGCGACGAATGATATTTTATCATATCGTTTCGTTTGTGTCAACAAGAAATTTTCATTCAATCAAGATGTTTCTTTCTTGTCACCACACTCGCTGTGCGACGAAGATGATTATATACTACATCGCGCTTTTTCGCAAGTACTTTTTTGATATTTTTTTGAAGTTGGTTGTTAGTTGTTGGTTGTTAGTTGTTGGTTGTTAGTTGTTGGTTGTTGATTGTTTAGCTTCACGGGGCGGTGCTTGGGTTCTGGAGTAGCGGTTTCCGTTTGAGGCACTTTTCCTTCGTTCCGCTATACCAGGGTTCTGGTACACCGCTTTTCGTTTGTGACACATTTTCTTTCTCCCGCTATGCTAGGGTTCTAGGACGCCGCTTTTCGTTTGTGACACTTTGTCTTCGTCCCGCTGTGTTAGGGTTCTGGGACACCATTTTTCATAGAGGCACTTTTCTTCATCTCGCTGGGCTAAGGTTCTGGAATACCGATTTCCGTTTGAGACACTTTTTCTTTTTCCCGCTATACGAGGGAAACGCTGATATCATTTATAAATCAGAACCTTATGATACACATTTCATCTCCCTGTTCTTTCATCCGTCCCATCGCTACAGAACCCTAAAATACACGTTTCATCTCCCTGTTCTTCCATCCGTCCCATCGCTACAGAACCCTTGTATAGCGGAAATAAATACCAAGAGCCACAAACCATAATCGCCACAACCAGAACCTATAACAAAAAACGGCAAGTCCTAAGATCATCCTCAGGACTTGCCGTTTTTTCGTTATATATCGATTATTGCTGGTTATCTGTTTCCAAACAACCAACAACTAACAACCAACAACAATATGTACATTAGAATGTCGCCTTAATAGCGCCACCATATTTCTTTTCAATGAAATCTTTGGCTTCCTGGCTATTGAGTGCTTTCATCAGCTTCTGCAGTTCAGGGCGGTTTTCATCGCCGTCTCTGACAGCTACGATATTCGCATAGGGGGAATCAGAGCTTTCGGTGTAGATAGCGCTCTTCGGATCCAGTTTGGCTTCCAGGGCGAAATTCATATTGATGACGGAAATATCCGCATCTTCCATGGAACGCGGGAGCTGGGGTGCTTCCAGTTCGGAGAATTCCAGATGTTTCGGATTTTCGGAAATATCCTGTGGCGTAGCGGTGATGGGCGCGCCTTCTCTCAGTTTAATGAGGCCAGCGGACTGGAGGACCAGGAGCGCGCGGCCACCATTGGTGGGGTCGTTTGGAATAGCTACGTGAGCGCCATCAGGAAGGTCTTTCAGGTCTTTAATTTTATTGGAGTATACAGCCATTGGTTCCAGGTGCACGGTGCCGATGGATTTCAGTTTCAAACCTCTGGATTTGCAGAATTCATCCAGGTACGGTTTATGCTGGAAATAGTTGGCATCCAGGCTCTTGTCATTGAGGGCCAGGTTCGGCTGCACGTAGTCGGTAAATTCGACGATTTCCACATTGACTCCTTCTTTAGCCAGCTGGTCTTTCACGGCGTTCAGGATTTCACCGTGGGGCATAGGCGATACGCCGACTTTGATGGTAACTGCTTTGTCGTTGGACGCACTCTTAGCGGGTGCAGCAGCTTTCTGGTCGCCGCAACCAGCGATAAAGCCAACAGCTGCCATTGCTGCTACGGATGCAATAATTGTTTTCTTGAGATTCATGAATTTATCCTCCTTTATTCTATCCAGTTTCTTTGGTGACTGGTGACTGGTGACTGGTAGCTAGGGATTAGGGATTGTTGTTTGTTGTTGGTTGTCAGTTGTTTGGTCCCAACAACAAACAACTAACAACCCGCAACAATCGCCACCCCGATTTCTTGCTATTGAGAAACCTGAGAACCTTGAGTCCCCTTAGAACCTTGAACAACCTGTAGAATTATTCCTTCATCACCGTTCCATCTGCCAGGGTAATGGTATGTCCATTGTAATGGATGGTGCCCAGGTTGAAGAGGCTGGTGACTTTGGAATCGGCGGTCAGGTTCCAGGTGGATCCTTCGGCGATGAAGATGTCTGCATTGGTCTTGTAAGCCGCACCGCCTTCTGCATTTGGCACGATGTCGATAGCGCCGGTCCAGGTGGAGTTATCGCGCACGCTGAGGTTGATGTCAGAAATAGAATCGACCAGAATATTTCCTTCCAAGGTTTGATTGGTGAGAATCATTTCTACATGCCCCCCATTGCTGCCAGGATTGCCCCAGCCGAAGGTGCCATCATTTCCGGTAATGGTCAAAATCGGCAGTGTCTTGTCCTGTTCCAGGGTGGTATTTTCCAAATTAATCTTGGCCCGAGTCCCGGTCACGTAGAACATGCCGCCTTTGTGAGAAATCAGGTGAGAACCTTTGGCATTGAACTGTTGACTGCCCATGGTGCCAATGGCATCTGCATCGGCATACATGACGATGTTGTAGGCCATGGAGCCGGTTTCATTGCCTTCCAAGGTGGAATTTTCCAATGTGAGGGTGTTATTGTTCCGAATCACGGCGGCTTTGGTCTGGGTGGCGTTGACCGTACTATGGGTCAATGTCACGTCCCCTGCGGTATAAACGCCGTGCGCATTCTGGCCTGTAGTAGTGAGCTGGCTGTCTTCTACCAGGATAATGCCCCCATTTTTAGAAATTTTCAGCGCCGGTGCCCCATATCCTGCGGTGCTAGCAGTAGTACCTTTCAGTTTCATCATGGCTCTTTCGGACACTTCCGCTGCGGTAGCATAGTTTCCCGTAGTAGCAATGGTGGAATTGGTCAAATTGATATAGGTGCCTTTGCTATAGCCATAAGCCCCTACTGCGCCAATGCCGGAAGTGGAAATCTTCGCATCTATCATAGCTGCATGACCGCCATGAGTGACCAGAAGGGCCGCATTGAGACCATAGAGATCGCTGCTTTCTGTATTGCTGGCATCGCCAGACTTGGTCAGAGTATCGCCAGTGGCAGAAATATAAGCCATGGAAACACGAAGTGCATTTTCGTCCGCTTTTTCAGAGGTGTATGTCATGCCATCATAGGTGCCATCGCTGGTGAGTTCATTGGCAGCAGAACCCTGATCTGCAGTATACTTTGCGGCCGGTGCCGGGGTGGGTTCCGGCTCAGGCTCCGGTTCCGGTTCTGGCGTAGGCTCTGGTTCGGGTTCCGGTTCAGGAATCGGTTCCGGCTCCGGTACCTGTGGTTTCGGTGCTTCGGGAGATAAGTTTTTGAAAGTCCCCTCTTCTACGGCTTTCTGTACATCCGGAAGTGTCAAAGACAATCCCTTCAGCAAGGCGTCAGTGGCATTCACTTCTTTTTTCGCCGTTTCTACTTGTGCTGTTTCTGTAGCCGGTGCCACTGTTTCTTCTGCCCATACGGAAGAATATCCAGCACCAGTCACCGCCAAAGCACATACTAAGGCTGTCCATTTATTATGTTTCATAGATTTCCTCTTTTCTTTATAAAAGTAGGCAGTTGGCCGTTTGCAGTAGGCAGCTTGTATTTCAAGCGTGCCTCTGTGAATCCAACTCTACTATATGATACTGGTTCATATTATTCATCATTTTACAACATTGTGAGATAGTTGTCATTATTTACCTGAAAAGGTTTAAGAAATATTGCAACAGTTCACGGTTAGCAGTTAACTGTTAACTGTGAATCGCCAACTATCCCTTGAGAACCCCCTTTTCTCATG
The DNA here is from genome assembly GCA_963597965.1 of Paludibacteraceae bacterium. Lineage (GTDB taxonomy): Bacteria > Bacillota > Negativicutes > Veillonellales > Dialisteraceae > Dialister. Next base: position 11,510 of record CAVBRV010000050.1, on the reverse strand, counting down.
CTAAAATAGGAAAAGCAATTTCATTTTAATCAGCTGGCAGAAAAGACGGCCCACTGCGAATTGCAATGTCATTAAGGTAATCGAAACATGCGATGATTTCTACGGTAAAGGTTCCAAGGGTTCTAAAGGTTCTAAAGGTTTCTCGAACGAGCTGATGACACTAGCATCTATCAGCACATTCGAGAAACCTGAGCAACCTTAGTACCCTTAGAAACTTGAGCAACCTGTAACCGCAAGCATTATAGTATCCCTACTCACGCAAATCCTTAACTTAACAGCATTGCTGCGAACTGCCTACTGCCAACTTACATTACAGGAGGCTACTATGCAAATTCATGTGATTGATCATCCGCTCATCCAGCATAAGCTGACTATTATGAGAAAGAAAGAAACCAGCTCTGGCGAATTTCGTCGTCTGCTCCAGGAAATTACCCTGCTCATGGGGTATGAACTGACCCGTGATTTACCACTGGAAGATGTAGAAATCGAAACCCCGTTGGAAAAGACCATTGGCAAACAGGTTTCTGGCAAGAAAGTCGGTATCGTACCGATTCTCCGCGCCGGCTTCGGCATGGTGGAAGGCCTCACTGAACTCATGCCTTCTGCCCGCATCGGTGTCATCGGCATGTATCGTGACCCGGTCACAGCCAAACCGATTGAATACTATTGCAAGCTCCCAGATGTGGACAACCGCGATTTCATCCTGGTAGACCCCATGCTGGCTACTGGCGGCAGTGCGGTAGCAGCTATCGATATGATGAAGAAACGGGGTGTCAAGAATATCAAATTCATGTGCCTTGTAGCCGCTCCAGAAGGGGTCGAAGTGGTCAATAAAGCCCATCCCGACGTCCCGATTTACACCGCATCCCTGGACCGCCAGCTGAATGAACACAAGTATATTCTTCCCGGATTGGGTGATGCAGGGGATCGGATATTTGGGACGAAATAATTTTGGTGACTAGTGACTAGTAGACTGGTGACTAGGGATGGTGGAAGGTTATAATTCTACAAATTCCATCTTCTAACATGTAGATTTTACCGCTTACGCCAAGGTTAAAAGGGTTATATAAGGTTATGTGCTTACCGCAAGTTTCATAACCTTATATAACCCTTTTTAACCCTGTATCCAACGTTGTTTATGGAATGTTAGAAAAGAGAAAGCAGCAGAATTATAACCTTCTTATAATCCTCGGCGCTTCCAAATTATGATGCGCCGCCTAAATAAGTTTACACCTTATTTATCGCCCCCATTGGGGGAGATACCGTAGGCAGAGGGGGCTGCACTAGCGACATGAATACAAATGTTATTCAAACCATAATGCCACAACTTCCTTCATTACGCACTACGCACTTCGCATTACGCATTATTTTCCCAAAAGCAAATAAATGACCAACCATTAGTATGCTATAATACTTATGTCACACAGCAATCCTTCCTTGGAAATTGTGACAGGAAGGAGGTGCCTCATGGACTTTCTCGTTACATTTTTTATTTCTGTCGTAGCAGGGATAGTTTCTTACTATATCTGCAAATGGCTTGACAGACGACTATAGTCGGTGTGACTAGCCTTTCTGCTTCCATGCAGAAGAAAGCCCCCACAGAAACGCGCCTGTTCCAATGGGGGCTTTCTTTTGGTGCCAGATGATCTCGTTACATTTCATCTGTATTAATCATAGCACTCTCTATCTTAAAAAGCAAAGAAATTTTACATAGTGGTTGCTCGTTAATTCATTATTTCAATAGAAAAAATCCGGATAGACAATTGTTGTTAGTTGTTGGGACCAAACAACCAACAACTAACAACCAGCAACAATCACCAATCCGAGTTCTTTCTATTGAAAAAAATTAACGAGCACTCACTATATAAGGTTATAGAAACCTATGATAAGCATATAACCTTATATAACCTTTTTAACCTTGTCATAAGCAGCAAAATTGATATGTTAGAAAATGAAAATAGGTAGAATCATAACCTTTTTATATTTCGCGGCGCTTCCAAATTTTGTGCGCCGCCACCACCATTCCTCACTCCTAATTCCTCATTCCTCATTGTATTCTATCCCAACTTCTCGCTAATCTCTTTTGCCCAGGCCCGATTGATGTGAAGGTCGTTTTTAGACGCCGCTTCGATGCGGTCCAGGGCACTCTCTTTGATAGCTTTGTAGAGGGCTTCGTCAAATTCCATGGAAGCCACCATCTTTCCCTGTTTGCGGAAGAGGAAGCCGTGAATGCCGTCCTCATTGGTGGCGAAATAAATTTCGTCAATTTCTTTATCTTTATAGTGAGCCTCTACATTATCCCAAATGGAACTTTTGATGATTTCCACGATGCGATCGTCCAGGCCAGCATCCAGGATGAGGAGTTTTTCTTTAAATTCATTGTAAGACATGACGATCCGTTTCTTGTACCCGTCAAAAGCATTGCCCCGCTGGTCCAGGATTTGTTCCATTTCTTTGCAATCAGACCCGTCGGCATTGACAAAAATCAGCACCTTATCTTCCTGCTGGTGATACAGGAAATTGTAATTCAAGAGTGCTTTGGCCCCGCAGGCTGGACAATGAAATTGAAAGGCTTCGTCATTTCTGACCTTTTCTTTCATTTCTGGATTTTGGATGGTATTGATACTGTCCCACACCAGGAAAGCGGTCTTCTTTCCGCACTGCGGACAGGTAATTTCTTGCATAGCACTTTGCGACATATTTATTTTTATCCCCCTTAATTCATTTGGTATCTACTACCTTATTATAACAAAAGTTAGCAGTTAGCAGTAGGCAGTTGGCAGGCATTACCATATTATAATTCTGCGGCGCTTTATAAATTATGCGCCGCCACCTTCATTCCTAATTCCTCACTCCTCATTCCTCATTGCTTTTCCGGGCTGGTTATCTTCCCCGCAATCGCTGACGCCGCTGCTACCGCCGGACTGGCTAGGTAGGCTTTCGCTTTCGGCGAGCCGAAGCGGCCTAGAAAATTGCGATTATTCGTGCCCAGCATGACTTCTCCTTCTCCCATAAGAGCCATGGTGCGACCTTCGCAAAAAGAACAATAGGGCGGCGTCACCATGGCGCCTGCTTTGACCAACGTCTGGATATATCCCCGTTTCATGGCTTCTTCCATGATCGCATTGGACGCGGGTGTCACCACAAACTTCACAAAAGGAGCCACCTGTTTTCCTTTCAAAATTTTCGCGGCGATTTCCAAATCTTCCAGTCGGCCATTGGTGCAGGAGCCGAGACAGACTTGGGTGATTTCCGTGCCTTCCACTTCCGACAGCGGATGAATGTTATCCACGTAAGGCGGACAAGCCACCACCGGTTCCAAGTCTTCCGCCCGATAGTGAAGCACTTTTTCGTAAGCGCTATCATCGCCCACATCCACCCAAGACACATCCTCTAACGGTTCCTTGCAATAGGCAGCCGTCTTTTTGTCTGCAGGAAATAGGCCCGCCTTCGCACCGCATTCCACCACCATATTGGAAATGGTGAGGCGAGAATCGATGGATAAAGAGGAAATAGCAGTCCCGCAAAATTCGAGCGACCGATAGGTACCGCCAGCGGCTTTCAAATCACCAAGTACTCGCAAAATAATATCTTTCGCATAGACCCCCTCTGGCAAGGTCCCCTCGATTTGAATTTTGATGGCAGCAGGCATGCGAAGCCACAATTCTCCCGTGCCCCAAAGATAAGCCATTTCTGTATAGCCGATGCCCGTCGAAAAGCAACCTACTGCTCCATAGGTGGTGGTATGGGAATCGGTACAAAGAATGATACGTCCCGGTTTCGCATAGCCTAATTCGGGAATGAGCTGGTGACAAATCCCGCCGGTGGCATGGAAATCATGAATCCCATATTTCTCACAGAGCTTGTACCCATAAGACAAACTCCGCGGGTCCGTGGGCAAGCAGGCAGGATTCAAATGGTCATGAAAAATCACGTACCTGTCCGGATATTTCAAAGAAGAAAATCCCATTTCTTCCAATTTGTGATACAGCTTTTCTGTATAAATATCATGACACACCGCAAAATCTGGCGCCACCACCACCAGATCCCCGGGCCGCAAATCGGACGCGCCGGTGTGTTTCATCAAAATTTTTTCTGCAATGGTATGAGATCTCATATGTACCTGGTCCTTTTGTTTCATTTGGTATGAAAATGTATTTGGTAGCTAGTGACTGGTGACTTGTGACTAGGAAAACGCATAGACCAGTCACGAATCACTAATCTACTAGTCACCAACGGTAACTGTTTTCATACATAGTGATGCACCAGCGGTGCATGAAGTTTGATATGCAAAACATATGAAAAGGTTATTATTCTGCCTATTTCCATTTCATAACATACAAATTTCACCGCTTGTCAAAAGGTTAAAAGGGTTATATAAGGTTATGAAACTTACGGTAAGCACATAACCCTATATAACCTTATATAACCTTGTACTAGGTCGTATTTGTGATAATGTTAGAAGAACGAAATCAGCAGGATTATAACCTTTTTATACTTTTCGGCGCTTTATAAATTGTGCGCCGCACCACCATTTCTAACTTCTCACTCCTAACTATTTTAGTTGGCGCTTTTTCACGCTAGCGACCAATCCCCCCTCCCTAATGAGCCGATACAAATTGTCCGGCATTTTCGGGATGGGATATTTCTTTCCTTTGTGGGAAATATACTGATTGATGACCACTTGCACCGTATCTCCTTCGGCTACATGATCCGGGAGGTCGGGACATTCAATGAGGAGGACGCCGTTATTGATGGCATTTCGGAAGAAAATACGAGCGAAGGACTTTGCAATGACACAGCGAATCCCAGACGTAGCAATCACCTCCGCCGCCTGTTCACGAGAGGAGCCGCAACCGAAATTGCTGCCTGCCACAATGATATCTCCCTCTCGAATCTGGGCCGCCAATTCTGGGCGAAGCGGTTCAAACATGTGCTTCTTGACTTCCGCCCAAGAGGCATAGGACAAATGCTGGGTGGGGATGATAATATCCGTATCGATGTCATCCCCAAATTTCCAAACTCGCCCTTCCAACACCTTCGGCGCCGTTTCCTTTACCTCTTCTCCGATCTTCCCGGTCAAAGCAGCCTGGATGGCCGTTTCCGTAGAAGCCAAGTAAATCATGCCGCCCTTTTCTCCCGCATAGCCTTCTTCGTTATGGCTATCATTAGAAATCAGGAGCTCATTCCTCCCAATCATCGCCTGTTCATGAGGCGTGGCACACTGGTTCAGCACCAAACCGCCTGCCTCCATGATGGTGGTCAAGTACCCTGCATCGGCCGCCTTTTCATACACCTCACTGCTAGCCGGCGCCACAGAAAGGCGGAGTCCCTTCGCCACCTGTTTTCCCTGTAAGGCTTTTGCTACCTTAGCAATATCTCGCAAAGAGCCCCCATAGGCCCCGCCGATAAAAACCGCCTTCACCGACTGGGCCGGCAAATTTTCTACCACATGCCCTGCTCCCACATCGAAAGAAGGCTTCACCTGGGACAAATCCAGCGCCCCATCAAAATCGCCCTTCCAATCAATTGCTACCTTCGCTGCCGTTGCCACAGATAATTTCTTCGCCAGTCCACAAAGAATCATCCAATCTGCGTCCGACAAATTCGTTCCCGCATCCGAAAAGGCCAACGCCGCACCTTTCGGAATCCTACCTTTATATTTCGCCAATAATGCCCGTGCTGCATCCGTAGCCCCCACGCCGCGAGAAAGTTCTCCCGTCACCTTCACATGAAATAAAGGCCGCTCCTCCGTTTTCCAGGAAGAAACACACAGTGCGTCTGCTAATTTTTTCGCAGAAAGGCAAAGCCCAATGGCCCCCAGACCACCCACCATGCACACATCTGGATCACAGCTCAGCACCAAATCCTCTGGATGGATTTCCTCTTTCAGCCAAGAAAACGCCATGCCTCGGCCGTATATAAAAGAAATATTTTCTTTCTTTGCAAACGCCATGAGCTCTCGCTGCGCCAAAGATACCTCCGGCGAATTAGGCGGCACCGCCCAATCCACAATGACCCGCAACTTTTCCGGGGCAGCTAATTTCTTGCCACTTTCTTTTAAACATCGCACCACATCCACAGCCCGGCGTCCGCTCAATACATACAAAGCCGGCTGCATATATATTTCTTCCTTGTCCTGTTCCATATCAAATAAAACACTGACTTTCATGATGATCACCTACTTTTGTTTTCCTTATTATAGCAGATATGGCACATGAAAAAGAGCCGCTATATCATACGGCTCTCTTTAAAATAAGTGGCTATTCGTTCGCTAATTCATTTTTTCAATAGCGAGAAGCTGGATTGGCGATTACTCTCAGTTGTTAGTTGCTTGTTGTTGGAGCCAAACAACCGACAACAAACAACTAACAACATTGCTCGATGGGCTTATCATGAGTAACGTTAGGAGCGGACATTACCGTGTTCGATTGGGATAACATACCGTTTCATACCGCTAGAGCAGCCCCCTCTTTGATTCTCCCCCGACGGGGGAGACAAGACGCTAGGGAAACATCCGCTAGAAGCACTATTTCCTAATCCCTAGCTACTAATCCCTTATCCCTAGCTACCAGTCACTAGTCACTAGTCACTAGTCACCAGTCACTAGTCACCAGTCACCAGTCACTTCTTCCCCAAGTGCAACACCTCGCTCAGGGTCTCTTCCATCTTCTCCACGTCGATCGGTTTCGCGATGTGGCCGTCCATGCCTTTAGCGATAGCCATTTTCTTGTCTTCCTCAAAGGCATTGGCTGTCATGGCTACGATGGGGATTTTCGCTTTAGCAGGATCGGAGAAGTGGCGGATGGCTTGGGTGGCTTTGTAGCCATCCATGTTTGGCATTTGGATGTCCATGAGGATGAGGTCGTAGGTGCCGGCGGGTTTGATTTCCATTTGATGGACGCACTGGATGCCGTCGGAGACGCAGTCGATGTGGAAGCCCATTTCTTCCAGAAGGACGGTGGCGATTTCGGCGTTGAGTTCGTTGTCTTCTGCCAGGAGGATGTGTTTTCCTTTCATCCATTCCTTGTATTTCTCTTTGTCCACGACTTGATGGGTGGTTTCTTTGTAGTACGCTTCGTCGGCGATTCGATGAGGAAGGATGACGGTGAAATGGGTGCCTTTGCCCAGTTTGCTTTCTACTTCGATGGTGCCACCCATCATGTCCACCAATTTCTTCACAATCGGCATACCCAGGCCGGTGCCACCCACTTTGCCCATGGTGGTATTTCTTTCTCTGGTGAAGGATTCAAAGAGGTGCGGCAGGTAGGCTTCGCTCATGCCGATGCCCGTATCGATGACTTCCATTTTGATGCGGACCCAGCCTTCTTTGTCGGACGGGAGCTCGGAGGAGCGCAAGGTCACACTGCCTCCGTCGGGGGTGTATTTGATGGCATTGCTGACCAAATTGGTCCAGATTTCTCCAATTTTTGTCTTGTCGCACAGGATATGGGGATGGGAAATATTCGACTCTTGGGTGAAGTGAATGTGTTTCTTTTCTGCTTCTACTTTAAAGACTTCATACACTTCATTTTGCATTTCGCCGGACACATGGTAGGATTCGTCCAGTTCCATTTTGCCGCTTTCGATGCGGGCCATGTCGAGCACGTTATTGATGATAGAAAGGAGCAAGTTCCCGGAGCGTTCCATTTTTTCTTGGTAGTCCAGGAGTTTCGGATCTTTGAGTTCCTGTTTCATGAGCCGAGTATAGCCGAGAATGGCATTCATAGGAGTACGAATGTCGTGGGACATGTTGAACAGGAAGGTGGATTTGGCGGAGTTGGCGTCTTCTGCCGATTTCAGTGCTTTTTCCAGTGCCACGTGGCTGTCTTCCAATTTCTGATTGAGCATCTGGGTGTGTTCTGCCACCGCTTTTTCTTTGCGCCAGAATTTCACCACTGCCAGCACGATGAAGAGGAATACCGCCACCGCTGCCAAAGAGACGCTGACCAGGTTATCTTTGACGAAGTCCACCACCGTCACTTGGCGGAGCATATTGTCATACATGGAAAGGGCGCCGGTCAGGTAGGAATTGGGCATGGTGCGGAGGGTTTTATTCAGAATGGCTACCAACACCGCATTGCCTCGTTGCACGGCGAAGGTGGTATTTCCTGTACGATTCAGGACCACGTTGTGCAATTTCCCATCCCGGGTATATTGGGCCATCTGGCCTGCTTCGCCCACGAAGCAATCGGCCCGGCCGGTATGCACCGCATTTTCCACGTCATAGCGAGACGCACAATCCACAAATTTCCACTTCGGGTAGTTATAGGAAATATACCATTTCAAAAGGAAATCATCCTGCTTGACGGCCATCCGAATTTCTGCGTCTTCATCGAAATAGGTATTCGCGGTGACAGCGGCCATATTCATGGACAGCACCGTATTGGACAGGGCGAAATCATATTGTTCTGCTATATACGGATTCTGGGTGAAATGGAAAATCACATCGATTTTACCCTCTTTCAGGGCTTGTATTTCCTCTTCTGTGGTAGCAAAGGGGACCAACTGGAAATCCAGGGTGTCGTCGCCCAGGCTGTGTTTAGCAAATTCCACATAGTTATGGATGACGCCAATCATATGTCCTGTTTTCGGATCGGTGCTGCTGAAACCAGAATCATTTTCCAGATACCCCATGCGAATGGAGCCGTGTTCCTTGAGCCATACTTTTTCTGCTTTGGTCAGAACGGAGGTGGTCACGGTGGACAGATAGCGTTGGTACAATTCATCTGCGTAGAAGGGCTTATCATACTCCATCTGGCGCATAGCCCGATCCAGCTGTTCTTTCACTTCCGGGCGATGGGGATTGATGATGTAGTAAATATCGGATCTCCCAGTGGATGCCACCGCCGACATGCCGTAGTCTGTCCAGCGGGGTGTTTCGGTGGAAATCACGCAATCAATGGCCCGCTCTTCGGCCAATTTCTTTCCTTCTGCAAAGGTGTCTACGTAAATCACCTGCATCTGGATATGGTTCTTTTCTTCCCACTGGCGGAACATGGTATCCTGCACGCTTCCTCGCAGGATGCAAACTCGTTTCCCATTCAAGGTAGACAGGTCGGAGGCAGAAATATCGGTGTGTTTCAAGTCCGCATAGAGGTAGTAGACTTCAGTCCCCATAGGGAGGTCGGAGTACAGCACTTGCTTGGCCCGATCGTCAGTGTAGGAAATAGCGGCCATCAGATCCAATTTTCCTTCGGCGACCATGTGAAATAAGTCACTCCATCCGCCTTTCACGTATTGGTATTTCCATCCTGTATAGGCGGATACGGATTGTTCAAATTCATAGCTGTAGCCGCTGCGTTCGCCATTCTCGCCGGTCATGTGGTAGGAGTCTTCGTACCACCCCACTCGCACATAGGCGGGCTCGGCAAAGGCAGGCATACAGAATGCGCTGATACATAAAAGAAGGCATAATAAAAAGCCGACCACTTTGTACGCATTTCGGTTGGTTCGGTTTTGTTTCGTGTTCATGCGTTCCCCCCCCGGTTGCTTTCCGCGGCAGCAACCGGCCTTTTCGCACTGATGGTATGAATGGGTTTGGTGACTAGTGACTGGTGACTGGTGACTAGTGGCTGGTGATTACAGGGTTCTCAAGGATTCATGATGTTGTTAGTTGTTGGTTGTTTGTTGTTGGGATTCAAACAACAAACAACCAACAACTAGCAACAATCGTTAATTCGGTTTCATACCAGTTGAAACGTAAATGAATCCACCCACTAACGAGTCACCAGTCACGAGTCTACCAGTCACTAATTTTTTCATCATTCTATACCATTCTGATATATTTGTTTATTATTATATTCTCTTTTTTAGAAAATAGCTATATTTTTTTGTGATTAGTCGATAATTTTTAGTTGGCAGTCGGCAGTCGGCAGTTGGCAGTTGGCGGTTGGCAGTTGGCGGTTGGCAGTTGGCGGTTGGCAGTTGGCGGTTGGCAGTTAGAGGGCTATATCATGTAGCGTCTTTAAATAGTAGTGATAGGTCCGTAGGACCTCGCCCCCTCAGGGCAATGTCATTAAGTTAAGAAAGCGGTATAAAAAAATACCGTCATTTCGACCGATCCTATTTGTGCTTGATGGTTCAAAAGCATTGAAATGATTTGTGTCCCTGAGTGGAGAAATCTCATCACCACTTGCGGTAAGGGCTTAAAGACAGAGAAGGAATTAGGGATTGACCGTTGGAAAACAGGAAATAGTACCATGAAACAGATTTGTCATTAAGCCCTTATCGCTACTGCTGAAGAGATTTCTCCACTCAGGGACACAAATCCATTTATACCACTTTCTTCATTTCGTGCAAATACGATCGGTCGAAATGACGGATAGAGATGAAACCGCTTCCTTAACTTAATGGCATTGCCCGATGGGCCTATCATTAGTAACGCTAGGAGCGGACATGACCGTGTTCGATTGGAATAACATATCGTTTCATACCGCTAGAGCAGCCCCCTCTTTGATTCTCCCCCGACGGGGGAGACAAGACGCTAGTGAAACATCCGCTAGAATCACTATTTCCTAATCCCTAGCTACTAATCCCCAATCCCTAAATCTCAAACTGCCAACTGCTAACTGCCTACTGCTGACTTATCACTCCCATGACCTCATCCAGACTATGGCAGAAATGAATATTTCCCCATTCACTCGGCTCAATAAATCCCGCTTCGTCCCAGGCTTGCATTTGAGCTTCTAGTCCATCGTAAATGCCTTCCAGATTGACGATGAGGATGGGCGGCTGGTGGATGGGATCGCCGTAGATGTGGTAGTGGTTCGCGGTGTCTGCCAGTTCTTCTAAAGTGCCAAATCCGCCGGGGAGGACGATGAAGGCGTCTCCCATTTCCATCATTTTTTGTTTGCGAATGGTCATGTTTTCTACTTCAATCAGTTCTGTGATGCCCCGATGGGCTTGTTCTTTCGCAATGAAAACTTCCGGGATGATACCGGTCACCTTCCCACCAGCTGCCATAGCGGCGTCGGCGCAAATGCCCATGAGGCCTACCGTGCCGCCGCCGTAAATCATATGAAATCCGCCCTTCCCCAGGGCTTCACCCAGTTGGCCTGCAAAGGAAGCATAGGCGGGGTTATTTCCGAAATGGGAACCGCAATAGACGACGATATTATTGTACATAAAACACCTCTCCTTTTGATAATGCGTAATGCGAAGTGCGTAGTGCGTAATGGTCGCCGGCGAGCGCATCGAATTACTCTTATATGGCTAGAGTCTCAACTTACCTGTATCCGTTTCTATATGCTCGCCGATTTTTGTAAGCAATAAACATTACATGGCGAGTGCTCGTTAATTCGTTTTTTCAATAGCAAGAACTCGGATTGGTGATTGTTGCTGGTTGTTAGTTGTTTGTTGTTGGGGCCAAACAACCGACAACAAACAACTAACAACAGTGAGTGCACAGGAATCTGCACAATAGCCCGTATTTCTATGCACTTGAATACCAAAATTTTACTGCATATATTCAGTAAACATCGGGCGTATGAATTATCGAGCAGCCACTA
>CAVBRV010000049.1:0-15835 GCA_963597965.1 Paludibacteraceae bacterium | reverse complement strand
ATAATAACCTGCCCGAAGGGCTAACCTAATCCCTAATCCCTAGCCACTAGCTACCAGTCACCATTCACCAAGTATTATTTCCTTGCCCCATATACGTCAGGCATTTCCTTCAAAAATTTATCAAAATCCGATTCAATAACCTGGGTCTTGTTGAAAATATCATATTCATGTGACGCCTTCGCCTTCGCTTTTTCAGAAGAAATATTTCCCTTCCCCTGTAGCACCTGATACCGCTAAAATTGCAAAAAAGCATCTACTGTCTTAGCAAATTCTTGCATAGTAAAAGCATGTTCCTCTTCAATCACTCGCTCTACATGGTCAAAAAAAGACGATACCGTGCGTTCCAGTTTTCTAATTTCATCAGGAGATAAATAATTCTTAGCCACTAAAGCGTCAGATTTCAGAATCCGTCCCTCCGGGGCCCGCTTCCAAGTGGATAGCCCCATATGTGGCTGGGTATGGTCAGCTTTTTCATAAATAATCTCTGCTGCCGTTCGATGGGTAATGGCATAGTGGAATTTATTCTGCACCATGCTATAAAAATCATGTGCCTCTTGAGAAGTTTTATCATAATCAATAGAGCACTCCGCAAAAATATCTGTAATCTGCTGCCAGACACGCCTTTCACTGGCCCGAATAGAACGTACCGTTTCAAGAAGTTCACGATAATAATCGTGATCGAAATAATCGCTTCCTTGTTCCATCCGTTCCTTGTTAATCACAAACCCTTTCCGCATGTACTCTCGAAGCACACGGGTTGCCCATATACGGAACTGGGTTGCTCTTTGACTATTAACCCGATACCCTACAGATATAATGGCATCTAAATTATAGAAAGCCGTCAATTTACTTTGGTATTTTCCCGGTATCGCACCATGTTCAGTGGTTATTTCCATTTTGGAAATAACCACTTTCTCGTCAAGCTCCCCTTCTTCAAAAATCTTTTTCAGATGTTTGTTAATAGCTGGAACCCCTACGCCAAACAATTCCGCCATAGACTTCTGCGTCAACCAAATGGTTTCCTTCGATATCATCGCCTGGACATGTATATTTTCTTTAGCGGCCTGATACAGCAAAAACTCTACGTTATTCTTTTCCATCCTGCACACCTACTCATTTCCTACTGCAATGGATCCGGCCCAAAACGATTCAGCCCTGTTTCTCCTTTGAAAAATATCAGGTAAATTCCCAAAATGAAATTGAGCACCGGCACAAAGGCCAAAAGCCACCACCAGCCAGAATGCCCCAAATCATGGAGCCGGCGAATGCCAAGCATGGCCCCCAGTACGCCAAAGAGTAATTGCAATACCACCGTGACGCCATCCATTCCGCCGGGACCGGTCAGAAGCAGAACTAGAATTCCAATAAAGAAGGTCAAAATAAAGGCTATGACGTACAAAAACAAACTCCGCAGAATGTACCGCTTCCGATTCAAACGCCCTCTTGCTGTCAGATATTTCTCTTGCCACGTTTCTTCTCTCTTGGGCAGAGGATGAGCTACCGAATCGGGACCTTGATTTCCAGCAAATCCATTGTTAGATGCCGGCGAGTCTTTAGGTAATGGGGCACCGCAATTTCGGCAAAAAGAGTCTCCTTCATGGACGGGTTTCCCACAAGATGGACAATTCATTGTTTATGCTCCTCTCTTATTTATAAATCGCTACTAATTAGATTTGAGTCAGTAGGTATTCTTCCGATAGAGATTACAGGTTTCTCAGGTTCCTCAGGTTACTCAAGGTTCTAAAGGTTCTAAAGGTTTCTCGAACGAGCTGATAACGCTAGCATTCATAGGCACATTCGAGAAACCTGAGTACCCTTAGAACCTTTAACCTTTAGAACCTTGAGCAACCTGTAACTTCTATCGGAAGAATACCGACTGACTCAACCCCTTAATACAACCACTCACACATATTCCACTGGCAAAGCGATGGTTCTTTCATTGAGCCACAACGGCTTGTCATACATACAAAGCACCACGCCCAGCCCTCGTTTCTTTCCCTTGATTTTATCAATCACATCGAAGGTATTTGTCATAGTCAGTTTCGGATTGGCGGACATTTTGATTTCTATTGGGTAAATGGTATCTCCCTCTTCGATCATCAAATCAATTTCTGATTCCTTGGTTTCCGATTTGTCCTTTCCTCGATAATAAGTGACATTCATCCGATAATCAATACCCGCATTTGAGAAAGATTTCAATATTTCTGAAACCACGAATGTCTCGAAGAGCTGCCCAGCCAAAGCGCCATTCATGGCTGTTTCTGCAGTCTGATACTTGGTCAGGAAACAAACCAGTCCCGTATCTCGGAAATACAATTTCGGCGTTTTGATGGCTCTTGTCAAAGCAGAATTGGAAAAAGGTTGCAAAATATAAATCAATCCCGAGGCTTCTAAGATAGAGGTCCACTCTTTCGCTGTGGCGGCGGAAATATCAGCCTGCTCTGCCACTTTCGCATAATTCAAAAGCTGCCCGCTTCTGACTGCCATAGCCGTCAGGAAGCGCATAAATTTCATATGGTCCTTGACTCTCGTCAAATCATTCACATCTCGGCTAAGGTAAGTTTGCACATAGGACGAATAGAAAAGCTGCCAGTCCATTTCGTTTTCATACAAAGCCGGATAACTTCCGCGATGGATGTAGTGCCATACATTCTGGTAAGGCAGGACCGATTGGCCCCTTTTCTTGATATAGTTTTCGGTTGGAATAAAAGGCTGGTCAAAGGAAATACGGTGAATCTCTCGCATCGAAAGCCCAGCCAATTCAAAAATAGCAATGCGCCCGGCCAAGGATTCCGACACGTGCTTCATCAGTTGGAAGGATTGAGAACCGGTCAGGGAAAATAGCCCTTTCTCTTCCGTCCCATCGCAAGCCATTTTGATATAAGAAAATAATTCTTGAATATATTGCACTTCATCCAAAATCAACGGATAGGGATGGTTTCTAAAGAACAAGCCCGGTTCCATTTTCGCTTGGTTCAAAAGCATGGGGTCGTCAAAGGTCAAGTAGGGCAAATCGGTGGAGATATATTTCAGCAAAGTCGATTTCCCCACTTGCCTAGCTCCCGTGACCAGGACGGCTTTGAACATGGACTGGGCTTCTTTTATTTTTTTCTCTATATGACGATGAATGTATTCCATGTGTTATCACCTTTCTTATGATGAGACAATGTTGCTAAGTTAAGGATTTGCGTTAGCAGGGATAATTCCGCTAGAAATTACAGGTTGCTCAGGGTTCTAAGGGTTCTCAAGGTTCTAAGGTTCCTTGAATGTGCCGATAGTCGCTGGCGTCATTAACTCATTCGAGAAGCATGAGTAATCTTTACCCCAGCAGAAATCATCGTATATTTCGCTTAACTTAATAACATTACTTGTGCTAAGTAGTTCTAAAAGTTTTTTCAAAAACTTACAAGCATAAAATGGCTAATCTATAATTCTTATTATAGATTAGCCATTTCGCTTCGTCAATGAAATGCTCATTGTCAAAATGAGTAATCATTCATTTACTTTTTAACTGGTAAGAAATCGGATTCGTGATTGTTGCTGGTTGTTAGTTGTTTGTTGTTGGGACCAAACAACTAACAACCAACAACTAACAACAAAAGCGACCATGAAACAAGACTTCACTCATTTCATAGCCGCTTTTTTCTGCCGACTGCGAACTGCCGACTTTATTCATAGTGCAATGCATCAATCGGATTGAGTTTCGCTGCTTTTTGGGCTGGATAAATGCCGAAGACCAAGCCAATCATGACAGCGAAGAAGAAAGAACCCACAATGGGCGTCACTGTGACGAGGGTGCTGAGTGTGCTGACATGAGGAATAAGTTCCGCCAATCCTATGCCCAGCGCAATGCCCAAGAAACCGCCGGCCAGGCTGACGGTGACCGATTCGATGAGGAATTGGACGATGATCATGTGATACGTCGCGCCTAGGGCTTTGCGGATGCCGATTTCCTTCGTGCGCTCTGTGACGGAGACGAGCATGATGTTCATGATGCCGATACCGCCAACCAAAAGAGAAATAGCTGCCACGCTTCCCAGGAAAATCGTCAATGTCTGGGTGGTGGATTCCATGGTTTTCAAAAGATCTTGGGAGTTCTGGATGGAGAAGTCATCATCGGTGCCGGTGGTGATGCGATGACGGGTACGGAGAAGGTTCGTCACGTCCGACTCGATTTGGGACAGGTCGGCACTATTGTCCGAGGAAATGACGATGTTGTGCACGTAGGTGATGTGCAGCATGCGTTCCTGGATGGTGGTGAAGGGGCACATGACGCGATCGTCCTGGTCCATGAAGGAGTACCCTTTTTCTTCTAGCAAACCAATGACGGTGAAGGGATCCCCATTGATACGGATTTTCTGCCCCACCGGGTCTTCTGAGCCAAAGAGGCCAGTAGCAACGGTTTTCCCGATGACGCACACTCTGGCGCGGGCGTTGTATTCCTGTTCGGTCCAGAAGCGGCCTTCTTGGGTATTCAAATTGGACAAGGTGGCGTAGTCTGTGGTGCAACCGTAGACGCGGGTGGTCCAGTTCTTGTTTCCATTCACCACCAGGTAGCTGCCATTGACAATAGGAGCCGCATAGGTAATGTTTGGCAAATTTTTGATAGCCAGGTAATCTTTGTAGGTCAAGTTTTGCATAGAACCGGCCGCTACGTGAATGCCTGGTTTTCGCCCCGTACCTGGGGTGATGGTGATGGTATTGGACCCCAGACTGGAAATATCGTTTTTGATGGAGTTTTGCACGCCATAGCCGATGGACATGAGGGCAATCACCGCCGCCACGCCAATGATAATCCCTAGCATGGTCAGCAGGGATCGCATTTTGTTGCTGACGATGGAGCTCCATGCCATGAGCACGCTTTCAAAGTAAATATTGGTCATAGATTTACCTCATTTTCTATGAAAATGATTTTGGTGACTGGTGACTAGTGACTGGTGACTAGGAAAATCGTAGACTAGTCACTAGTCACCAGTCACTAGTCACCAAACTTCCCTACAATGTCCTTACTAATATGCCCATCAGACAAAATCACATGCCTTGTCGCATAGGCGGCCACATCCGGTTCGTGGGTAACTAAGATGATGGTTTTCCCTTCCTGGTACAGGCGGGAGAATATTTCCATCACCTCTCTGGTGGATTTGCTGTCCAAGTTTCCTGTCGGTTCGTCGGCCATGATGATGGCCGGGTCATTGATGAGAGCTCTGGCGATGGCGACGCGCTGCCGCTGACCGCCGGACATTTCGGCCGGCATATGGTCAATGCGGTCTCCCAAGCCCACGGATTCCAACATGCGAGTGGCCCGTTCTTTCCGTTCATTTTTGAATACATTTCCATAAATCATGGGAAGGATCACATTATCCAAAGCGGAAAGTTTCGGGAGCAAATTGAAACTTTGGAAAACAAAACCGATTTTCCGATTTCTAGTATAGGCTAGCTCACTATCTCCCAGGGTGGCTACTTCGTCACCATCTAGTTTGTAAGAACCGCGAGTGGGACGGTCGAGGCAGCCCAGAATGTTCATGAGGGTCGATTTTCCCGCCCCCGACGGGCCCATGATGGAAACAAATTCCCCTTTTCGGATGGTGAGGTCGATTTTCGTAAGAACCGGGACTTCTTGTTTCCCGATATAGTAACTTTTCCCGATATCCGTCAACTTGATGACTTCAGGCGATTGTTTTTCCTTTGCCATCAGCCCGGTCCTCCTGGTCCATGGGGCCGCTGGTTCTTATTCGTCGGTGTCGCGTTTTCGCCAGACACGGTGCCGCTGACCACAATCTGGTCCCCTTCGTTGAGGCCGCTGGTGATTTCAATTTCTTTATCCGTAGAAATACCGGTCTTCACGTAAGTCTTGGTCACATCAGGCCCATTTTTCACGTATACATAAGAACCTTCGGAATCGCTGCGAATGGCGGTGACTGGAATGGTCAGTGCATTTTCACTTTCCCGGCCTTTGATGGTGGCGCGGGCGGTCATGGATGGATAGAGACCGTCCAATTCATCCTTATTGATGTCCACATAGACCGTATAGTAAACCACGGAGCTAGAGCTACTAGACGAAGACGAGCTAGAGGAGTATTGTTTCTTAGAAATATCGGACACCACACCGTGGAACGTCTTGTTCGGATAGGCATCTACCGTAAATTCCACGCCCTGACCTTCCGCCACTTCGCCAATATCCGTTTCATCTACCAGAAGTTCGATGCGCATAGAAGACAGGTCGGCCACGGACACGATGACCATCTGACTGGAAAGGCCCTGAGAAACAGTTTCCCCTTCTTTCATCGGTTCCCCAATGACGGTGCCGTCCATAGGCGAAGTGATGACCGTATCATTCACGTCAGCCTGGGCTTTGTCATAAGCGGCCTGGGCATTTTCGTACTCCAAACGGGCATTGTCCATTTCCTGGTAGGAAATCGCGCCCTGTTCATAGAGATGATTCAGACGATTATAGTAGGATTCCTTGTTATCCAAGGTATTCTGGGTCTGTTTCATGGTAGAAGTCAGCGCTTTCGATTCGATCATCGCCAGTACTTGGCCTTTGGTAACTTTTTCGTTCTGTTTCACATACACTTTTTCCAAAGTGCCCGAAGCCGTCGCAGACAGGTCGACACTATTGACCGGTTCAATGGTCCCAGTGGCATCGATGGATAAGGAAATATTGTCTCGTTTCACATTTCCTAGGGTGTAATTCGCTTTCTTCTCCTGATGCGCCTGCTGGTACCAAAAATATCCCCCACCGAGAGCGATCAAGAGTACAATAATGATGGCAATTATGCTTTTCTTGCCCATATCATCGCCTCCTTATATTCCTGTAATAAGATAGTAATAACTTTTTCCATTATATCATAGATTTGATGGTTGTGCTGATTTCGTTTGTGAACTTAGGAATTAGGAAAAGCGTTAGCAGTAGGCAGTTAGCAGTTAGCAGTTAGCAGTTGGCAGTTGGCAGTTGGCAGTTGGCAGTTGGCAATTGGCAGTTAGCAGTTGGCAGTTGGCAGTTGGCAATTGGCAATTGGCAGTTGGCAGTAAACTCCACGCACTCCGTGCACCAACATAAACGAAAATGATTAGTATCGGTGACTAGTCACTGGAATCACATTTCTCCCAGTCACCAGTCACCAGTCACTAATCCCAAAGCATGCAAAAAAGACTATGCAATGAAATGTTCCTCATTACATAGCCTCTCTATTTCTGCAAACTGCTTACTGCCAACTGCCTACTGATTACAGATCTTCATACAGCGGATATTTCACGCAGAGTGCATGAACTCGTTTAGCGCAATCTGCTTTGATTGCAGCGTCTTCTGGATTCTTCACAACTGTAGCAATGATGTCAGCGATTTCTTTGAAATCTGCTTCCTTGAGACCGCGGGTGGTCAGAGCGGGGGAGCCGAGACGAATGCCGCTGGTGACGAAGGGAGACAGGGTTTCAAATGGAATGGTATTTCTATTGGCAGTGATGCCGATTTCATCCAGTACAGTCTGAGCCACTTTACCAGTGATGCCGATGGCTTTCATATCAGCCAGGAGCACGTGGGTATCGGTGCCGCCGGAAACGACGCGGATGCCGTTCTTCTGAAGTTCATCGGAGAGAACTTTTTCATTGGCTTTGATCTGTTTTGCATACTGTTTGAAATCATCGGACAGGTCTTCACCGAATGCCACAGCCTTCGCCGCAATGACGTGCATCAGCGGGCCGCCCTGCATGCCTGGGAATACAGCTTTGTCGATGGCTTTGCCATACTGTTCTTTGCACATGATGATGCCGCCTCTCGGGCCACGGAGGGTCTTGTGAGTGGTAGTGGTCACAATGTCAGCCCACGGCACCGGGCTCGGATATTCGCCGCCTGCGACGAGGCCTGCGAAGTGTGCCATGTCTACCATGAAGAGGGCCCCCACTTCATGAGCGATAGCAGCAATTCTTTCAAAATCAATGATTCTGGAATAAGCGCTAGTGCCGCCGATAATGAGTTTCGGCTGTACTTCTTTCGCGGTCTTTTCCATAGCGTCATAGTCGAGGAGTTCGTCTTCTTTTCTGACGCCGTAAGGAACCACGTGGAAATAGTTACCGGAAATATTGACTGGGCTGCCGTGAGACAGGTGGCCCCCATCGGTGAGGTTCATGCCCATCATGGTGTCTCCTGGTTTCAAAAGGCCATAGTATACAGCAAAGTTTGCCTGGGAGCCGGAATGGGGCTGTACATTGACATGTTCAGTGCCGAAAAGTTCCTTCGCTCTATCGATAGCCAGCTGTTCTACTTTATCTACAAATTCGCAGCCACCGTAGTATCTCTTTCCCGGATAGCCTTCAGCGTATTTGTTGGTGAGAACGCTTCCCTGTGCTTCCATGACAGCGTAGCTGACGATGTTTTCCGAAGCGATCATTTCCAGTTTATTTCTCTGGCGGTTCAGTTCTTCCTGAATGGCCTCATAGACGGCCTTGTCTTCTTTTAAATGCTGCATTTGAATCTCTCCTTTTGTTTTATGAAATTGTTGTTGGTTGTTGTTTGAAATAATAACAACCAGCAAGAATCGTTCCACCCATTTCTTTCCAGGGAAATAGGAAGGAACGAGCATTCACTAAATCGTATACGACATATCTTACTTATTTTTGAAACATACACTTTCTCTGCTTCATGTAGATATATTGTACCATACACGCTCACATAATGCATCTATTTTTGAAATAGAAGTATCTTTTTGATGCATATATTGTTTGTTGGTTGTTTGTTGTTGGTTGTTAGGATTTATATACCATGTTCGATTGTGTCAGCAAGCGGAATCCCAAATAGTATTTGGTTTAAGTTTTATGGGTTAAACCTTAAACCCTAAACCTTAAACCAATGTCACTTTGAACATGGCAAATTATTCACCAACGAACTCGGCGGATCAGCCAACAACAAACAACCATCAACTAACAACCAATATACCAATGATAAAAGAGCTCAAGACCCTTTCGTCCTAAGCTCTTCCTTGAGTTCTGTTTCATTCAGATGTATTACGTAAGACAGTATAGCACGATAGACACAAAATTACTAGTCCCATATTTGCAAAACTGTGACTGGTAGACTAGTGACTAGTGACTGATAGGCTAGGGAAATAATAGCCCTTCCCAGTCACGAGTCACCAGTCTACCAGTCACTTCTTCTCACTGCTCTCTTTTATAGTGCGCCCTTTCTCCGCCAATCAGCGGTGGACGTGTCCTTGCCGCTACCACCAAGGCTTCGCCGATATGATTATTCGTCAGACGAACCGGTACAGCCACTCGTTTCAAATGCATGCCAATCATGGTGAGACCGATATCGAGGCCCCCATCGGCTTTGATTTCTTCTACGGCCACTGGATCCTGGAAATGATAAAAAGCATTGGTGGAGAAAGCACCGCCTGCATGAAGCCAGGGCACTACCGTCACTTCCTGATAGCCCCGCTTTTCGGCTTCTTCTCGTTCCATAATGAGGGCCCGGTTCAAATGTTCACAGCACTGAAAAGCCAGGTGCAAGCCCTTTTCCTTTGCGACTTCTATAAGAGTAGTCACCACAGCAGTTCCTACTTCATAGGAACTATCTTTCCCGATATGACCGCCCCGGATTTCACTAGAAGAACCACCAATCACCAGCAGACTTCCCTTGCGGAACTGGGCGATGTCGCACAATTCTTCCAAAGCCGCTCTGGCTTGTTTCTTTAGATCTTCGTACATTTTATTGTTCCTCTTCCCTGTTTAATGGTTTGATTCATAGGATAACAAGGTTCTAAGGGTTCTCAAGGTTCTAAGGGTACAAAAGGTTCTCACGTTTCTCCAATAAACCAATGAACGCTGATGTTATTATCTCATTCGGGCCCCTTTAGAACCTTGAGAACCTTTAGAACCCTTAGCACCATGAGAAACCTTTATTTAATTTCTCTCTTCAATGGCTGCAATCTTCCCGATACGACGAGCATGACGTCCGCCTTCAAAAGGCGTTTTCAAAAATTCATCGAGAATAAATTCTGCCAAGCCCGGTCCTACCACGCGAGCGCCCATGGTCATGACATTCGCATCATTGTGAGCTCTGGTGAAATGAGCAGAGAAGGTATCTCCGCAAAGAGCGGCCCGAATGCCTTTCATCTTGTTCGCCGCAATGCACATGCCGATACCGGTACCGCAAATCAAAACCGCATAGGTCACATCCCCCTGCTGCACCAGCTTACAAGCCTTCTCTGCATAATCTGGATAATCACAAGATGCGGTGCTGTCGGTCCCGCAATCGATGTATTCCACCTTTTCTTCATCCAAATGTTTCTTCAAAGATTCTTTCAATTCATATCCGCCGTGATCACTGGCAATGGCAATTTTCATGATGTGCACCCTTCCCCTTGTAAAGAAAATTATCGTGACTGTTTGAATCTAATGTTGTTGGTTGTTAGTTGTCTGTTGTTTGAATTCTAACAACCAGTCACTATATAAAATCATTCACTATCAGTATACAACAGAGAAATAAAAAAAGAAACTGAACCTTTCGTCTCAAAGTTCAGTTTCTTTCTATCGTCGTACACGGAATTTATTATTTCCTATGATTCTTTAGATTCTAAAAAATGCTGTTAAGTGAAGAGAGCGATTTCATCTCCATCCGTCATTTCGACCGATCCTATTTGTGTGAAATGAAAAAGACGATATAAATGAATTTGTGTATCATCACTTTGCGAAAATGCGACCGGTCGAAATGACGCTTGTAAAAAATACCGTTAAACTCATACTGCTAACAGCCAACTGCTAACTGCTAACATTTCCTAATCCCTAGCTACTAATCCCTTATCCCTTATATAAAAAGAGCGGTGCTTCCAAATTTGACGCGCCGCACCACCATTACGCACTACGCACTTCGCATTACGCACTCAAATCTCTTACCGTTCTTCCACAATAATATGGTATCCCGACGCTTTAGTCAATCGGTTCATAATAGCCAGTCCCAATCCCTTCGTATCGGTTCCTTCTCCAATAATCCGATCCACGGGATGCTTATTGAAATAGAGAAGTCCAGAGAAAAGATTATGAGCAAAACTCTCTTTATCAGAGCGCTTCCCCCAGATGAAAAGCGGTAAATCCTTTGGCAGGAGAGCGGCCGTTTCTTTGCTGACGAAGAAGCCATAGGTCATATCATTCTTCTTCGCAAAAGAAGATATTTCCTCCACCACTTTCTCCGTATTTCCTGTATACACCGTGAGCGGCGCAGAGGGAGCGTAGTGGCGATACTTCATGCCCGGTGCTTTGGGGTGGCTATTTTCAGAAGCCAGTGCACTATCCACCGTCGTAGGTGCCACTTCGGAGAGCATTTCTAGCGTGATGCCGCCTGGGCGATAAATCACAATTTGGTTGCCTTCCAGCCCAATGACGGTGGATTCCAAACCAATCTGGCAAGGCCCCCCATCGATGACGGCCTGGATGCGGCCATTCATATCGTGGAGCACATCGTCTGCGGTGGTCGGGCTGGGGCGAGTGGAAATATTCGCACTGGGTCCCGCAATGGGCACGCCCGCCGCACGGATGAGAGCACGGGTGGCTTCACTTCGGGGGCAGCGCATAGCAATCGTCAAAAGGCCGCCGGAGGTTTCCATGGGGATGATTTCCTTTTTCGGAAATACAATGGTCAGCGGTCCCGGCCAGAATTTCTGCATCAACTTCTCCGCCAGAGGGCTCACGTCTTGTACATATTTCCTCACTTCCGATGGATCTGCCACATGGACGATGAGGGGATTATCGGAGGGACGCCCTTTGGCAGCATAAATCTTCTTCGCCGCGCTGCCATCTAGCGCATTTCCACCAAGCCCATAGACCGTCTCCGTAGGAAAAGCCACCAGCCCCCCTTCTCGGATGATGCGGCCTAGTTCATGCACTTTGTTTGTATAGTAGTCACTATCGACTTTCACTTTTTCTGTAAACATGATGACTTCCTTTTTAGTTAGCAGTAGGCAGTTGGCAGTTGGCAGTTAGCAGTAAACAAACCTCATGCCTATGTATTTCCTAATCCCTAGCTACTAATCCCTAATCCCTTGAATCACTACCTACTGCCAACTGCTAACTGCCTACTTTTTTACAATATATCGCCCGTTCAATGCCGCCATAATCTTTGATGACTTCAAAGTCCTCAAATTGACCGGTGGCCTTGAACAAATCCAAAATCGTTTCCCACTGATGGATGCCAAATTCCATGGCTAGGAATCCGCCGGGCTTCAAATGGTCCGCTGCTTTTTCCGCCAGTCGGCGATAGAAGGTAAGACCATCGGTGCCACCGTCCAAAGCCAGCAGGGGTTCGCTCTTCACTTCTTGAGCGAGGCTCGCTATATCATCATGGGGAATGTAGGGCGGATTGGTGAGAATCCCATCGTACCATTTCCCTTCGGGCAAAGCATCGATGTAATCCCCCTCGATCCAGTCGGCCCGGTCAGAGAGCTTCAGCTGTTCCCCATTTTCTTTCGCCACTTCCAAGGCTTTCGGGGAAATATCGATGCCTACCCCTTTGGCCTCTTTGCAATAGTAGAGGAAACTCAAAAGGATGGCACCGCTGCCAGTTCCCAGGTCAGCCACTTCGATATCGGGCGTGCCACGATGGTACTGAATCACCTTTTCTAGCCACGTTTCTGTGTCGGGCCGAGGAATCAGCACATTTTCATTCACATGGAAGGTCAGTCCCATGAAATCTTTTTCCCCAATGATAGCGGCGGTGGAAATTCCCTTTACCCGCTTTTGGATATAGGTTTTGAATTGCGCCAATTCTTCGGGATTGACAATTTCATCGAAATCGGTGTAAAGGAAAATGCGCTGTTTCTTCAAAACGTGGGACAAGAGAAGTTCCACATCGAGACGCGGGTCCTCGATGGCATGATTTTTGAAATACTGGGTAGTCCAATCAATCAGTTTTTTGATGGTCCAAATGGTATTACCGGCCATTTTCTTCACTCGCTTTCATGCGACGGGCCAAATCTTCTTCCATGAGACGGTCCAGGATGGCATCCATATTGCCATTCATGAAATCATCGAGCTGATAAATACTCATATTGATGCGGTGGTCCGTCACGCGCCCCTGGGGATAATTGTAGGTGCGAATCCGTTCCGAACGGTCCCCGCTCCCCACCTGGCTCTTGCGGTCTGCCGCTTCTTTACTCTGAGATTCCCGCATGGCCTGGTCATAGAGACGAGACTTCAAAATCTGCAGTGCCTTTTCCTTGTTCTGCCGCTGACTACGTTCGTTCTGGCAAGTCACCACCATGCCCGTGGGCAAATGGGTGAGACGAATAGCGGAAGAGGTCTTATTGATATGCTGACCGCCGGCACCAGAGGAACGGTACACGTCGATACGCAAATCTTCGCGGCGCACTTCGATATCTACATCCGCTGCTTCTGGCAGCACCGCTACTGTGACGGCCGACGTATGAACACGGCCCTGACTTTCTGTTTCTGGAATACGCTGCACCCGATGGACACCACTTTCAAATTTTAAAATGGAATAAGCATTCTTCCCATCGATGGTGCAAGTGACTTCCTTGAAACCGCCCAAATCCGTTTCATTGGCATCGGCGATTTCCACCTTCCAGCCCTTCCGTTCCGCAAATTTCAAATACATTTTGAGCAGGTCTGCCGCAAAAAGGGCTGCTTCCTCTCCGCCGGTGCCAGCGCGAATTTCCAAGATGACGTTCTTCCCATCATTGGGGTCTTTCGGAATCAGCATCTTGTGAATTTCCAAATCCAGAGCGGCTTTCTTGTCTTCCGCCTCTTTCATTTCTTCCTTCGCCAATTCATGCAAATCGGCCTGGGATTTATCTTCCAAAATATCCAAAGCGTCCTGAATTTCCTGGCAGGCCTCTTTGTATTCTCTATATTTAAATACAATTTCTCCCAAATCGGAGTGTTCCTTGGAAAGAGCCCGCCACTTGTTCTGGTCCGCAATGACGGAAGGGTCACTGAGCTGGTCTTCTAAGGTAATATATCTGGCTTCCATGCCGTCGAGTTTCGATGTTTGCATTGTCGTCTCCTAAAAAATGTTGTTGGTTGTCTGTTGTTGGTTGTTTGGGTTCTAACAGCCAACAATTTAATTCAAAAAATGACTACTCATTAGTATACCATGAAATAGTTGAAATATCTAAAAAGTGACTGTTTGTTACTTCAAATTTTCATTGTCAAAAAGGTTGATGGTTGTTGGTTGTTTGAATTGTTGTATCATGTTCGATTGTGTCAATAAGCGGAAATTCAGAATATGATTTGGTTTAGGGTTTATGGTTTAACCCCTAACCCCTAAACCTTAAACCAACAACTATCAACTAACAACTAACAACTAACAACCAACAACTAACAACCATCAAAAAGGGTAAATAAAAAACAGGGCCTTCGCCCTGTTCCTTATTCTGCTGTTTTTCCGTAACGTTTGTTGAACTTTTCGATACGGCCACGAGCCTTACCGAAACGCTGCTGTCCTGTATAGAACGGATGGGATTTGCTGCTGATATCAATATTGATCAGCGGATATTCATTGCCATCTTCCCATTTTACAGTCTGGTTGGAAGTTGCTGTAGAACGGGTCAGGAAAGAGTAGTCAGCACCGATATCACGGAAAACGACTGGATGATAATCCGGATGAATTCCCTTCTTCACTTGTTGCACCTCATTTCAACTACATAGATAATTCTTTGCTATTATAACAAAGAGAGATATAGATTGCAAGAAGAAATTTCGATTATTTTCCAAAGTGGATGGGAAGTTGAGATTTTCAAGGGAGCTGGGTGACTGGTGACTGGTGACTAGTAGCTAGGGATTAGGGATTAGGGATTGGAAAGGAAATGTCTCGTCATTTCGATCGGTCCTATTTGTGCGAAATGACGTATATGTTCAAAGGCAATGCCATTAGGTTAAGCGAAATATACGATGATTTCTATGTTAAAGATTCTAAGGGTTCTAAAGGTTCTAAAGGTTTCTCGAACGAGCTGATGGCGCTAGCATTCATAGGCACATTCGGTAACCCTAATCCCCAGCTACTAATCCCTAATCCCTAGTCACCAGTCACTAGTCACTAGTCACCAAAGCTCCCACTTCTTCCAAGAACTTACTCTTCATCCGATAGCCGATGATCCGTCCCTGTTCTTCTCCATCTTTATAAAGAATAAAAGTAGGCACACCCTGGAGTTCAAATCCTTCCGCCAGTTCTTCCATTTCGTCCACTTCCATGCGCACCAAGCTGACCTTGCCGGCAAAATGGTCTTCTACCGCTTGGAAAGAGGGCGCCATGACTTGGCAGGGGCGACACCAAGCGGCCCAGAGGTCCAAAAGCACATAGCCCTTCGCATCGGCAATGTATTTATCTAAATCTGCTTCTGAATGAATTTCATGAATCATGATAGGTTGTTTCCTTTCTTTGTTGTACAGTGTTGTTGGTTGTTAGTTGTTGGTTGTTTGAATCAAACAACTCATTTCATTTCTATTTTATTATATCGTTTTTTCTGTGAATCTTCATCCCTAAAATTTTGTTGTTTGTTGTTGGTTGTCGGTTGTTTGAATCAAACGGTATTTAATTTGAAGTGATAGGCCCATCGGGCATCTCCCTCTCCGGACAATGTCATTAAATCAGGAAAACGGTAGCACCGAAACCGTCATTTCGACCAGTCATATTTGCACAAAGTGATGGCACAGAAATAAATAGATTTGTGTCCCTGAGGTTTCGTCATCTTGAGCGTAGTCGAAAGACTCAGCGGCACCAGCGGTAAAGGCTTGATGACCAAATCCCGTTTCTGTCTTTAAGCCCTTACCGCTAGTGCTGAAGAGATTTCTCCACTCAGGGACACAAATCATTTCACAACTTCTACATCAT
>CAVBRV010000048.1:0-16058 GCA_963597965.1 Paludibacteraceae bacterium | reverse complement strand
ATTCATAAAAACCATACAACCAGCCTACGGCTGAAAAAATACACCCCCTCTGCCTACGGCATCTCCCCCGGAGGAGGCGAGGTCCTACGGACCTATCATTCCTATTCAAAGCCGCTAAATAACTTAGATTATATCGGAATGAATCATCATTTTACGGGTGGGAAGTTTGAGTAGTCACTATTTACACAAGATTTCTCCACTTTTGTCTAACATAGTCGCAGAAAGACGATTGAATCATCAAGCGCAAATCCCATCGGTCGAAATGACGGATGAATGACTATCGCAAGATGTACTTATTTCCTAATCCCTAGCTACTAATCCCTAGTCCCTAGAAATACATGC
The DNA here is from genome assembly GCA_963597965.1 of Paludibacteraceae bacterium. Lineage (GTDB taxonomy): Bacteria > Bacillota > Negativicutes > Veillonellales > Dialisteraceae > Dialister. The sequence continues at coordinate 15,716 of CAVBRV010000048.1, read as the reverse complement.
ATATCCTGCATACACTGAAATATTTCTCATAAAATAGAAAAGAAAGAGAGCAACTAGATATAGTCGACAATTTTCTTGTTTTCAAAAGAAAAAATCCACAAAAAATGAAAAAAATTTCAAATTTCCTCTTGCACATTTATGCAATGAGTTGTATAATTATCGCATATTCAAACAAGGCCCCTGTGAAAGGCCGATGAAATTGTCTATATTCTATTTGAAAGGCGGCATTATCATGACAGATATTAAAAGTGTAAAAAAAGTAGTTCTTGCTTATTCCGGTGGTTTGGACACCTCCGTTATTATTCCTTGGCTGAAAGAAAACTATGGCTGTGAAGTCATCGCTTGTACCGTAAATCTCGGACAGCCAGAAGATTTCGATGCTATTCATAAGAAAGCACTGGCTTCCGGTGCGACCGTAGCAGAAACTTTGGATGTACGGAAAGAATTCATCGAAGAATACGCTTACAAAGTTCTCCAGGCTGACGGCCGTTATGAAGGCAAGTATCTCTTGGGTACTTCTTTTGCTCGTCCGCTCATCGGTAAATGCCTGGTAGATATGGCAAAGAAATATGGAGCCGATGCCATTTGCCACGGTGCTACAGGCAAAGGCAATGACCAGGTTCGTTTTGAACTGACCATCAAAGCCCTGGCTCCGCACATGAAAATCATCGCTCCTTGGAGAATCTGGGATATGAAGTCCAGAGAAGACGAAATGGCATACGCTGAAGCACATGGTGTGCCGATTGATAAATACGATGAAAAGCAGACCGATGAAGAAAAGGCAGCTCAGAAATATCCATACTCCATGGACTGGAACATGTGGCATCTGTCCCATGAAGGGGATGATCTGGAAAATCCAGCCAATGCACCGCACAAAGATATGTATCTCGTGACTTGTGATCCAGAAGAAGCACCAGATAAACCAGAAATCGTGACCATCGACTTTGAAAAAGGCATGCCAACCGCTGTCAATGGCAAGAAGATGGATGGCGTAGAACTGGTGAATACCCTGAATGCCATCGGTGCTAGAAATGGTATCGGTATCGATGACCTGGTAGAAAACAGACTGGTGGGCATGAAATCCCGTGGTGTGTATGAAAACCCATGCGGCTCCATTCTCTTCTATGCGCACACCGAACTGGAAAGACTGTGCCTCGACCGTGCTACCTTCCATTTCAAAGAAGTAGCAGCAGTCAAATATTCTGAACTGGTTTACGACGGCATGTGGTTCGCTCCACTCCGTGAAGCACTCCAGGCTTTCGCTGATAAGACTTCCGAAACCGTTACTGGTAAAGTCACCCTCCGTCTCTACAAGGGCAACATCATGTCCAACGGCGCAGAAAGCCCATATTCCTTGTACAATGAAGAATTCGTTACCTTCGGTGAAGATGATGTATACAACCAGGCCGATGCAGAAGGTTTTATCAACCTCTTCGGCTTGCCGCTCACCATTCGGGCTCTCATGAAGGAGAAGAATGAAAAATGAGTGATATGATGTGGGGCGGCCGCTTCACGAAAGCGGAGGAAAAGAATGCACTGGATTTCAATGCTTCTATTTCCTATGACTGCCGGATGTATCGGGAAGATATTGCCGGCTCCATAGCCCATGCGAAAATGCTGGCAGCCCATGGCATCATTTCCAAAGAAGACCAGGAAAAGATCACCCAAGGCCTGCTGAAAATCAAAAAAGACATCGATGAAGGAAATTTTCATTTCTCCATCGAACTCGAAGACATTCATATGAATATCGAAAAACAGCTCACCAATGACATTGGCGATGCAGGCGCTCGTCTCCATACGGCTCGCAGCCGCAATGACCAGTGCGCTCTCGACCTTCATATGTACATGAAACGCCAAATCGGCCGTCTCGCTGAAAAGTTGATTGCCGTGGAACAGGCTCTTCTCGATGCGTCTAAGAAATATAAAGATGTGATTCTGCCGGGCTACACTCATATGCAGCGGGCCCAGCCAGTCCTCTTTGCTCACCATATGCTGGCCTACTTCGCCATGCTGGAACGGGATTTCAAGCGTCTCGAAGATTGCTATGAGATGTGTGACATGTCTCCTATCGGGGCCTGCGCTCTGGCAGGAACCACCTATCCGACCCATCCGGAAGAAGAAGCAAAGGACCTTCATTTCTCTTCTGTTTATGGAAATAGCTTGGACGCCGTGTCCGATCGGGACTATCTCTTGCAGTTCCTTTCTTTCGCTTCCATCTGTGCTATGCACCTGTCTCGGCTGTCCGAAGAATTCATCTACTGGAGCACCAGCGAATTTCAGTTCATCGAACTGGATGACGGCTACTCCACCGGCAGCTCTATCATGCCCCAGAAGAAAAATCCAGATATGTGCGAATTGATTCGCGGCAAGACGGGCCGTGTCTATGGACACCTCATTGGCCTTCTGACTGTGATGAAAGGCCTCCCGCTAGCTTATGATAAGGACATGCAGGAAGATAAAGAAGGGGTCTTCGATGCCATCGACACCCTGTACTTCGCTCTTGATATTTACGCTGGCATGATTTCTACCATGACTGTCAATGGAAAGCATACCAGAGCGGTTCTGGAAAATGATTTCTCCAATGCCACCGATATGGCTGACTACTTGGCAAAGAAAGGCCTTCCATTCCGCCAGGCCCATGCGGTCGTAGGCAATGCGGTGCATTACTGCATCGAGCATCATAAAGTGCTCCTCGATATGAGCATGGATGAATTCAAATCCATGAGCCCGCTTTTTGAAGAGGACATCAAAGAAGCACTGACCATCGAAAATTGCGTGAAAAATCGTGAAAGCTACGGCGGCACCGGCCCGAAGTCTGTAGAAAGACAACAGGCTCATGCAGAAGCCTTCATCCATACCATGAAAGAACAGACGGAAAATTGGAAAGCTGAAATGGCGTTCTTGGGATGAAATACGGGTGACTGGAATAGTGCGTTGCCCCTTGGAGAAGGGGCGGCGAAGCCGGGGATAGAATGGCCCGAAGGGACATATTTTAGAAAAGCGGAGTGTACTTATTTGAGATAGCCTAACATGGAGATTTATATGAGTGCGATGAATGTGTTTCTAACGAAACACTCTATCCCCCTAGCCCCCTTCTTCAAGGGGGGACGAAACTTACCGCTTATTTCAAAAAGTGATTAATAATCACTTTTTGAAATAGATTCCATATCCTAGTCACTAGTCCACTAGTCACTAGCTACTCACTGCGAGACCACGGCGATTCCGCCTGGTATAGACAATTTCACACGCAAAAAGCCCGCTACGATAGCGGGCTTTTTGTGTGGGAAAGTTAGCAGTAGGCAGTTAGCGGTTAGCAGTTTTTACTGCCTACTGCTAACCGCCAACTGCCTACTGGTTTATCTTTCCGGCGGCAATCCGGCATATTCTCTGGCGAAGTCGGAGAAATTGTCAATGATATACCGTTTCAGCATTTCTGCTGGGGGAGAGAGTTTTTCTCCCTTCTTCCAAGACAGGCTAATGTAGCGGGAGCAGCTGGGGGAGGCAATCGGGACGAGGGCTACGTGATCGCCACCTACGCCGTGCCAGGTGATGCGAGGAGCGAAGGAAACGCCCAGACCGGCGCGGATAAATTCGCGGACTGTCATAGGGCTATCACTTTCGAGAACCACGTGGGGAACGAACCCTGCCATGCGGCAATAGAAGTCGGTGATGGTACGGAGGCTGGCACCGGCTTCCAAGGAAATGAATCCTGCTTTTTCAAATTCGTCCAAGTTGACAGAAGATTTTCTGGCGTGAGGATCGGTATCTGGCATAGCCAGCATGATGTCTTCTTTGAGGAGCGTCACAGAGTGATCATTCTCGATGGGGTTGATGGAAGAAGACAGGAAGAGATCCACATGATTCTGGTTCTGCTGGCCTGGTTTGTTGTGCTGCTGAAGTATTTCAAAACGAATATCCGGGTGTTCCTGACGGAAACGGGTGAGGAAGGCCGGGATAATCATGGAAGCCGCAAAGAGGGAAATGGTGACGGTCAGCTTTTGTGCTTCTTTCGTATCCGCCAATTCTTTCTGGGCACCGTGGAGTTCCTGCATGATGCGGTTTGTATGGCGGAGAAGAATTTCGCCATACCGGGTGAGGACAATATTTCTGCCGCTCCGAGAAAACAGGGGCACGCCCAGTTCCGTTTCCAGTACCTTGATGGTATGAGAGAGGGATGGCTGGGAAATGTGCAATGCTTCCGCAGCGCGGGTCAAGTGTTGCAGCTCCGCTGTTTTTTGGAAATAGCTTAGTGCTAACAGGGTTAATTTCATGATGGAAGGCCTCCGTGGTGAAAATAGGTTGCTAAAGGTTCTAAAGGTTCTAAGGGTTCTAAAGGTTGCTCAAGTTGCTCAGGTTACTCAGGTTACTCAGGTTACTCAGGTTGCTTAGGTTGTTCAGGTTGCTCAGGTTGCTCAAGTTACTCAGGTCGCTAAAGGGTACAAAGGGTTCTAAGGTTCCCCGAATGTGCCAATAGTCGCTGGCGTTATTAGCTCATTCGAGAAACCTGAGAGACCTTAGCATCCTGAGAAACCTGAGTAACCTTCACATCAGTAGAAATCATCGCAAATTTTGCTTAACTTAATGACATTGAGGTACTTATTGGAACTTGAATGTGACAAATCAGCAACGGCAGATTATGCATTGATGGAATATGAAATATTCTTCTATCGATTTATATTTTATCAAAATCTATTATGATTATACTCGCTATTCTATGAATAATCAATGGGTTATTGATTTCATGCATGAAAATTAATGAATTCTTGAATTGCTGATAGTTTGCAGTTAGCAGTAGGCTGTTGGCAGTGTATGGTGGTAGAAGATTCGTCGTATTGTCATTTCGACCGACGGGATTCGTGCGAGATACATGTATCGTGTAGTTCAGAACCATGTTGGACAAGCGGTAAGTATCGTTCCCCCTTGAAGAAGGGGGCAGGGGGGATAGAGTGTTTCGCTAGAAACACATTCATCGTACTCAGATAAATCTCCATGTTAGGTTATTTCAAATAAGCAAATTCCGCTTTTCTGAAATATGTTCCTTCGGGCCATTCTATCCCCGGCTTCGCCGCCCCTTCTCCAAGGGGCCACACGCTGGTGCTACTATCGCTTTTATTCATAGGAATATATCCGCAACATTTAGTGAGCAATTTTTGTTATATGTCACAAGATTTCTCCACTTTTGTCCAACATAGACCTGGACTACACGATAAAAGCAGCAAGCACAAATCCCATCGGTCGAAATGACTTCAACTGTCTACCGTCAGCGGCCAACTGCGAACTGCTAACCGCCAACCGCTAACTATTCCCCCTTGACTTTCCTAGAAAAAAGTTTAAAATATGGAATGTATTAATAGTATATACTTAATGATGATGCATTTATTGACTTCTCAAGTGGCATGAAAAGGGAGGAGATTGTTGTTGGTTGTTAGTTGTTGGTTGTTTGGATTCCAACAACCAACAACTAACAACTCGCAACAATTCTTCAGAAAATTTCTTGCCAGTTGAAAATCAAATGAATGATCAACCATTACTAAAGAAGGAGAAACAATATGGAATTATTTATTGATACCGCCGATGTAGAAGCCATTCGCAAAGCTAATGATATGGGATTTATTTCTGGGGTGACCACCAACCCGTCCCTGATTGCGAAAGAAGGAAAAGATTTCCATTCTACCATTAAAGAAATTGCCTCCATTGTGGACGGCCCTATTTCCGCTGAAGTATTGGCTGATGATGCAGAAGGCATGATCAAAGAAGGTCAGGTGCTGGCAGCCCTCGATCCGCACGTGGTTGTAAAGATTCCGATGACCCCGGAAGGCATGAAAGCTGTAGCAGGCCTGAAGAAACTGGGCATTCGCACCAATGTGACCCTTGTATTCTCTGCAAATCAGGCGCTTCTCGCTGCTCGTGCCGGTGCTTCTTTCGTGAGTCCCTTCGTTGGTCGTATCGAAGATATTGGCTGGGACGGCGTGGAACTGATTCAGACCATTGCAGAAATGTTTGAACTTCACGGCATCGAAACCAAAATTATCGCTGCATCTATCAGAAAACCACAGCACATCGCACAGTGCGCTCTGGCCGGAGCAGACATTGCGACCGTTCCATTCCAGGTCCTCATGGATGCCATGAAACATCCGTTGACCGATGCTGGAATCGCTCGTTTCAAAGCAGATTGGGCTGCTGCGAATATGAAATAGAACGTGGTATGCAGTAGGCAGTTAGCAGTAGGCAGTGTTTTCTGACTCGGTTTTCTTCCTGGTTATATCTTACAATTTTCATAAAAATTAAAAGAGGAAACGTTTTGGTAGTCATATACTACTGAAATGTTTCCTTTTTTTATAAGATTCAAATTTCAAGAAATCTGTCAACTGTCAACTGCCAACTGCTAACTGCATACTGCCTACCTTTTACAAAATAGGGTATAATGGAATCATACTATTGTAAAAAAAGGAGAATATATGCATCTTCATTCTGATGATTTTAAAAAGTTAATACACACCATGATTCCTATCTTGATTGCCCAGGTGTCGACGGTGGGGATGAATTTCATGGATAGTACCATGTCGGGCCATGTGAGTGCCGACGATTTGGCGGGGGTGTCGGTGGGGGCGAGTTTGTTCATGCCGGTACTGACCAGTTCCATGGGGATCCTAACCGCTTGCACGCCTATGGTGGCGCAGCTCTTGGGAAAGAAGCGGCGGGAGGAAATACCGGCGGTGGTGCGGACGGGGCTGTACTTGGCACTCCTCATTGCGATGTTGTTTGCCCTGGGCTACTATTTCTGCATTGATGCCATCATGGCCGGGCTGGGATTGACACCGACGGTGGAGCACATTGCGCGGTACTATATGCTGGCTATGGTGGGAGCCATTTTCTTTGAAGCCCTGGTCATGCCACTTCGTTCGTTGACCGATACGGTAGGCAGCACGTCTATTTCCATGCGGCTCTTCCTCTTGGCCCTTCCGGTGAATGGACTTTTGAATTATGCGTTCATTTTCGGGAAATGGGGCGCACCGGCGCTGGGCGGTATCGGTGCTGGGGTAGCGACGCTTTTGACCTATGCCTTTCTATTGGTCCTATTTCTATGGGTGGTATTGAAGCAAGAGCTGTTCCGGGGAAAGGAAATATTTTCTTCTTTTGCCAGCTATCGGAAGGACTGGAAGGAATACATGGTGCTTGGCGTCCCGAATGGATTGGGTATTTTCATGGAAACCAGTCTTTTTGGGTTCATTATCATCTTCATCACGAAGTTTGGCACCACTGTCATTGCAGCCCATCAAGCGGCGCTTAATTTCTCTGGCCTCATTTACATGGTGCCTATGAGTTGCTCTATGGCGATGACCATTCTAGTAGGCATCGAAGTGGGGGCGAAGCGATATGACAAGGCACGGGAATTTTCTAGGCTAGGTTTACTAACCACGTTGGCAGCCGCTTTTTGTACCATTACGTTTACGGTCACTATGCGGTCTTGGATCACCGGGCTCTATAGCAATGAAGCGGAAGTATTGGCACTGGCGCAAGTATTTCTTTTGTATTGTGCGGGCTGGCAACTTTTCGACGACATTGCGGCGCCGATCCAGGGCATTCTCCGTGGATATAAGGATGCCAAAGTGCCATTCATTCTCATGCTCATCGCTTATTGGGGGTGCTGTCTTCCTATGGGATTATTTCTGGATTTCGTCATGGGCCACGGTCCGGCGGCGTACTGGCAGGGCCTTGACTTCGGCGTGGGATGCTCGGCGGCGTTTCTTCTGATACGGCTGGTTATGGTGGAGCGGAGAAATCGACAGCGGAATAGTGAGGAGTGAGGAATTAGGAGTGAGGAGTGGTGGAAGTTGTGCTGTTATATTTTGAGTAACATTTGTATTCATATCGCTGGTGCAGCCCCCTCTGCCTTCGGCATCTCCCCCAACGGGGGCGATAAATAAGGTGTAAACTTATTTACGCAACATAATTTGGAAGCGTCGCAGATTATTATATAGTGAGTACTCGTTAATTCGTTTTTTCAATAGAAAGAACTTGGATTGGTGATTGTTGCTGGTTGTTAGTTGTTGGTTGTTGGGGTCAAACAACCGACAACAAACAACTAACAACAGTGAGTGCACAGGAATCTGCACAATAGCCCGTATTTCTATGCACTTGAATACCAAAATTTTACAGTCTATGTTCAGTAAACATTGGGCGTATGAATTATCGAGCAGCCACTATATAAAAGGTTATGAAAATTACGAAATCGAATAACCCTTTATAACCTTGTTGGTATCGGTATTCAAAATTATGCTTGATTTCCAAATCAGCAGAATAATAACCTTTTGTAACAGTTAGCGAAATTATACTTATTGAAATATAACGAAAGAAGGAAAGATGTATGTCACGAAAGAGAAAACCTATTTCTATGACGAAGAAAGAACGCATCGCAGCGGCTATCCGTGGAGAAATGGTGGATCAAGTGCCCTATTCTCTCTGGTCCCATTTACCGGGCATCGATTTGGACCCGGCAGCGAATGCGGAAAAAACTTATGAATTTTATAAAACCTATGATGTGGATATTTTGAAAACCATGAACAATGGCATGTACAGTATCGAGGACTTCGGGGCGAAGGTGGATTATTCGGACATTGCCAAGGGAGGCGTGGCGAAAATCGTCGAAACACCGGTCAAGACGCCAGAGGACTGGGAGAAGGTGCAGCCTGTGTCTTTGCACGAAGGCGCTTTGGCTAGGGAGCAGACCTATTTGAAATTGTTGCTCGACCAGACAAAAGGCGAAGTGCCTGTGGTTTTCACCATTTTCAGTCCTCTCACCACAGCCAATAAACTCTGTCCTCACATGCTGGCACATATCCGAAATGGAGAAGGGGCCAAGGTGAAACAGGCATTGAAAGCCATCACCGAAACCACTTGTGGCTTGGTGCAGCGGGTGATTGAACTGGGAGCGGATGGCATTTTCTTTGCGACCCAGCTCTCTTCCTATGACATCACCGAAGAATCGGTGTATCGGGAATACGGCATGCCCTATGACATGGCGGTCCTCTCCGCAGCTTCTCAAGGCTGGTGCAATGTGCTACATGCCCATGGGAAAAATATTATGTTTCCTTTGCTTCGGAAATATCCCGTCCAGATTTTCAACTGGCACGCTTGGGAATCGTTGCCCGATATTCGCCAGGCCCAAGTGATGACAGGCAAATGCATCATGGCCGGCCTAGAACGGATGGACATCACGGACCATCATAAAAATGAAATCGAGCACCAGATTTACGAAACCTTGGTGCAGACCGGTGGAAAGAAAGTCATTCTCTCCCCAGGTTGCGTCATTCGCTATCCGCTGGATCCAGACATGCTTTCTTTTGTGAGAAAAGCGAAGGAGGAAACGGAAAGGCGATTGGCGATAAGCGGTTAGCAGTAGGCAGTTAGCAGTAGGCGGTAGGCAGTCTCCGTCATTTCGACCGGGCGTATTTGTGCTTGATGATGTAGAAGTTGTGAAATGATTTGTGTCCCTGAGTGGAGAAATCTCTTCAGCACTAGCGGTAAGGGCTTAAAGACAGAAACGGGATTCAGTCATCAAGCCTTTATCGCTGGTGCCACTGAGATTTCTCCACTCAGGGACACAAATCTATTTATTTCTGCATCATCACTTTGTGTAAATCTGACCGGTCGAAATGACGTCTACGGCTAATGCCACTATGTCATCTAGTCCCCAATCCCCAATCCCCAATCCCTAATCCCTAGTCACCAGTCACCAGTCACCAGTCACCAGTCCCTAGTCACCAGTCCCTAGTCACCAACAAAAAAAGAGGAAAGCATATCACAAGACGACATGCTTTCCTCTTTTTACTTATGTTTCTTATTTCTTATCGATCGGTGGGTAAGTGGAAATCTGTGTAGCCGATACATAACGGAGCCTGGGAGAAACGATCAAGTAAATGATGAATCCCATAGCGGTGACGAAAGCACCTTCCAGGATGACCGTCCAGCCGCAACCGTAAACCGCGTACACACTGTAGATACCGCCTACGATAGCAGCAATATTGGCCAGGCGAGCTTTGCTGATCGGTACCTGTTCGGTTTTCTGCAGGTCAGAAACAGCGCCCATAGCCAGGAGGTAAGGAATCAAATTGATCATGACAGCCAAATTGATGAGAATATTGAACTGTTTGAGAAGGGTTGGGCTGATGGTAGCCAAAGTCATAGCGACCTGGATGGCTACGAGGCAACCGATGGCTACGAAAGGAGAACGGAACTGGTTGACCTTTGCTAGGAAATGGGGGAAGAGGCCGATGGTAGAAGCTTCTCTTGCCACTTCGGAAACGGTGAATTGCCAAGCAGTGAGGGACACGAAGCAGGAGCAAACCAGCATGCAGGACACGATGTAGCCTGCAGTTTCACCAAACATGGTAGCATAAGCGAGACCGAAAGGAGCGCCCGATACAGCCAGGTCCTGGTAAGGAACGAGGCCGCCGATGATAGCGGTGGAAGTGGTGTAGCAAGCACCAGCCAGAAGGGTACCAGCGAGAACGGCGATGGGCACATTCTTTTCTGGATTTTCAACGGTATCAGAATTGGCGCAAGCTGTTTCCAACCCCAGGAAAGCCCAGATGATGACAGCGATGGAATCTTTCATGGAAGCATAGAAAGGCATGTCGTTTGGATTCCATGCGGCTCTATAAATATTTCCATCAAAGAAGAAACCGCCAGCCAGGAGAAGTCCGATGACCGGGAGAACTACACAAGCCACGCCCAGGGAGGTGAATTTCCCAAATTTCTTTGGTCCTACCAAGCTGATGGAAGCGGCCAGAATCAGGACACCGATGGTGGACATGCAAACTTCGACCGGCGAGAGGTCGAAACCAAAGACGAAAGAACCGTAGCTCACCACGCCGCTGGCGATGGCTACATTGGCGATGATCAAGGAAATGGTGTAGCAGAAATTGGAAACAAAATTTCCTGCTCGACCGAAGCGGTACTCTGCATAGCCGCCCATACCGCCCACCTTCTTGGTATGCATACCGCATTTAGCGAACGCATAGGCCAGGATGGTAGCGCCGATGGAGGCGAGAATCCAGGAAAAAATTGAAACCGTTCCGATTTCCGCCAGCGTTGCGGGCAGAAGAATAATACCGGAACCCATCATGTTAATTGCTGTGACTGTTGTGAGCTGTACCACTCCCATTTTTTTACTCTTAGACAAGGTTGTTCCCTTCTTTCTTAATCCAATTCGTGTGTGCGACCACGACGGGGGAAAAATATTGTCCCGGAATCTCACCGGATGATGCAGTCATGAAAATCATCAGGGCATGCACGTGCCCCATTTGCTTTCATTAATGGCGAAAGAAACAGGGCTAAAAGAAAACCGACCGCTCATCCAAGCGGCTCGCTGCTCAACTGCGTGAGAGGCAGGGCGCGATGAATTTTTATTTACTGCACTATAACATAAATGAAGGGGGATGACAAGACTATTTTTTCAAGAAATTGGAAAAATTTTCCCTCATGAACTCCTATGGACTTTTGAGGACTTTGAAGGAAAATGAAGGAAAATGGAAGAAAATGCTATCTATCACGAATTGCCACGGATTGGCATGATAAATCAAAATGTATCATGATTTTTCATGGTAAAATTTGGGAAAGTCTGAAATCGGCCTTTTTATCGGACTTGTGGGGTTTGGATGAGAAAATGGGAGGTGAATATTATGCATGTAGTTGCGATAATTATGCAATTATATACGAAGTATAAATTTTTCCTCTGCATCCATTTGCCCCCTCAGCCCCTCAAATGGGGTGAGAAGGGCTGAAATAGGCGGAGAACGCCAAAATTGGTATTGGAATTGAGAAATGATAGTTGATAAGTGAGAATGAAATATTTTTTCTTACTTTTCCTATAAAATTATTTTTTAATGGCGGTTGGATGTGAGAAAGCACATGATTCGAAAGAGGCACAACTCTATTAAGGTTATTATTTTGATGATTTCTCTATCCCATATGATTGTGTGTGCTGCTACCGTCAAGGTTATGAAGGGGTTATGTAGGGTTATGGGATTTCGATAGTTTCATAACCCTGTATAACCTTTTTTAACCTGACACCATGATGTATCATCTGTTTGCTAGAAAGAGGTATTTTGTAGAATAATAACCTTACTCAAACTTCCCAACTAAGAAATATTGATTCCCGCTAATGTAGTCTGGCACCAAGCGGTATTTGAATTGAAATGATAGGCCCATCGGGCATCTCCCCCTTCGGGGGAGAAATAAAAAGAGGGGGTGCATTTCCCTCGGCCGTAAGGCCGGTTGTATGGTTTTCTGAATACTAAGCGATATGCAAACATTACGATTTATACCGCCTTGTATTTATAAAAACCATACAACCAGCCTTCGGCTGAAAAAATACACCCCCTCTGCCTACGGCATCTCCCCCGGAGGGGGCGAGGTCCTATGGACCTATCATTTCTATTCAAAACCGCTAAATGGCTTAATTATATCGAAATGAATCATCATTTCACGGGTGGGAAGTTTGAGTCATAACCCTTCATAACCTTTTATAACCTTGACGGTAGCGGCACACATCATCATGTTGAATAGAGAAATCTGTAAAATAATAACCTTATATATATGCGGCGTTTCCAAATATTATGCGCCGCCACCACCACTCCTCACTCCTAATTCCTCACTCCTCACTATTGATTCCACACGGATTCCTCGCCATGAGACACTAGCCGCCTTTCTTAAATTCATTTGACACTCCATTCACATTTATATATACTTATAAATATGACCCTATACAGGGACTTACATAGGAAATCCTTATTTCCTTGCACCTGTTGTATATTCCAAAACAAACAACGAGCAACAGGAAGCCAATGAATAAGGAGAGACAACTATATAAGTAAAAGAAAAGAAATTTTAAGAAAAGAGGCAAATTGTTATGGCAGAAATGCAGCGTACCCTGGTCACCAAAGAAGGCCTTGAAAAGATGCAGAAAGAGTTGGATGAACTTCGCAGTGTCAAACGTGCCGAAGTTGCCCAGCGTTTAAAGGAAGCCATTGCAATGGGCGACCTTTCAGAAAACTCCGAATATGATGAAGCAAAGAATGCCCAGGCATTCCTGGAAGGCCGTATTCAACAGCTGGAACAGCAGATTCGTACTGCCCAGGTCATCAGCAAAGGCACCAAGAGCCGCGTCGATGTAGGTTCTACTGTTCTGATTGAAGATCTGGAAGAAAAACTCCAGGAAAAAGTCACCATTGTAGGTAGTACCGAATCCAATCCGTTTGAAGGCTTGATTTCCAATGAATCTCCAGTAGGCCGTGCTCTGGTCGGTGCGAAAGCAGGCGACATCGTAGAAGCGGAAGCGCCGAATGGGGTATTGAAGTATAAGATTATTAAGATTGAAGACTAATTTAGTGACTAGTAGCTGGTGACTAGTGACTGGGCTACGATTTTCCTAGTCACCAGTCACTAGTCTACCAGTTACCGATGCTAACTATTTTCATTGATAGTGTTATATTAAAGAAATATATATAGAAATATAAGCGAGGAAATTGTATGACAGAAAAAGTAAACCAGAACGGACCGAAGCTGAATGACCAAATGCTGATTCGCCGTGAAAAATTGGACAAAATCCGTGCCCTGGGCGTAGAACCTTATGGGCAGAAATTTGACTGGGACCACCATACCTCTGATATTAAAGCACAGGCTGACGAACTGGAAAAGAACGAAACCCACGTCCGTATCGCTGGTCGTATCATGATTCGCCGCGGACAGGGCAAGACCGCTTTCTGCGTGCTTCGTGACCAGATGGGCGACATCCAGCTCTATTTCCGCAGAGATGAACTGCCGGGAAATGAATGGGCTCTTTTCAAACTGGTCGACCTGGGCGACATCCTTGGTGTAGAAGGCACCGTATTCAAGACCCACACCGGCGAACTCACGGTTCGCGTGCTTCATTTCACTATGCTTTCCAAATCCCTCCGTCCGCTCCCAGAAAAGTGGCACGGCCTGACTGACAAGGAACAGCGCTATCGCCAGAGATACTTGGACCTGATGGTCAATCCAGAAGTGAGAGATACTTTCGTGAAACGGGCGGCTATGATGCGTGCTATCCGTCAGTGGTACACCGACCACGGTTTCCTCGAAGTGGAAACCCCAGTGCTCCAGCCACTCTACGGCGGTGCCAATGCCAAACCATTCACCACCCATTTCAATGCGCTGGACATGACCATGTACCTTCGTATCGCTCCAGAACTCTATCTGAAGAGACTGTTGGTGGGCGGTTACGAAAGAATTTTTGAAATCACCAGAAACTTCAGAAATGAAGGCATGGATACCCGTCATAATCCAGAATTTACTGCCATTGAAACCTACCAGGCCTACGGCGACATCGAAGACGTCATCAACCAGACCGAACAGATCGTAGAAGCCTGCGCTATGGCTGCTTATGGCACCACGAAATTCAAATACGAAGACACCGAAATTGACGTGAAAGCTCCGTGGCCGAGACTCACCATGGCAGAAGCAGTCAAGAAATATACACCAAACCACGAAGACTTCGATGCTTGCAAGACCATCGAAGACGCTCGTGCCATCGCTGATAGACTGCATGTAGAATACAGCGAATTTGATGGATTTGGCAAAATCCTGGCAGAATGCTTCGATGCCTATGCAGAAGAACACCTCATCCAGCCAGTTCACATCACTCGCCATCCGATTGAAGTGTCCCCGCTGTCCAAGCTGGACCCCACCGACCCACGCTATACCATTCGTTTTGAATCCTACATCTACGGCCGCGAACTGGCGAACGGGTTCTCCGAATTAAATGACCCCATCGACCAGAGAAAACGCTTTGAAATGCAGGTGGAAGAACGGAAACATGGCGACGACGAAGCCCATCCGATTGATGAAGATTTCCTCACCGCTCTCGAATACGGCATGCCACCGACCGGCGGCCTGGGCATCGGCCTTGACCGTCTCTTCATGCTCATGACCAATTCCGCTAGCATCAGAGACATCCTCCTCTTCCCGGCAATGAAACCGGAAACGGCACTGGAAAAGAAAGTGGCCAAAGCAGCCGAAGAAGCAGCGAAAGTGGAAGAATCTGCGCCGATTGACTTCTCCAAAGTAGAAATCGAACCACTCTTCAAAGATTTCGTGGACTTCGATACCTTCAGCAAATCCGATTTCCGTGCAGTGAAAGTCAAAGAATGCTCCGCTGTACCGAAGAGTAAGAAACTTTTGAAATTCGTCCTCGACGACGGCACAGGCACCGATAGAGTGATTCTCTCTGGCATTCATGCATACTATGAACCAGAAGACCTGGTGGGCAAGACCCTCATCGCTATCGTGAACCTGCCCCCAAGAAAAATGATGGGCATCGACTCCTGCGGCATGCTCCTCTCTGCGATTCATTCTGAAGAAGGGGAAGAAAGACTGAACCTGCTCATGGTAGATAATCATATCCCGGCTGGGGCGAAATTGTATTAATCCTTAGCAAATAAAAAAGACTGCGTCCGTGATGGATGCGGTCTTTTTTGATGGGTTATTATTCTACTGATTTTGGTATCAACCTTGATAGCACATACCGCCTACTATCAAGGTTATAAAAGGTTATGAAGGGTTATGTCTCGAAATGTAGCATCACTAGCGTCATTTCGACCGGTCGTATTTGTGCAAAGTGATGATACAAAAATAAATAGATTTGTGTCCCTGAGTGGAGAAATCTCAGTGGCACC
>CAVBRV010000047.1:0-16110 GCA_963597965.1 Paludibacteraceae bacterium | reverse complement strand
GCAGAGGGGGTGTATTTCCTTCAGCCGTAGGCTGGTTGTATGGTTTTTATAAATACAAGGCGGTATAAATCACAATGTTTGATTTACCTCAAAATGTTTTCATATCTCTTAGTATTCAGAAAAACCATACAACCGGCCTTACGGCCGAGGGAAATGCACCCCCTCTTTTTATTCTCCCCCGGAGGGGGAGATGCCCGATGGGCCTATCATTTCAATTTAAATATCGCTTGATGCTAAATCTCATCAGCGGAACGTGATATTTCTTAAGTGAGAAGGTAATACGAATAAAATAACCCTTCATAACCCTTTATAACCCTTTATAACCTTGTCACTAGCGGTATTTTTCCCCATTGAAAATATCCTCCAAGGCACAACAATAACCCTTTTCTCTACAGAAATCTTACTCATCGCCGATAGCCCCTGTACCACAAAAGCACAATTTCTGATAATGATAATTAAATACATGGAAATTGAGAATCGAAAGTGATACAATAAAGGGCAAATTACGAGACTATAAGGTGACTAGTAGACTGGTGACTAGTGACTGGTGTCTTGGAAATACGTATTCCCAGTCACTAGTCACCAGTCACGAGTCACTAGTTACCAACATACCAAACTAGAATTGAGGTTTTGCCTATGATTGAAGATAGATGCAAGTTTAAATGGCACATGCGCTCCGAGGGAGAAGAAGCGCGAGACATTCCAGCCTTCTTTGCTCGTCATTCCATTCCTACCGGATTGGCGCGGATTCTCATGCGCCGCCATATTGATACAGAAGAAAAATTATCCCATTTCCTGTACGATGATTTATCCAATTTACACGATCCCTTTCTGATGAAAGGCATGAAAGAAGGGGTCGATCGTATCCTGGAAGCCTTGAAGAAACGGGAGAAAATCGTGGTCTACGGGGACTACGATGTGGATGGGATTACGTCCACCTCCATTCTTTACCTGTGCCTCAAAGGCATGGGAGGCGATGTGGAGTATTACATTCCTCGCCGGGAAACGGAAGGCTATGGGCTGAATGCGAAAGCCTTAGAAAAATTAGCAGGCGAAGGATTTACCCTTTTGATTACGGTGGACTGCGGCATTAGTTCTGCTGACCTCATCGCTCATCGGCCGGAAGGGCTGGACATCATCGTGACGGACCATCATACACCGCCGGAAGTTTTGCCAGAGTGCGTGGCGGTCATCAATCCGCACCAGAAAGATTGTCCCTATCCGTTCAAAGAATTGGCGGGCTGCGGCGTGGCGTTTATGCTGAGTCGGGCCTTGCATTTGCAGAAATTTGGCGAAGAGTATACGGATAATGTAGAACTAGCGGCCATGGGGACCGTGGCGGATGTGGTGTCTCTCACTGGAGAAAATCGCATTTTGGTGCGAGAGGGCATGAAACGATTCATGACGACTCGCATTCGTGGATTGTCTGCCCTTCTTCGGGCAGCGGGCATCGTTCACGAAGATACGAAAGCGGTGACGCGAGCAGACCAAGTTTCCTTTGGCCTGGCCCCTCGTCTCAATGCAGCAGGCCGTATCGCTCATGCCAAGGAAGGGGTCAAGCTGCTCACCACCAATTCCATGGAAGAGGCGGAAGTGCTCGCCAATGAGCTGTGCGAAACCAATGTGACCCGCCAACAGATTGAGCGAGATATTTATGAAGAAGCCCAGAAACGGATCGCTGAGCTTCATATCGAAAATGATATGGCCCTCGTGGTGGATGGGAAAGATTGGCATCCCGGCGTCATCGGCATCGTGGCGTCTCGCATTTTGGAAACCTACCATCGTCCGGTGTTGGTGCTGACTGTGCGAGATGGCGTGGGGAAGGGGTCCTGCCGCTCCATCGAGGCTTTCAATATTTACGAAGCCCTGGCAGCCCAAAAAGATTTGCTTCTCCAATTTGGTGGGCATAAAATGGCGGCTGGCTTTTCCATCGCGGAAGAAAATATTCCAGAATTCCGCCGCCGGCTCAACGAATACGCCAAGGAAAAATTAACGCCCGACGATTGCATTCCTGTACTGGAAGTGGAAGAAACGATTCCGCTGGACGAAGTGACCATTGATTTCGTTCATTCCTTGGATTTGCTGGAACCTTGTGGGGCAGACAATCCGAAACCCATTTTTGCTAGCACCCATGCCTTCGTAGAAACCGCTCGTCGCATTGGGGCAGACCGTCGGCATTTCAAGTGTCAGCTCACAGGAAATAAAGGCCTGGTGGATGCGATTTACTGGGGTGTCGGAGATACAGACCCTTGCCACGCCGGAGACGTGGTGGATTTGGTCTTTGAACCGGAAGTGCATGAGTGGTATGGCGAGCATGTGCAGCTCATCCTGAAAGACATGCGGCAAGAAGAAAACCATCTCTTGACCCGCGATTTCCTAGTGGATGTGTATCGGAAACTGATGACCATTTTGCAAAATGCGCCAAAACCGGTCCGGGAAGTGCATCAGCTCTTGGTTCGGAAATACGGACTGGACGAAGTGGGACTGGGGACGGCCCTGGCGGTCTTTGAAGAATTGGAAATCCTCTCTCGCTACAGTCGCAATGGAGAAGATTTCTACCAGCGCCGGGTGTTGCAGAAGAAATTGAATTTACTGGATTCGGCGATATATAGGAAGCATATGTTGAATTAAGCGAAATATGGGATGATTCCTGCGGATGTACAGGTCGTACAGGTTGCTCAGGTTTCTAAGGGTTCTAAAGGTTCCTTGTATGTAATGACGCGGCTTATTTCAACTGGCAAGAAACCAGATGAGCGATTGTTGATGGTTGTTAGTTGTTGGTTGTCTGGATTCAAACAACCAACAACTAACAACCATCAACCAACAACAACTTGAGAAACCTTTAGAACCCTTAGAACCTTGTAATATCTCACGAAATCATACCTACTAACTCAAATCCTTATGAGCTACACTTGAGGGGGGACGCGCCATGAGCGAGGCAGAAGAAAAAAAGATCCAGCCGGAAACTGCGGCGGTGCCCAAAGAAGGGCTTGCCAGTGTATTTAACAAAAACCTGAATGAAGAAACCATTCACACCGATGCCTCGGCATCCACATTGGCAGAATTTCTGATTCACCAGGATGAATACGTAGAAAAGCAAAAACAGAAGAAAGATTTTGCCGGGGAAAAAGAAGAAGAATACCAAAAGCTGATTGACAAAGTCAAATCCTACATGGGGAGCGAGAAAAATTTAGAAGCCATTCGGGAAGCCTATGAATTGGCGGATAAAGCTCACGCGGGACAGACCCGAAAGACCGGTGAACCCTATATCATTCACCCGCTGGCGGTGGCGTACATCCTGGCAGAGCTGGAAATGGACCGGGAAGGCATCATTGCGGCCCTGCTGCATGACGTGGTGGAAGATACGGATTACACTTTAGAAGACATCAAAATGATGTTCGGCGAAGAAGTGGCGTTCCTGGTGGACGGCGTGACGAAGCTGTCCCAGTTCCACTATAAAGATAAAGAAGACCAGCAGCTCGAAAATTTCCGTAAAATGTTCCTGGCTATGGCGAAGGATATTCGCGTGGTGGTGATCAAGCTGGCGGATCGGCTTCACAACATGCGTACCCTGGGGATTTTCCGGCGGGAGAAACAGATTCGTATCGCGAAAGAAACCTTGGAAATTTATGCCCCTTTGGCTCACCGCTTAGGGATTTACAACATCAAGTGGGAACTGGAAGACCTCTGTTTCCATTATCTGCACCCCGAAGAATACAGCGACCTGGTGCGGCAGATGAAGCAGAAGCGGAAAGCTCGCGAAGAAATCGTCAATGATACCATGCGGGTGCTGCACGAGCACATCGAAGAAGCAGGTATCAAAGCCACCATTACGGGCCGGCCGAAGCATTTCTATAGTATTTACAAAAAAATGAAGCGGGATAACAAAGATTTATCCCAAATTTACGATTTGTATGCGGTTCGCGTCATTGTGGACACCATCCCGCAATGCTATGCGATTTTGGGGATTGCCCATTCTTTGTGGAAACCGCTGCCGAACCGTTTCAAAGATTACATCGCTGTGCCGAAGCCAAACATGTACCAGTCTCTTCATACCACTGTCATCGGCACCAAGGGGCAGCCCGTAGAAATACAGATTCGTACCTGGGAAATGCACCATATTTCCGAATACGGCGTGGCGGCTCACTGGCGATACAAAGAAGGCAAGAATGCGGGGTCCAAAGATTTCGATGCGAAAATCACCTGGCTTCGCCGCATTTTGGAATGGCAGGACACCAGCAATCCGAAAGAATTTATGAATGCCTTGAAACTGGACGTCTTCTCCGATGAAGTTTTCGTTTTCACGCCAAAAGGGGACGTTATCAACCTGCCGAAAGGTTCCATTCCCATCGATTTCGCCTATCGCATTCATACGGAAGTGGGCAATCGCTGCGTGGGGGCGAAGGTCAATAATAAAATCGTTCCTCTCGACACGAAGCTGAAAAACGGGGACATCGTTTCCATTATCACCTCCAAAACCGGAAAACCCAGCTATGACTGGATCAATATGGTAGGCGCGGCAGACAGCAAAGCGAAAATTAGAAGTTGGTTCAAGAAAGAAAATCGAGAAGAAAACATGGCCCGCGGGCAAGAGCTGCTCATGGAAGAAGCGTCCCGCCTGGGCTATGAATGGAAGAAACTCATCGCCAAAGACCGCTTGGCGGACGTGGCGAAAAGTTTCAACTGTCCTTCGGTGGATGATTTATTTGCCTCCGTCGGCTTTGGCGGGATTTCCGTGAAGAGTACCATGGTGAAACTCACGGAGCGGTACAAGAAGGAACTGAGCACGCTGAAACCGGCGGAACCGAAAACCACGAAAGCCCTGGAAAATCTGAAAATGCGGAGTATGAAAACCCGCTCCTCCAGCGGCGTTTTGGTCAAAGGGGAAGAAGGATTGGTGGTGCACTTGGCGAAATGTTGCAACCCCGTTCCCGGCGATCCTATCGTGGGATTTGTCACTCGCGGTCGCGGTGTGTCTGTCCATACCGCCGATTGTCCCAATGCTATCAATTTCCCCGATAAAGACCGCATGATCGATGTGGCTTGGGAAGAAACGACCGGCGGTATGTTCCTGGTCAGCATCGAAGTGCTTTGCTACGACCGGACCGGCCTCATGGCGGATATTTTGGCGGTTTTGACAGAAATGAAATTGTCCATTTCGGCAGCCAACTGCAAAGTGGAAAACAACGGCATGGCTGTCATGAATTTGGGCATCCAAATCAAAGACTTGCAGCAACTGGATTTCATTATGACAAAGATTCGGAGAATCAAAGGCGTTCATTCGGTGCGTCGAATGCGTTCTTCCAAAGGAGAATAATATGCGAGCTGTTATTCAAAAGTGTAATTGGTGTAAAGTGGATTCGGAAGGAGAAGAAACGGCATCCATTCAGAAAGGATTTGCCGTCCTCTTGGGAGTGAAGCGAGGAGATACGGAAAAAGATGCAGATTACATCGCTGATAAAATCCTGCACCTCCGTATCTTTGAAGATGAAAATGACAAGTTGAACCTGTCCCTCTTGGATGTGGGCGGAGAACTGGTCATTGTATCTCAATTCACCTTGTACGGTGACGCCAGAAAAGGCCGCCGCCCTAGTTTCACCGAAGCCGAACTTCCTGAACGGGCCAACGAGCTCTATGAACGAGTGGTAGCCACCTGCCGCAATGCCGGCATCAACGTAGGCACCGGCCGCTTCCGCACTCATATGAAAGTGGCACTGGAAAACGACGGGCCGGTGACACTATTGTTGGATAGTGAAAGAAACTTCTAATTCATTTGCGATGAATCACGCATCAGAATAGTGAGGAGTGAGGAATTAGGAGTGAGGAGTGGTGGAAGGGGCGCACAAAATTTGGAAGCGCCCCAATACCCCTTTTTATATTGGTGACTGGTAGACTAGTGACTCGTGACTGGAATTATTTTTTCCTAGTCACCAGTCACGAGTCACTAGTCACCCAAATCATAATTTGCGGCGCTTCTAAATTTTTATGCGCCGCCACCTTCACTCCTCACTCCTCATTCCTAACTCCTCACTAGAAAAAGGAGGTTTACCCATGAAAATCAAATATACCGTACTCGGGCCTTTCATGACGAATACCTACATTGTCTATAACGAAAAGACCATGGAAGGCTTGGTCATCGATCCGTCCTTTACGCCACAGCACTATATCAACGCCATCATCGAATCAAAAATTGATTTACAATCCATATTTCTGACCCATGCCCATGTGGACCATATGGCGGGGATGAATGCGCTTCGTGCGAAATTTCCGAAAGCAGAACTTTACATGAGCCGGGGCGATGCGGACTATTTGCGGGACCCACAGAAAAATTTGTCCTATCAATTCGTGGATCATGTCCTAGTAGATGACCCGGAACACTGGGTGAAAGGGGGGGACCACATCAAGACTTGTGGCTTGGATTTCACCGTCATCGACACGCCGGGGCACACGCCAGGGGGTATTTCCTTCTATGAAGAAAAAGAAGGAATCGTATTCACCGGAGATTCTCTCTTTCAGGGCTCCATCGGACGGACTGATTTCCCTGGAGGCAGTATGACCCAGCTGGTGGAAGGCATCCGGCAAAATCTTTTCTGTCTCCCTGATGACACGGTGGTGCTGTCCGGTCATGGCAATCCCACCAGCATTGGCGTAGAAAAGAAAACCAATCCATTTCTTGTGGGAGGCGGCCTATGAGAGGGAGCGCCGAATTTTGGATGAGAATCGCCATTGTCCTGTTCTTTGCGATTGTGATTTTTGCGGCGCCTATGGTTCTATTTCCTTTCACCGTTTCCCTCATCATTGCCATCCTTTTAAATCCTTTGGCGAAATGGATTCATGAGCATGTGAAACTGTTTCGAGGTCTCAAAAAACTCCCCTATGATGTGGCGATTCTGATTTCCTTTGCCATCTTCATCGCGGTGATTTACCTCATTATCATTCACGTCTTCGTTCCATTCGTATCGGAATTTAGAGAATTTATCAAAGGTATTCCGGCCATGATTGTGGCGGTGCAAGAGGCCATCCCGGAAATCGAAAAGCAATACCAGCTTTCCCTCATGCCACCGGAAGCGAAGAACTTTATCGCTCGCATCATTCAGGACGTAGGGGAATACACCCTGAAATTGGCGCAATTCAGCTTGTCTGCCATTTTCTCTTTTGCTAGCACCGTGGTGGAACTCATTGTGGTGCCCTTCATCACGTTTTACATGATGAAAAAAGGGGGATACTTCGTGAATGTATTTATCGGTATTTTCCCCGATCGCTTTCACGGTCACTTGCAGCAGCTTTTTAAAGAAATCCATTTCGTGCTGAACGCGTACATCCGGGGCCAGCTGCTTCTGTCGGCCATCATGGCACTGGTGGTGTTCCTTGGCATGTGGGCTATGGACATTCCCTATCCTTTGGTGATTGGCCTTTTGGCGGGCATGGTAGAAATGGTACCTCTTGTGGGACCCATCATCGGTGCCATCCCGCCGGTACTCTTGGGGCTCTTGCAAGGAACCAGCGTCATGGCGAAAGTCATTCTGTTCTATGTCATCGTGCAGCAACTGGATAGTCATTTCTTCATGCCGAAACTCATGGGTAGCATCATCGACGTACACCCCGTAGCCATCATCGCCGGTGTCCTCATCGGCGGCCAACTCTTCGGCGTACTAGGCATGATGATTTCCGTCCCCATGGTGGCGGTGCTGCAAATCCTATTGCGGCATATGTGGTTTTATAATAGATACAAAAAAGGCAATTAGGAATGAGAAATGAGGAATTAGGAATGAAGGAAGGGGCACACAATTCATAAAGTGCCCAATACCCCTTTTTATATAGTGGACGCTCGTTAATTCATTTTTCAATAGAAAGAACTCGGATTGTTGCTGGTTGTTAGTTGTTGGTTGTCTGGGTTCAAACAACTAACAACCAACAACTAACAACATAAACAAAACTGTCAATCTATCATTAAATACCTTCAAATTGGAGGAGAAAAACATGAAAAAATCTACCGTCATGAATACTTTAAAAAAGAAGATTCGTGAACATAAATTCAAATTTACCACCCAGCGGCAAGTGATCCTGCAGGCCTTTTTGGACAGCAAGGAAAATCACATGAGCGCCGAAGACGTGTATGAACTGGTGCGGGATGAAAATCCAGAAATTGGTCTGGCGACGGTGTACCGTTCCCTGGAATTATTCACATCCCTGGAACTGCTAAAAAAATTGGACTTCGGCGATGGTCGCAGCCGGTATGAATTGAATGACCACTCCCTGAACCATTCCCATCACCACCTGATTTGCCTTGGCTGCGGGAAAGTGGTGGAATTTTCCTATGATTTCATGAATGATGTCAAAGAGAAAATCAAAAAGGAAAATGGCTTCACCATCGTAGACTACCAGCTGAAGTTCTATGGCTATTGCAAGGATTGTGCGAAGAAACAGTGACTAGTGACTGGTGACTGGTAGACTAGTCACTAGTCACTAGTCTACCAGTCACTGAATTTATTAAATTTCTTGCCAATCCACACTGAAAGATGGTACAATCAAGTTTGTTAATGTCGAATATGGGGGACTGGTGACTAGTGACTGGTGACTAGGAGAAATTCCTGGCCTCCAGTCACCAGTCACCAGTCACCAACAACTAAAAAAGAGGTGTCACAATGCAGGCATTGAAAGGAACCCATGACATCCTGCCTAGCGAAGTATATAAGTGGGATTACATGGAAGGCGTGATTCGTAATGTTTGTGCCCGTTACGGTTACAAAGAAATCAGAACGCCAATCATTGAAGCAACGGAATTATTCCAGCGTGGTATCGGCGATACCACCGATGTAGTGACGAAGGAAATGTATACCTTCAAAGACAGAGGCAATCGCTCTGTCACCTTGCGCCCTGAAAATACAGCGTCTGCTGTCCGGGCGTACTTGGAACATAAAATGTATGGCGACCAGCAGGTACATAAGATGTTTTACATCGGATCCATGTTCCGCTATGACCGTCCGCAAGCAGGACGATACAGAGAATTTCACCAGTTTGGTCTGGAAGTATTAGGGGCTTCTTCTCCTTTGGCGGATGCAGAAGTCATTTCCATGGCGTGTGAAATTTTCCATAAATTGGGGCTGAAAGATTTGGATCTCCATCTGAATTCCATTGGGGACCAGAAGTGCCGTCCCATTTATCGGCAGAAATTGATTGATTTCTTTGAACCAAAAGTGGACCAGCTCTGTGACGATTGCAAAGAAAGATTGCACAAGAATCCGCTCCGCCTGCTGGATTGCAAAGAAGAAGGTTGCAAAGCCGCTGCCGTAGGGGCACCGGTGATTACTGATTATCTTTGCGATGATTGCCATGAGAAATTTGAAGCGCTGAAGAAATACTTGACCGCCCTGGGTATTTCCTATACCTTGGACCCAAAACTGGTTCGCGGGCTGGATTACTATACCAATACTGCTTTTGAAATCCAATATCCGCCGTTGGGCGCACAGAGTGCGGTTTGTGGTGGGGGACGTTATGATGGACTGGTCGAAGAAATCGGCGGCCCATCCACACCAGGCATTGGTTTTGCGATTGGCTTGGAACGTCTTCTTCTGGCATTGGAAATGCAACATCTCATTCCCGAACCGAAGGCATCGAAGCTAGTATACATCGCCGCTCTTGGTGAAGAAGCGGCTGCAGAAGGCGTCAAAATCCAGGCAGCACTCCGTCAGGATGGGGTCATCACCGACATGGACCTGCAGGGCAGAAGCCTGAAGGGTCAGATGAAACAAGCTGGCAAGACCCAGGCCGATTTCACCGTCATCATCGGCAGCAATGAACTGGAATCTGGCAAGGCTATGGTGAAAAACATGGCGGAAGGCAGCCAGGAGGAAATTGCATTTGCTGACGTGGCGGATTATATTTCTAAAAAAGAACATAAATAGCGGTTGCTTGTTAATTTTTTCAATAGTAAGAAATTGGATTAGTGATTGTTGCTGGTTGTTAGTTGTTGGTTGTTTGAAGCCAGACAACCAACAACATAATTTACCAATGAGTGTCAGCGGACTGACCGCTGGCGTCATCATAATTATTTCTAAAGAGGTGCTCTAATATGGAAACAATGGCAGGGATGCATAGATCCTGCGGATGCGGTCAGGTAACTGAAAATGACTGCGGCAAAGAATTGACACTGGCAGGTTGGGTGAATACCCGTCGTGACCATGGTGGTCTGATTTTCATCGACCTTCGTGACAGAAGCGGTATTGTACAGCTGGTCATGAGTCCACAGTACGGCGAAGAAGCCTTCCACAAAGCAGAAGACGTTCGTAGTGAATTTGTACTGGCAGTAAAGGGCAAAGTCAGAGAAAGAAGCGAAGACACCGTCAACCCGAAGATGAAGACTGGCAAGGTAGAAGTGGTAGTTTCTGAACTCCGCATTCTGAATAAAGCCAAGACTCCGCCATTCTATGTAGAAGATGGCATTGATGTAGATGAAAATGTGAGATTGAAATATCGTTACATCGACCTGCGCCGTCCAGAAATGCAGAATCATCTCATCATGCGTCATAAGATTGTCCATGAAATGAGAACTTTCTTGGATGAACATGATTTCCTGGAAATCGAAACCCCGATGCTCACCAAGAGCACACCAGAAGGTGCGCGTGACTATCTCGTACCGAGCCGCGTGAATCCAGGCAAATTCTATGCTCTTCCACAGTCTCCCCAGCTTTTCAAACAGCTACTCATGGTTTCTGGTCTGGAACGCTATTTCCAGGTGGCTCGTTGCTTCCGCGATGAAGACCTCCGTGCTGACCGCCAGCCAGAATTTACCCAGCTGGACATGGAACTCTCCTTTGAAGACCAGGACTTCATTCTGGACCTGATGGAACACATGATGCAGAGAGTGTTCAAGAAGGTGCTCAACGTAGACATTCAGATTCCATTCAAGAGAATCAAATGGGATGACGCTATGAACCTCTACGGCTCCGATAAACCGGATCTCCGTTTTGATATGCATTTCTACAATATTTCCGACCTGCTTCGTGACACCGGATTCAAAGTATTCCGTTCTGTCCTGGACAACGGCGGCGTGGTGAAAGCCATTACCGTCAAAGGGGATGCTGGCATTCCGCGTCGTGAACTGGATGGCCTTGTAGAATACGTAGGTCATTATGGTGCGAAAGGCCTCGCTTGGATTGGTTTCAATGAAGATGGCAGCCTGAAATGCCAGATCACCAAATTCCTGGGCGAAGACAAGATTCGTGAAATCGGTAAAGTCTGCGAAGCAGAAAAAGGCGATCTGGTTCTCATCATCGCTGACAAACCGAAAGTGGTGGCACAGGCACTGGGCGAACTCCGTCTGGAAATGGCTCGCCGCATGAACCTCATCGACCCGAAGGAATTCTGCTTCCGTTGGGTTACCGACTTCCCGATGTTTGAATACAGTGAAGAAGAAAAACGCTATGTAGCAGAACATCATCCATTCACCGCACCAAGAGACGAAGATATTCAGTACCTCCTGACCGACCCGTCCAAAGTCTATGCGAAAGCCTACGACATGGTACTGAATGGGGTAGAAGCAGGCGGCGGCTCTCTCCGTATTTACCAGCAGGACTTGCAGGAAAAAGTCTTCCAGGCTATCGGTATTTCTCAGGAAGAAGCAGAACAGAAATTTGGCTTCCTGCTTGACGCATTCAAATATGGTGCTCCGCCTCATGCCGGCATCGCTCTCGGCCTGGACCGTCTTGTCATGCTGATGCTCCACCTGGACTCCATCCGCGACGTCATCGCTTTCCCGAAGACCCAGAGCGCCATCGACCCACTGACCCAGGCACCATCTACGGTGGCTGATAAACAGCTGAAAGAACTTCATATCCAGACAGCTCTCAAAGAAAAGAAAGAAAAAGATCTGTTCGTTACGGTTGACTAACTCTTAGTTTGATGAAAACGGCTTGCGACATTTGCGTTGCAAGCCGTTTTTGTGATAGTTGGCAGTTAGCAGTTTGCAGTAGGCAGTAGCCTAGCGTGTTGCCTCTTAGAGAAGGGATAGGAAGTTTAAGTAGTGAGTGCTCGTTAATTCGTTTTTTCAATAGAAAGAACTCAGATTGTTGATTGTTGATTGTTGCTGGTTGTTAGTTGTTTGTTGTTGGAGTCAGTCAACTGTCAACTGTCAACTGCCAACCGCCTACTGCTAACTGCTAACTAGAAACAAGCAACAAAATATTTCTCCTTAAAAGACTCTTTATGATATAATAGAAAAGGATTTTTCCATTTCAAAAGTAAAAAATAAGGAAGTGTATCTATGAAAATCTCCACGGAAGAAGCTCAGAAAATCGCTCTTCTTTCCCGTCTGGCATTTGCGCCGGAGGACTTGGAAAAGATGAGAGACTCCATGAACAGTATTTTGACCTACATGGAAGAACTGAACCAATACGATACCACCGATGTGCCGCCCACGGTGCATGCGGTAGAGCAGTACAATGTGATGCGGGAAGATGTGCCCCATCAGTCATTTACCAATGAAGAAGCACTGATGAATGCGCCGGAAAAAGAAGACGGCTATTTCAAAGTGCCGAAGATTATTTAAGGAGGCGGCAGAGTGAAATACACGATTCATGATCTCCATGAACAGCTGGTGAAGAAGGAAATCTCCGCTGTCGAATTAACGAAAAAAATTATAGCCCACCGGGACAGTGTAGAAGGGGACATTCATGCGTTCCTGTCTACTTCCGATGATACGGCTCTGGCAGTGGTAGCGAAGGTGGATGCGAAGATTGCATCTGGCGAAGAAATTTCTGACCTGGCAGGGATTCCAGGGGCTATCAAAGATAATATGTGCATCAAAGGGGAAGTGTGCACCGCGGCTTCCAAGATGCTGGAACACTGGGTATCTCCTTATGATGCTACAGTCATTGAAAAACTGAAGGCGGAAGATTATATTTCCTTAGGCAAGACGAATATGGATGAATTTGCCATGGGTTCTTCTACGGAAAATTCCGCTTTCGGCGCCACCCACAATGCGTGGGATACGGACTATGTACCGGGCGGTTCTTCCGGTGGTTCTGCCGCTGCTGTGGCTGCTACCGAATCCATCTGGGCCCTGGGCTCCGATACGGGCGGATCTATCCGTCAGCCCGCGTCTTTCAATGGTATCGTCGGCTTGAAACCGACCTATGGCCTGGTTTCTCGTTACGGTCTTTTGGCATTCGCTTCTTCTCTGGACCAAATCGGACCTTTGACGAAGGATGTGACCGATGCTGCTATCGTGCTGAACGCCATCGCTGGTCATGACCCCAGAGATTCTACCTCCATTCCTCAGGAAAAGAAGGATTACAAGAAAGCCCTCGTTCGGGATGTGAAGGGCATGAAAATTGGGGTGCCAAAGGAATTTTTCGGCGAAGGCATCAAGCCGGAAACGAAGGAAGCCATCGACAAAGCCCTCGCTTTCTATGAAAAAGAAGGGGCGACCATCGTTCCTGTTTCCATTCCCCATATCACCAGCGGCGTTTCTGTATACTATATCATCGCGCCCGCCGAAGCCAGCTCGAACCTGGCCCGCTATGACGGCGTGTCTTATGGTTTCCGTGCACCGGGCAAAGACATCATCGATATGTACATCAATACCAGAAGCCAGGGATTCGGCGAAGAAGTGAAGCGCCGTATCATGCTGGGGAACTACGTTCTCTCCGCTGGTTACTACGATGCCTACTATTTGAAAGCGCTGAAAGTTCGTACTCTGTTGAAACAGGAATTTGATGAAGCTTTCAAACAGTGCGACGTCATCGTGGGACCGTCTGCGTCTGGCACGTCCTTCAAATTCGGTGCGTTCTCCGACCCGCTGGCCCTCTACATGGAAGATATTTGCACCGTACCGGTGAACCTCATCGGTGCTCCGTCTATTTCCATTCCGGTGGGTTTCAAAGATGGAATGCCTCTTGGCATGCAGCTCATCGGCAAGACCTTGGGCGAAGAAACCATCCTGCAGGCCGCTTATACCTTTGAACAGGCCCATCCTGAATTGACAAAAACTGCACCCAAAGGAGAGATTAAGGAATGAAATATGAAGTAGTCATCGGCCTGGAAGTTCATACCGAACTGCAGACCAAAACCAAAATCTTCTGCAACTGCAAGACATCCTTCGGTGCAGATCCCAATACCAATGTTTGCCCCGTGTGTCTGGGCCTTCCGGGCGTGCTGCCGGTGCTGAATAAGAAAGTACTGGAATACGCGGTCCGTGCCGGCCTGGCTCTCAACTGTGAAATTTCCCAGTTCAGCAAATTTGACCGGAAAAACTATTACTACCCAGACCTGCCGAAAAATTTCCAGACCTCCCAGTTTGACCTGCCCATCTGCGAACACGGCTACCTGGACGTGGAAGTGGACGGCAAAGTCCGCCGCCTCCGTATCACCCGTGCTCATATGGAAGAAGATGCAGGGAAATTGGTGCATCACGGTACGTCCATCACCGATTCTGACTATTCCCTGGTGGACTATAACCGTACTGGCACGCCGCTTCTGGAAATCGTTTCTGAACCGGATATGCGTTCTGCCAAAGAAGCAGTGGCATACATGGAAAAAATGCGTGCCATCCTGCAATACGTCGGTATTTCTGACTGCCGCATGGAAGAAGGGAGCCTCCGTTGCGATGCGAACGTCTCCGTCCGTCCCGTAGGCCAGAAAGAACTGGGCACCAAGACAGAAATTAAAAATATCAACTCCTTCAAAGGCGTAGAACGGGCCATCGAATACGAAGCCATGCGCCAGGCCGAACTCCTCGAAGACGGGGGCAAGGTGGTTCAGGAAACTAGAACCTGGGACGAAAAAGAAGGCGTCACCAAGTCCATGCGTACCAAGGAAGAAGCCAACGATTATCGCTACTTCCCAGAACCGGACCTGGTGCCATTCACCGTGAGCGATGAATACATCGAGAATATCCGGAAATCCCTGCCGGAACTGCCGGATGCCAGAAAAGCCAGATACATCAAAGAATTTGGCCTTTCTGATGCTGATGCTATTTCTATGACCAACGACAAAGCCACCGCCGACTACTTTGAAGCCGCCGTCGCTGCTGGCGCTGATCCAAAAGCTACAGTGAACTGGCTCATGGGCGAATTCGCCAGCCAGCTCTCCACCGACGGTATCGAAATCGCGAAAGCTCCAGTCGCTGCTGCCGACCTCGCCAGCCTGCTCCAGCTGATTTCAAAAGGCACCATTTCCGGAAAGATTGCGAAAAAAGTCTTTGCGACCATGTGGAAAGAAGGGGGCAAGGCGGAAGACATCGTCAAAGCCCAGGGCCTCGTCCAGATTTCCGACACCGGTGCCCTCCAGGAATTGGTGGATAAGGTGGTCTCCGAAAACCCGAAAGCCGTAGAAGATTTCAAAGCAGGCAAAAAGAAAGCCGTCGGCGCCCTGGTGGGTCAGATCATGAAAGCCACCAAAGGCAAGGCCAATCCGAAGGTCATCAATGAACTGCTGAATAAGAAATTGGCTTCGTTGTGAGAACTAGTGACTCGTGACTGGTGACTAGTGGCTAGGAAATTCCAGTCACTAGTCACCAGTCACGAGTCACCCAATCCATCCAACTATGATAGACGATAAAAACTCTACGAATGAAACAACCGTCCATGAAGAACCCCGCCGGATGTCCGACGAAGACGTCCGGGATTACCATGGACTCACCCTGAATGAACAGGGCGAAGAAGAACGAAAAGAAGACCCCGCTGGAGAATTTAGCGAAGGCATCCATGTCCATTTCGTGGACGTGAAATCTATCCCCTGGTGGAAAAAGGCTCTCTATATCGCCGCCATCGTAGCCTTCCTGGCTATTGTATTGGCGGTGGCCTGGTTCTTCATCGTATGGGGCGCCGTCATTTTCTTGGCCGGTGTCATTGTGTACCTTTTGAAGAAATATGTATTTTAGTGACCGGTGACTCGTGACTGATTATGGAAAGAGCTGTATCGTGAGATTTTGTTCTCATGGTGCGGCTCTTTTTTATAGTGACTAGTGACTAGTAGCTGGGGATTAGGAAATAGTGATGTATTGGAAAGAGGCACTAGCAGAAAGCCCCCTTTCGCTGAAGAGGCCACTGCAAAACCCCGGATTCAATGTATAGAGCTTATTTTTATACATAAAACCATGCGTTAACACCC
>CAVBRV010000046.1:0-16181 GCA_963597965.1 Paludibacteraceae bacterium | reverse complement strand
GCCTACACACCAAAATAAAATGATACCTCCACAAACAAAAAACAATTCCTAATAAAACAACTAGTAATATCTTCCATAGTATCTTGCTAATATTAAAATACATATTCCAAACTGCAAATAATACGCCAATTAAAACCCATATAGTAAATTTTAACAGAGCCAATTTTATTGTTGGCTTATATTTGTATTTTCCAACTTCTTCTTCACATAGAGCCCCCAAAACGCCAATTCCTAAATACGTAAAAAGGA
Source organism: Paludibacteraceae bacterium (assembly GCA_963597965.1). Taxonomy (GTDB): domain Bacteria; phylum Bacillota; class Negativicutes; order Veillonellales; family Dialisteraceae; genus Dialister. Next base: position 15,932 of record CAVBRV010000046.1, on the reverse strand, counting down.
ATAATATCTCTAACATCCAACACACCTTCTATTCAATGATAATGGACGTATAATGGTGTAAATTGTTTAATCAAAAAAGTCAAGAGCCATATGGCTCACCTCTCAGGTATAATATAGTCACCACAACCAAAGTACCAGGAGGAGATCCATATGGCTCAGATTAATATTACACTTAACCAAGAAGAATTTCTAGCACTTATTAGAAAAGGTGATGAAAATAAATTCATGGCGACATACTTGAGAAAGGGCTAAACGAGGTTCTTAAGGCCCAAGCTAAAAGAATCATAGAGCCATTTTCTCCTAAAGCGACTAGGGTTGCCCCAGTCATAGTGATGTCTTGTCCGGCTTGCATGAGAAGTACTCCTTCTTTCCCCTTGACAGCGATGCCGGCGGTGGTGTCAAGAATGTCCTGGTTCTTGCCATGTTGAATGGTATCTTTCATGGTGATGTTTCGGCCTACGTCGAGAGAGACTTTGTTTTCTCCTTCGATGATACCACTCTGCAGAATGTCTTGGCTAGCCTTTTGGGATAATATCATTAGTTTAAAAAAACGATAATCCCGAAACCGTCATTTCGACCGGTCATATTTTTGCTTAATGATGTAGAAGTTATGAAAGGTTACATGAAACGCATAACCTTTTATAACCCTGTGACAAGCGAAAAAACTATATGTTAGAAAAAGATAGCAGCAGAATCATAACCCTAATCCCTAGCTACCAGTCACTAGTCACCAATAGGAAAAGCCCCACCCTTTCGGATGGAGCCTTATATAGTAGATAACCCCTCGCCTGCGGGACAAATATGGGAGATTGGATAAACAGGCGGGGACTATTTACTTCTGGATGAGTAGGCAGTTAGCAGTAGGCAGTTGGCAGTAAACAGAGTATCTCTTGCTATGAAAATAGGGATTGGGGATTAGGAAATGCTCATTCTAATCCCCAATCCCTAGCCACTTGATCTCTCTTCATTTTCATTGATAGTGATGCACTGGCGGTGCATAAAGTTTACTGCCAACCGCCTACTGCTAACTGCTGACGTATTATTCTACTACACTAAATTTCCCATCTTGCATTTTCATCAGAATCAGGTCGACCACGGGATCGCGTTTTTCATCGAAGGAGAAGGTGCCGCAGACGCCTTGGAAGTCTTTCATTTGTGCTAGGGCGTCGCGAATCTTCTGGTGGTCCGTGGTGGTGCCGGCCCGTTTCATGGCATCCACTGCCATGTAAACGCCATCGTAAGCGCTGGCAGCGAACTGATCCGGTGCGCGGCCGTAGGCTTTGGTGTAGTTATCTACGAAGGCCTGCACTTTGGCATCTTTCTTATCAGCGGACCACATGGAGGAAACGTACACATTGTCTGCGGCAGCACCGGCCATTTTTCCCAGTTCGGGAGAAACGAAACCGTTATCTCCCAGGACGGGCTGGTCCATGCCCATTTCTCTCATCTTCTTCAGAATGCGAGAGCCTTCCTGGTAGTAGCTGCAGACGATGATGACGTCTGGATTTTTATGTTGGATATTGGTGAGCTGGGCGGAGTATTCGCTGTCCTTGCTGCCAAAGGTTTCTACATCGATGACCTGGACGCCTTCTTCTTCCAGGGTTTTCTGGAAATATTTTTGGGCTGTCACGTGCTGTTCATTGTCATGAGCATAGAGAATGGCGGCGGTTTTGTAGCCTAAAATTTTATGAGTTTTCTTGACAGTCTGGGGAATATTTTTGGATTCTGGTACGGAGTTTCTGAAAATGCAATCCCCGATGTCGGTGATATTTTCTGCGGTCACAGAAATTTCCAGAGATGGTACTTTCGCGTTCTGAATAATCGGACCAGCGGCTTTCGCTTCGTTAGAGGTCATGGGCCCGATGATCATGGACACTTTTTCCTGAATCAGTTTCTTCGTGGCGTTCATGGAATCTGCCGGTACGGCTTTCGTATCTTCCACTAAGAGGTCGATGGGGAAATCGCCTTTCTTGTTGATTTCTTCCACTGCCAGGCGAACACCCTCTTCTTCCGATTTCCCATACGCAGCGGCACCGCCGGTGAGGGCCGCAGTGAAACCAATCTTCGCCGCATTCTTCGCACCAGAAGAAACAGCGGACTTCGAGCTATCTCCGCCGCAACCGGTCATGCCTGCCATCAGAATCGCTGCCATAGAGCATACGCCAATCACTTTCATCATCTTTTTCATGTTCATCATAAGTATTTCCTCCCATATGTTTTAAAATTGTCCCTTTTGATTACTTAGTGACTCGTGACTGGTGACTAGTGACTGGTTTTATTTCCCTAGTCACCAGTCACGAGTCACTAGTCACCTTTATTCCTAACTAAAAAATGCCCCTAACAAAACACCTATCGGCATTTTGTCAGGGGCGACGTTCGCGGTACCACCCTGTTTTATCACTCCCTATGAAAGTATAAAAGCGCCCTTGCCTGCGATTGCAGACAAGGGCGCTTTGGCGCTGTACCACCTTGCATTTATACTCGGTCCATTTGTATAGCGGATATGGATACCAAACAACTCGATACTTTCCTATCTATTTGTTGTTAGTTGTTGGTTGTTAGTTGTTTGGCACAAATACCAACAACTAACAACAGACAACCAACAACCAGGAAATATAAAAGCCCCTGTCCGATTTGTTCGGACAGGGGCGAGTCGTCTTCGCGGTACCACCCTGCATTATACTTTCATGGTTCATCCGTAACGGGGACAACCGCCTTTTCTACTGAAGAAATCTTCATTCAATCCGGTGCTCACAAGAGAGTTTCGTTTTATGCCACATACCGGTTTTCACCACCCACCGGCTCTCTGAAATGAACCTCATAAAACTTTATCTTGCTCATCGCATGTGTTATGGAGTTGAAATAATCATACACGGCGACACGCATTCTGTCAAACGATTTTTGGTATTATGCTGTTTTAGCATAAAAACCATAGAAGGCTATATCAATTTAAGATAGGAGAAGGGCAGTTAGGAGTTAGGAATGAGGAGTGAGGAGTGGTGGAAGGGGCGCATCAAATTATATAGCGCCCCAATACCCCTTTTTATATAGTGAGTGCTCGTTAATCCGTTTTTTCAATAGAAAGAAATCGGAATGGTGATTGTTGCTGGTTGTTAGTTGTTTGTTGTTGGGATCAAACAACCGACAACAAACAACTAACAACAATAAGTGCATAGGAATCTGTACAATAGCCCGTATTTCTTTGCACTTGAATACCAAAATTTTACTACATATATTCAGTAAACATCGGGCGTATGAATTATCGAGCAGCCACTATATAAATCCTCAATGCTATATATAAACATTGCGGCGCTTCTAAATTTTGTGCGCCGCCACCTTCACTCCTCACTCCTAACTCCTCACTGCTTTTACAAGTTGCCACAATGGTAACCACCACAGATATACCGCCCAGGGGATCGAGGTCAGCGGGGCGCCTACCGCTTCTAGGGGGACGCCGCCGGCGATGGACCAGGGGATGAGGGGCGCCAGTACAACCACAGAGTTTTCCAAAGCGATCGCCATTTCGGATTTCTTCATAGGAAGTTCCTGACACAGCTGGTGGGTCAGCATGATGGCTAAGGTCTGGTTACAGGCAATGGCAGAATTGACGAGAGAGGTCACCACCATGGCGCCGAAATTTCCTAGCCGCTCACTCATGCGCTGGATCGCCGTTTCCAATCGGTGCAACATGCCGGTCCCATGAAAGATGCCCGCATAGGAAGAGGAAATACAAACGATGGCCGCTACTTTCACCATAGAAACCAATCCGCCCCCGCCCATGACCGCTTCTAAGTCTACCGATGCAGAATGAAAGCCGAAGACCGCCATGGTCAAAAGATTTCCTATTTCTACTTTCTGGAAATACAACGCACAGAGGGCGCTCAAGAGAATGCTGACGGCCATGGTCTTTTTCACGGCGATATGGAAGAATCCCATCACCAAGATGGCAGCCGCCGGAATCAACATGGGCCAGGCAATCACAAATGAATCAGACAGGATAGAGGACCGGACCATTTCCATATTTCCTTCCTGGTGTCCATACCAACCCAGCACGCCATAAAATACACAGGTCAGCACAAAGGACACTGCCGCGGTGCGAAACATATTTCGTATATTGTCATACAAATCGGTTTTCGTCAGCTCACTCACCAAGAGGGCACTGGTCGAAACAGGTGAGCAGCGATCCCCGAAATACACGCCGCTCAGCATCGCCCCGCCCGCCAGCACAGGAGACGCGCCCATGCTAACCGCCATAGTCATGCAAATAACCCCCATGGTGGCGGCGGTGGCAAAGGAACTACCCATGAGGAAGGAAACGAATCCATTCAAAAGGAAGGTCAAGAGCAAAATGATTTCCGGCCGAATCCATTCGGATGCATAGGTGACCAAAGTGGCAATGGTTCCCGACGCCCGCCAGAAAGCAGTCAAAACGCCAATGAGGGCAAAGGTGATTAAAATATTTTTCGCCGTCAGCACCCCTTCCATGACCATCCGTGCTAAATCCAAGGCAGACACTTTGGCCATATAAAATCCGTATAAGAGAAATAGCACCAAGCCCGCTAAGAGTGCCACAATCAACGACCCATCGGTGGCGATGCTGCCGAGCAAGATGAGGCAGAATAGGGCAAGTACGATAAGTTCCATGATACACTCCTTGATGTAGCGGTGTTTCCGCTGCATACATTGTTGTTGGTTGTTTGTTGTCGGTTGTTTGGTCCCAATAACCAGCAACAATCGCTAAATTCAGATGTTTGAAATAAGCAGTAAGTCTCGTCCCCCCTTGGAGAAGGGGGCCAGGGGGATAGAGTGTTTCGTGAGAAACACATTTCACCATAGCGGTGTAAATTTCCACGTTAGGTTATCTCAAATACACGCCCCCGCTTTTCTGAAATATGTCCCTTCGGGCCATTCTGTAGTAGAGCTGTGTTCGCTCATCATACAGTAGTGAAGTATATCGCTAGAGCTGCCCCCTCAGCCTTCGGCAGCTCCCCCGGCAGGGGAGCCGAGACAGCGGTGTAAACTTACTTCCCCGGCTTCGCCGCCCCTTCTCCAAGGGGCAACAGGTTAGTGCTACTACCACTTCATTACACATGATTTAAAAATAAATCAAGGACTACTCACTAAATAATTCGCGGCGCTTTATAATTTGTGCGCCGCCACCACCATTTCTAACTTCTCACTTCTAACTTCTCACTAAAAAGGTCCCATGACAGAAAGAGTTTTCTCTTCCCACCATGGGACATTTTTGAATTTATACAAATTTCATGCACCGCTAGTACATCACTACAAACAAACATCATTACCATCGGTGACTCGTGGACTAGTGACTGGTGACTAGAATTGCGTCTTCCCCAGTCACCAGTCACCAGTCACTTCTTCTGCACATGCCTTAATCATATCATACATTTCCACAAAAGGCACCTGATTTTTTTCAGCCAGTTGTTTCACCGATTCATATTCGGGATAATAACGGATTTCATCCTTAAAGGAAACCTGTTTCACTTCCGCCATGCCATAGGGTGTTTCCACCTGCACTTGCTGGCGATGCAGGATGGAACGCATGACGCTGGGAAATTCGCGAATACCGATGGTGGTGGTTTCGTGGAAAATGATGTCTTCCAATGTTTCCATCTGATTCTCTTTACAAATGACCGTCAGTTCCCAAGCAGGGCGATTTTTCTTCATGTAAATCGGGATGTAGTGCACGTCGAGAGCACCGGCTTGGAGGAGTTTTTCCATGGTGTAACCTAGGGCTTCGCCGGTGGAGTCATCGATGTCGGTTTCGATTTTCACCACTTCGTCCTTGCCCTCTGTTTCGCCCGTTTCAATGAGGAAGGCACGGAGAATGTTGGTCCGTTCCGTGTAGGCTCTCTTGCCCGCGCCCAAGCCAGTTTCCAAAACTTTAAAAGATTTTGGCAAGGTATGAGTGGTGCAGAGAGCGGCCGCAATGGCTGCACCCGTGGGCGTCACGTATTCGCCTTTGGCATCCATGATTTCCAGTGGCATGTCGTAAGCCTGGATGATGTTCAGCGTGGCTGGAACGGGGACAGGCAACACGCCGTGCTGGCAGCGAACGGTACCGGTGCCTTCGGTGAGTTTCGGCACGATCACTTCGGAAATACCCAAATTATCGAAGCAAACAGCGGCGGAAATAATATCCACAATGGAGTCGATGGCTCCTACTTCATGGAAATGCACTTCTTCCAGTGGCAAGTTATGAGCTTTCGATTCGGCTTCGGCGACGATGAGGAAAATCTGATTCGCCAACGCTTTGGCAGAATCCGTCATGTCAGTGGCATCAATGATGGCCTGCACATCCGCCAGATGACGGTGTTCATGATGGTGGTGATGACCTTCCCCGTGATCATGATGATGGTGTCCTTCTTCCCCATGATCATGACAATGGCAGTGATGGTGTTCTTCTTCGCCTTCTTCATGACAGTGGCAATGGTGATGTTCTTCTTCGTCATGGTGGTGATGCGGTTCTTCTACCGCTTCTTCCGCTACCGGTGCCGGTCCATAAAGGTAGGCCATATCGTGATCATGATTTTCGTGTTCGGCATCCAGAATTACATTGAAATCACAGCAATCAATGCCTGCTTTCTGCACGCGAGACACTTCCACGCTGAAGCCGCCGGCTGGAATGGAATTCAACGCATCGGACAGGACATCTACGTCTGCCCCCAAGTCCAGCATGGCTGCCACAAACATATCCCCGCTGATACCAGAGGACGTTTCCAAGTACAAACTTTTTCCCATTTAAATCTTACCCCTTTCTGCCAGGCGATTGATCTGCGTCGCCACATACCCCGCGCCAAATCCATTATCAATATTGACCGTCACAATGCCATTGGCACAGGAATTAATCATGGTGAGTAGCGCCGACAGCCCGTGAAAGCTAGCGCCATAGCCCACCGACGTAGGCACCGCAATGACCGGATTTTTCACGAGCCCCCCAATGACAGACGCCAAGGCTCCTTCCATGCCTGCCACAGCGACGACACAATTTGCCTTGCGCACAATATCTTCTTTGGAAAGAATGCGATGAATCCCGCTGACCCCCACATCATAGACCCGCTCCACATGGGTTCCGAAATATTCCGCCGTCTGCGCTGCTTCTTCGGCCACAGAAATATCCGCCGTGCCGCCGGTACAAATGGCGACGCAACCGATGTGTTCCTTCTCTTTCTTTTCCTTCTTCAAAATATGGGACACCGGGTCATAGGAAATATCTGGCAGAAACGCCTTCACAATCTCATACTGATGAGGAGAAGCCCTGGTGCCAAACACTTCCCCTTCCACTTCATACAATTTCCGGAAAATCTGCCCAATAAACTCGTCCGATTTCCCCTGGCAATAGACCACTTCCGCGAAACCAGACCGCTTCTTTCGGTCCGTATCCAGCTTAGCAAATCCCATTTCTTCATAAGACCGCTCCGCCGGATTCGCCCCGATTAAAGTCTCCGCTTCCGTTAGCGAAATTTTACCAGATTTCACATTTTCCAAAATTTCTTTAATACTCATAGATACTCCACACCCACTGTTGTTAGTTGTTGGTTGTTAGTTGTTTGAATCCAGACAACCAACAACTAACAACAATGACTAATCCAGCTACTTTCTATTGAAATTTATTTACTCAAACTTCCCACCCGTAAAATGTTGATTCATTCCGATATAATCTAAGTCTTTTAGCGGTTTTGAATAGGAATGATAGGTCCGTAGGACCTCGCCCCCCTCCGGGGGAGATGCCCGATGGGCCTATCATTTCAATTTAAATACAGCTTGAAGTCAGACTGCATCGACAAAAAGTGATATTTCTTAGGTGAGAAGTTTGAGTTATTTAGCATACTTTACTTCTATTAATAGCGAAATATGCGATGATTTCTGCTGTCACAAAGATTCTAAGGGTACAAAGGGTTCTCAAGGTTCTAAAGGTTCTAAAGGCTTCTCAAACGAGCTAGTGACGCTAGCATTCATAGGCACATTCGAGAAACCTGAGTACCCTTAGAACCTTGAGAACCTTTAGAAACCTGTACTCCCTAGCTACTAATCCCTAATCCCTTGATTTAAAAATTTGAGGCGCTTTATAAATTGTTGCGCCCCTTCCACCATTCCTCATTCCTCATTTCTAATTCCTAATAGCTTTTCAAGTCCATCGACCCAGACCGGAATCCTTCCAAGTCCATGGTCACATAATCAAATCCCAATTCTTTGAAACGGGACACCACTTGTTCTCTATTTTCCAATAACTTCGCCAGCTGCTCCGGCAGGACTTCAATCCGGGCAATATCCCCGTGGCAACGCACCCGGAACTGGGGAAATCCCAAGTCAAAGAGAAATTGTTCTGCCGCTTCTACAGCCCGCAGTTTTTCTTCCGTAATCCGGCTGCCATAGGGGAAACGGGTTGCCAGGCACGCAAAGGATGGTTTGTTCCAAGTGGGTAGTCCTTCTTTTTCAGACAGGGCCCGAATATCTTCCTTCGTGAGCTCAGCCTCTTTCAAAGGACTCACCACGCCCAATTCAGCCAGGGCTTTGAGACCCGGACGATAGCCGTGAATATCACTGAAATTGGTGCCATCGATAATGGTGGAAATATGATGTTCCTTCGCTAAATCTCCCAAAGAAGAGAATAAATAGGTCTTGCACCAATAGCAGCGATCCTTCGGATTGTCCGCAAAATGTGGCACTGCAAATTGATTTCGCTCCACAATCACCTGCTGGATGCCGCGAGATTCACAAAACTCCTTGGCTTCCTGAATTTCCCGTGCCGGCACAGAGTTCAATTTCATCGTCACCGCCACAGCCTTATCTCCTAGCATCTTATGGGCTTCATGGAGCAAAAAGGTAGAATCCACGCCCCCAGAAAAAGCCACTGCCACAGAGCCCAACTTTTTCAAAAGTATTTCTAGCGCTTCCTGTTTCTTTGCTATTTCTTCTGTTACAATCATTTTTGTACCCTTCTTTGTATTAGTTGTTGGTTGTTGGTTGTTTGGATATTTCTAACAACAACCAACAACCAGCAACATAAACGCCCCGACTGCAAGCGCAGGCCTGCAGGAATGGAATGGGGCTTATCTGTTCATTTTTACCACAAGCAAGAAAAGTGCGTAATGAAGGTAGCGGCGCACAAATTATATAGCGCCGCAAAAATTTAAATATCTTCTACCTTTTCAGCAATCACTTCTCCTACTGTAGCATAATAACATTATATCATCGATTCTCCTTTCCGTGGAAATCGATGATATAAAATCTAAAAGTATAAAAAAGGTATTGGGGCAATGTCATTTTAAGCAAAATATGCGATGATTTCTACTGTCACAAAGGTTCTAAGTGTACAAAAGGTTCTAAAGGTTTCTCGAACGAGCTAATGACGCTAGCATTCATAGGCACATTCGAGCAACCTGAGAACCCTTAGAACCTTGAGCAACCTGTAACCACTAGCGAAGTCATACCAGCTAACGCAAACCTCAATACCGCTTCATCTATGCTTATTATAAATATCTTCTTTCCATACCGCCAATGCTTATCTATTATTCCCTTCATAGGGAGAAAGCATGTATTATTTGGGTAAATCCCTTTGCGTCTTCTGGTAGGTAGAAGTGATTCAAAGGGTTATTATTCTGCAGATGACAACTGCCTAACAGGAAAAAATACCGCTACCATCAGGTTATATAAGGTTATGACATACCAATGAAATAACCTTTATAACCTTGACCGTAGCGGTATTTTGCTTCGTCAAATAATTGTAATCCGTAGAATAATAACCCTGACACTTATGATATTGGGGTTATGTTAGATGAAAGGAAATAGTAGAATAATTTTATTTCATTTCCCTTCCATCATTTTCCGAATACGTTCTCTTCTTCGTCTCGCAGCTTCTTCGTCCACAATGATATGATGTCCCGCAGAGGTGACATATTCGTTGCGCTTGATTTCAGAAGGCTTTGTGACGTGATGTGTTTTGTAATCAAAACTATTTCCTAAAGAACAGCTGGCACAGTCTTTTCCAGTGGCTCCGCGGAAGGCTCTATACAGAGAGTATCCGAACCATCCAGCAATGGCGAGGATAACGATTCCAACAAGTATGGTATTCATCATACAGTCTCCTTATGTGAAAATATGTCTCAATATCATTATAGCATAAAGAGAATGACGTTGTCGCTTATCTCCAATCAACAAATACTTAGGTATAAGGTTGTTATTCTACAAATTTCATTTGTCTAACAACGCAAAATACCACCATCCAAAAAGGTTATTATTGTGCCAATTCCATTTGTTTAACAAGACAAAAATACCGCTACCATCAGGTTATAAAGGGTTATGACATACCAATGAAATAACCTTTTATAACCTTGATGCCAGCGGTATTTTTCTATGTTAAATAAAGAAATCTGTAGAATAAATAACCCTTTGACAGGCCAATGACCTATCATTTGCCGCATAGGAAATCAGTAGAATAATACCCTTTTATCTTATTTCATCTCAAACTCATATTTCTCATTCAACGCCCCCGTCAAATGCAGCAGCGTCGGTGCATCGGCGGCGTCGATATAAATAGCGCTTCCCTTTTGAATACCATTGGCCGTGCCGTAGGCCGTATTCATCCGTTTCCAGTTAGGAGACCATTCCGCTTTCACGCCGGCCGCTCTTGCCACAGCCAAAACGGGAATGTACACACGTCCCCCCTTTTCGTAAGCACGGGCGTCCAATTTCTGTCCTTTCACATAGAGATCATAGACCCGTGCCACGTAGCGAGGATTGCCATCGGATGCCGCAATGGCCGCTTGCACTTCATCGGGATCTGCAAAGCTAGCCACGCCGAATGGTGATAGTTTTTTCTTTACATCCGCCACCGTCAGCGGTTCCCGGCCGTAGCCATCGGGATAAATATAGTACGCCACAGTCCGGTTCGGTTCTTGCTGTACCACCACTCGTTCATAGATAATATCTACAGGAATGCCCTTCACGATATGGGCAAATAAATCTTCCACATCCGCTTCATACATTCTGACGCAACCATGGGATGCGTAAGAACCAATCGAATAAGCCGCATTGGTGCCGTGAATGCCATAATTGCCGCCAATTCCAATCCAGCGATAGCCTAGCGGACAATCTGGGCCCGAAGGAATTTGCACGCCCGAATCCGGATCAATCCAGGTCGGATTCATTTCCATATCCACCACAGTTCGCCGTCCCACCGGCGTCGGAGAAGAGGGCTTTCCCGGTGCAATGGGGTACATGCGAATCCCCACATCCCCCTGGTAGAGAGTCAGCAATTTGCTCGCCAAGTTGATTTCAATCCGCTTGTCTTCAAAAGCAGGCTTCTTCACCACATTCTCGTCCACCGACTTTTGATTGGTTGTTTCCTTCACCGCTAGCAATGCGGATTTCTTTTTCTCCGTCTTTGCCGCATGTGCTTCCGTCTTCACCGCCCCCGGTTCCAAAAGCACTTTCGGATGCTCCGCCGTTTTCGCTTCGACCCCGCCAGCCATAACAACTGCCGCCCCCAAAGTCAAAGCCATGATGATTTTACGTAACATATTGCCCTCCTTCTTCCAGAAGATATTTCATTCATTATATCACGTTATGAGGAAGGGGTATATTCGATAATTCCGCTTGTGGCAACTATTCTGTAAAGTTTTTTCAAAAGGTTATAATTCTACTGACTTCCCTAACCTAACAAATAAAAAATACCGCCATCATCAAGGTTATAAAGGGTTATGACATATCATGAAATAACCTTTTATAACCCTGATGATAGCGGTATTTTGCATTTTGTCACAGAAGAAATCAGTAGAATAATAACCCTTTGATAAGCAATTCCATTAAGTTAAGTCAAATATGCGATGATTTCTGCTGATGTAAAGGTTACTCAGGTTTCTCAGGATGCTCAGGTCTCTCACGTTTCTCGAATGAGCTAATGACGCCAGCGGCTATTGGCACATTCGAGAAACCTGAGCAACCTTAGACCCCTGAGAACCTTGAGCAACCTGTAATCGTAAGCGTTAGCATACCTACTGACTCAAATTCTTAACCTAATGACATTGCTTTAATAAGCATTTCCATACCAACTGACACAAGCGAGCTCAGCAAAATAATAACCCTTTCCCTCAGCCACTACATAGATCTCGCCGCATGCCGTTTGGCTCTTTCTCCCGCCAGCATTTCCAGCAAATTCGGCGGCGTTTCGCTTTTCCATACCCAATCGGGGCAAGCGGCTTCAGCTCGTTCTTTGGCGGCCTTCAAATCATAATAGACCTGCCACTTCGCATCCACCAGGCCGCGACCGGTTTGACGCAGAAGGTAAGCGGGATGAAATGTGGGCATCACAGGAATCCCGTGATAATCGATCCAGTGTCCCCGTGAGCGAATAATTCCTGCTTCTCGTCCCAGAAAGAAACGAAGTGCCACTTTGCCCAATCCAATAATGACCTTCGGTTGCACCAGCTGTATTTCCTGAGCCAGCCAAATAGAACCACAGAAACGCCCCTCTTCCATGGTGGGCGTCCGATTCCCACGAGGCCGACATTTCACGATATTCGTCACATACACATGGTCACGAGTGATTCCCACCGAAGCCAATGCCTTATCCAAGAGCTGTCCCGACGGTCCAATCAGCGGCCCGCCGTAATCATCCTCGACGCCCCCAGGCCCCTCGCCTACAATCATCAAAGGAGAATCAGAAGGCCCTGTAGAAAGCACCGGTCCCAAACCGCCCTCCCGCCGAAGCCGGCAACGCTCGCAAGAAGTAATGGCCTGTTTCAGTTCGTCATGATTCGCAAAAGAAGCAACATCTTTGGTATGCTGTTTTTCCATCATCTCCTGCTGCCGTCGAGCAACATACTCTTCAGGGTCTTCATTTCCAAACAAATCCATAATATGATCTCCTTTAATGCATTGTTGTTAAATCTTCAAGACTTCAACTAACAGTTACGAATCTAACCGCTAGGACGTTGAGATTTCTCCACTTCTGTCTAACATAGTACCGAACTGCCCTGCAGTGGCACTAAGCACAAATCCCATCGGTCGAAATGACGGTTTCGGTTATCACCGCCTATTTCCTAATCCCTAATCCCTAGCCACTAATCCCAGTCACCAGTCACCAGTCACCAGTCACCAGTCACCAGTCACCAGTCACCAAACCATTATACTGCGGCGCTTCCAAATATGCTGCGCCGCCACCTTCATTACGCACTACGCACTTCGCATTACGCACTCATTATGCCATATCCGGCGGTGGTTCCTGGTTGGTGATTTCGTAGAAGAGGGTGAACTGACCTGCGAAGTGGAGTTTGACCGTGTCTACTGGACCATTACGGTTCTTTGCCAAAATGATTTCGGTTTCATTCTTTCTTGGATCATCATCTTCGATTTCGCGGTCATAGTAAGCCGGGCGGAAGAGGAAGCTGACCATGTCCGCATCCTGTTCCAGGGAGCCCGATTCACGAAGGTCCGAGAGGAAAGGCCGGTGGTCTTGACGGGCTTCTACGCTTCGGGAGAGCTGGGACAGGGCGATGACTGGCACATTCAGTTCACGGGCGAGACTCTTCAAAGAACGAGAAATTTCGGAAATTTCCTGTTGCCGATTGTCTTGGCTACGGGCCGTATTTTTCGCTTGCATGAGCTGGAGGTAGTCGATCATGATGATGTCCAGACCCTGCTCGGCTTTCAAGCGGCGACACTTGGAACGAATTTCTGACACCGAAACCCCTGGGGTATCGTCGATGAAAAGGGGCGCATCCATGAGCACGCTAGCCGCATTGGCGAGCTGATCCCATTCTTTTTGGGTGGAAATACGACCGGTACGAAGTTTCGAGCTGTCCACCAAAGCGGTGGAGCAAAGCAAACGCTGCACCAACTGTTCCCGAGACATTTCCAAGGAAAAGAAGGCCACGTGTTTATGGGCAGAGGAAATACTCATATTTTTTGCGATATTCAGCACGAAGGCCGTTTTACCCATGGACGGACGGGCTGCTACGATGATGAAATCCCCTTTCTGAAACCCGCTGGTCAAGGCATCGAGAGAAGGGAATCCGCTCGCCAGCCCAGTGATGGATTCTTTATTTTTAAATTTCCGGGTGATTTCTTCCAATTCGCTCTGCACCGCTTCGCCGATGGAAGTGAAATCTGAACGCCGTTCATCGCGAGTCACAGCCAGGATGGTTTTTTCCGCATTGTCCGTGATGTCCTGCACATCATCTCGTTCCGAGTAAGCTTCATCGGTGATGACGCCGGCGGCATCGATGAGACGACGAAGTTTCGCCTTATCTGCCACAATGTCCGCATGCCGATCCACCGCCTTCGTGGTCACCACATTGGCAGGAAGTTCATTCACATAGAGCACGCCACCCACATCATCGAGCCGCCCCATGCGTTTTAATTCTTCAGTGACCGTCAAAATATCCGCCGGTTCTCCTCGGTGAGACAAATTCAGAATGGCTTGAAACACGATAGAATTGGCTTCTCGATAGAAATCCGCCGCCGTGAGTTTATCTTCCGCCGTCAGAATAGCCTCTTTATCCAGTAGCATGGCACCCAGCACCGATTTCTCCGCATCAATATTCTGCGGCGGAATCCGGGTCACAATCATCGTATCTGTATCGGGTTTCTTTTTATTCCACTTGCTCTTGTCTCTCTGTTTCCAGTCTTCTTTCTTAATTTGTGTGTTTTCTGTCTCTGGCATATATTATCCTCCTTTTTTCTCCACTGTTGTTTGTTGTTGGTTGTTAGGTTCCAGACAACTAACAACCAACAACAATCACCAATACCTTTCCCTAGTCACCAGTCACCCTTAAAAGATCACTGCTTTTCAATACGTACTCGTCCCGTATAGGCCGCCACGGTGATAAGCCTTCGATGCCGACCATCCACGGTCTGCAGGGTTTGGGTATATTTCGTACTATTTCCTGTGTATCCGTCTTTGCGAAACGTCAGGTCCAGGACTACGTGGGTAGTAATATTTTTCGGTAATTTTCCTTTGGGACTGATGCGATAGGTTCCTCGCTTGGCATAGTAAGAAACCACCCCGTCGCTCCCCGGGCCGCAATAAAAATTCACCTTGTTCGTGATATTTCCATATCGGTCGGTATAACTTTTGGCAATAACTTCGGTTTCCCGAATGGCCGCAGCCACTTCTTCCGCCGCCAAATCCAGTTGTCGTTCCTGCTGCCAATCCCATAACTTGGGCACGATGAGTCCCATGGAGAGGGACAAGAGCAACAGCACCACCAGCGCTTCAGCCAGCAAAAAGCCAGAGCGATGAGAAGAGCGCGGGACCCACCATTTCCTGCAATCCATAGGCGATCACCCCTCCCAGTGCCAGGAAAGGCGCAAACCGGATGCCCTTCCGTTTCTCATTTCTTTCCCAAAGAAATAAAACTCCGTAGCCAACCAAAGCCAGCACGGAAGCCAGCCATAGAAATAGAAAGACAAATACCGGTGTCAACCATAAGGCGCAAGCCGCGGAAAGCAGCACATCTCCCATCCCCGCCGCCTCTCGTTTGATCAAATAGAGTGCGCCGTATACCATCAATATACAAAGAGCCGACAAGAAACTTTCCACGCTGTGCCCCGCTTGCCAAGAGTTCACCAGCCCAGCCGCCGCAATAAGCATAGACCAGCCATCAGAAATATACCCATTTCGTGCATCTTCTATGGCCGGTCCTAGAAGTAAAACGGTAAAAAGCGTGATACTCCACCAAGTTCCCGCCAAAAGCCAGGACAAAGCACCTACCATCGCCACTCCTAAGGAAAGACAACTTCCAGGATACCGCTCCATCATACGCATGCCTTCCTCCAAAAATGACAATTCCGAAATCACATCATAAATAGTGGGTAGTCATTAATTCACTTTTTGAAACAAGCGGTAAGTTTCGTTCCCCCTTGAAGAAGGGGGGCAGGGGGGATAGAGTGTTTCGTTAGAAACACATTCA
>CAVBRV010000045.1:0-17137 GCA_963597965.1 Paludibacteraceae bacterium | reverse complement strand
CGCTTTGAATAAAAATTCAAGAATCATTTCAAATAACGATTAAATCAGTGTTTCCCTAGGGATTAGGAAATACTGCCAACTGCTAACCGCAAACTGCTTACTTATCATGTTTCACGTGAAACATTTCTCTCTTGTCATTCCTCGTTCCTCAGTGTTATGATTAGCTTATTGCAAAAAGTTGGCAGTAGGCCGTTCGCAGTTGGCAGTACTTATCTCATTTCCCTAGCGATTCATTGCTTTTCATACCGCTAGAGCAGCCCCCTCTGCCGACCGCAGCTCCCCTGACAGAGCAATGCTATTAAGTTAAGGAAACGATTTCATCTCTATCCGTCATTTCGACCGATCATATTTGTGCGAAATGATAAAAGTGTTATAAATGGATTTGTGTCCCTGAGTGGAGAAATCTCTTCAGCACTTGCGGTAAGGGCTTAGAGACAGAAAAGGGATTGACCGCTGAAAAACAGGAAATAGTGCCCTGAAACAAATTTGTCATTAAGCCCTTACAGCTACTGCTGAAGAGATTTCTCCACTCAGGGACACAAATCATTTCAATGCTGTTGTACCATCAGACACAAATATGATCGGTCGAAATGACGGTAGTTTTTATACCGCTCTCTTAACTTAATGACATTACCCGCCAGGGGAGCCAAGACGCTGGAACATTTCTCGCAAGTGAAAATGTTTCACGTGAAACATGGTAAGTAGGCAGTTTGCAGTCAGCAGTTGGCAGTATTTTCTCAGTTTCCTAGTGATTCATAGTATTTCATACCGCTAATGCACTGAGATTTCTCCACTTCTGTCTCACATAGTCGCTTAGAACTGCAGTGTCTTCTAGCACAAATCCCATCGGTCGAAATGACGGTGGCGGGGGTACAACTAACCGCCAACTGCTAACTGCTAACTGCTAACTGCTAACAAAATATCATAATCCGCGGCGCTTCCAAATATTGTGCGCCGCCACCACCATTCCTCATTCCTAATTCCTAATTTCTCATTGCATTAAGAAGGCGTTCCCATGGATATATTTCTTCAATACACTATCATTTGCCCCCTCGTCATGTTGGCGGGATTTGTCGATGCCATTGCGGGAGGTGGCGGGTTGATTTCCCTTCCCGCTTATTTGATTTCCGGTCTCCCCGTGCACAATGCCATCGCCACGAACAAAATGAGTTCCACCATGGGCACTGTGCTGGCTACCTTCAAATACGCCAAGAGCGGATTCATTCCTTGGAAACTGTCCCTCACCTGCGTGGCCTGTGCGTTCGCTGGGTCTTCGCTGGGTGCCAATTTGGCGTTGCTCTTGGATGATCATATTTTTATGATGTTCATGCTGGTGGTGCTTCCCGTCACCGGTCTATATCTCACACGAAGAAATGCATTGGTTTCGGAGAAGAAACCTTTCGCTTATAAGAAAACCGCCATCATCAGTATGATTGTGTCCCTCTTCCTCGGCGTGTACGATGGATTCTACGGTCCCGGCACGGGCACGTTCCTCATGCTCCTTCTCATGGGACTGGCTCACCTCCCCATGAAGGAAGCCAACGGTGTCACCAAGGTGATCAACTCCACCACCAACATCGCCGCTCTTTGCATTTTCCTTTTGAATGGCAAAGTTCTATTTCCCCTAGGCATCATCGCCGGCATCTTTGGCATGGCAGGAAACTACCTGGGCGCCCTCTACTTTGCTAAGGGCGGCGCAAAAAATGTGAAGCCCGTGATTCTGTTCGTCTTGACCATCTTCTTTATCAAAGTGGTGTATGAACTGTGTATTACAGGTTATTGATTCTGCTGATTTCGATAGTGCCATTTTGCATTTATACCGACTACCAAAAAGGTTATTATTCTACTTTTATGATTATTGAACAAAGTAAAATACCGCTACCATCAGGGGTATAAAGGGTTATTACGTTTCAAGCATAACCTTTTATAACCTTGACAGTAGCGGTATTTTCTATTTGTGAAACAGCCGTAATTAGCAGAATAATAACCTTTTCACTAATCCGCATAAATACTAACTGTTCCAATCGAAAGCAGTAAAATCAATAACCTTTTCCCTATTTCAAATACTCCTTCAAATACCACTTGGCATTCAAACAGAATATTTTCTCAATCTGATCATCCGTAAATCCATGCTTAGAAAGTCCTACAGCCAGTTTATCCATTTCCGATGCATCTTCAATTTCCAGCGTCGGTTGAATGCCATCGAAGTCAGTACCTAGAGCGAGCACGTCATCGCCGCCGATGTCACGGATGTGTTGGGCGTGGCGGACAATGTTTTCTACTTTCGTGATTTCGCTGTCGCCAGTGAAGTGGTTCGAGAAATTAAGTCCAATGAGACCACCTTTTTCTGCGAAGAGGCGAATGAGGGAATCCGGCAAATTTCTCTGGTGCACCGTGATGGCTCTGGCGTCAGAATGAGAGGCCACGGGCGGCAGGGCGTGGCTTTTTAAAATTTGCTCAGTGCCAATGTCATTCAAATGGCTGGTGTCTACAATCATACCCATGCGGTTCATAGCTTCGATCACTTCCCAGCCTCTTTCGGTAATGCCCTGGTCCGCTTCTTCCATGCCGTTTGGAAAAGCCAGTTCATTGGGATAATTCCAAGTCAGCGTGATGAGCCGCACACCGGCGTCATAGGCCTCTCGCAATTTTTCCAAACTGCCCTCGATGACTTCCCCGCCTTCGATAGAAAGCATGGTGCCGATTTTTCCTTCTTTTTCGCATGCGTCGATGTCGGAGGCTTGTAAAATGGGGTGCATCGCCTCTTTATTCGCAGTGATTTCTCTTTGGTACACCGCCAATAGCTTTTGGAAATAGTCCCAGGGCTTTTCTGTGTTCTTCTGGTCATACCAGATGGCAAAGTCCTGGATGAAACAATTTCCTTTTTGAAGTTTGGAAATATCGATTTCGCAATTATTCTTCGCTAAATTTCCTCGCTCCGGATGAAGAGCAAGTTCTGTGATGGTGTCGCAGTGTAAGTCGATGTATTTCATGATGTTTTCCTTCTTTTGCAATATCTTTTT
Organism: Paludibacteraceae bacterium; assembly: GCA_963597965.1. Classification (GTDB taxonomy): domain Bacteria; phylum Bacillota; class Negativicutes; order Veillonellales; family Dialisteraceae; genus Dialister. The sequence goes on along the minus strand of CAVBRV010000045.1, from coordinate 14,114 downwards.
GGTGACTAGTGACTAGTGACTAGTGACTGGTGACTAGTAGCTAGGGATTAGGGATTAGGCCCCGTGTCCGCAATAGCCACGTTTCACGTGAAACATGGCTATCAAATCTTAAACTATTTAGTGAGTGCTTGTTAATTCGTTTTTTCAATAGAAAGAAATCGGAATGGTGATTGTTGCTGGTTGTTAGTTGTTTGTTGTTGGGATCAAACAACCGACAACAAACAACTAACAACAGTGAGTGCACAGGAATCTGCACAATAGCCCGTATTTCTTTGCACTTGAATACCAAAATTTTTACTGCATATATTCAGTAAAAATCGGGCGTATAAATTATCGGGCAGCCACTATTAAAACGCTATAGCTGGACGCCTACACCATTAGGTACCATATGTTATTTATGCCGCTAATGCGAGCTATCCCCCCTGCCCCCCTTCCAGAGGAAGAGGGTTTCCGCTATTTTTGATTTCGCTAGAGATATGTTTCCCATGAAACATTCCTAATCCCTAGGTCCTAGCTACTAATCCCTAGAAATCCCAGTCACCAGTCACCAGTCACCAGTCACCAGTCACCAGTCACCAGTCACCCACCATCATACCGCAAAAGCCACTACGAGACAATGTTTCACGTGAAACAAACAAAAAAGGTTATAAAAGATCATGAGACTATCCAAATCCCATAACCTTTTATAACCTTTATAACCCTGTGCCAAGCGAGCCAGCCACTATGTTAGAAAATCGGACAAGGCAGAACAATAACCTAATCCCTAATCCCTAGCTACCAGTCACTAGTCACCAGTCACATTATTCCCCTTCTTCTTCCAGCACATGCGCACATCTAGCGCAGACATGTGGATGTTTCGGATCGGCGTCTACATCAGCGGAACGTTTCCAGCAGCGTTCGCATTTTTCCAGTGTGCAAACAGCCACGCTAGCTTTGACGGTGCCTTCTTCATTGGTGGCAGCTTTTTCTGGAGCGGAAGCGGTGCCTTCGACCACGTGTGCCTGGGAAACGAGCAGGAAATCTGCTAGTTCTTTTTCCATGGCTTTCACCGTGTCGTAGGCTTCGCCGTCAGCGTAAACGGTGACTTCTGCATCCAGCGGATGGCCGATGACTTTGGCCTGACGCGCTTCTTCGAGAGCCTTCATAGCCACGGTACGGATAGCGAGGCGTTTCTTCCATTTTTCATCCAGCGCTTTGTCCAGGTACTTTTCATTGACCTTCGGCATATCAGCCATATGAACGGACCATTCTCTTTCTTCCTTGTTCGGAAGAGCCTGCCAAACTTCTTCAGCAGTGAAGCAGAGAACCGGAGCCACCAGACGAACCAAAGTGGTGAGGATTTCGTACATGGCGGTCTGTGCGCTTCTTCTCAGCTTAGAATCAGCTTTTTCGGTGTAGAGGCGGTCTTTCAGAATATCCAGGTAAATTGCGGAGAGGTCTACGGTGCAGAAGTTATGAACCGCATGATACATGACGTGGAATTCATAATCATCGTACGCCTTGAGGACGGTTTCCTTCACCTGTTCCATGCGGAGCAGAGCCCAGCGATCCAGTTCTTCCATATTTTCATAGGAAACAGCATCTTTCTTCGGATCGAAGTCGGACAGGTTGCCCAGGAGGTAGCGGAAGGTATTTCTAATCTTTCTATATACATCGCTCATGGATTTGATGATCTTATCAGAGAGTCGAACGTCGCCCTGGTAGTCCACAGAAGAAATCCAGAGACGCATCACGTCAGCACCGTATTTGTTAATCACGTCCTGCGGAGCCACCACGTTGCCTACGGATTTGGACATCTTTCTGCCTTCGCCATCCATGGTGAAGCCGTGGGTCAGGACAGCTTTGTATGGAGCATGACCATTGACTGCCACAGAAGTCAGCAGGGAAGAATGGAACCAGCCACGGTGCTGGTCAGAGCCTTCCAGATAGAGGTCGCATGGATAGTTCATGTCTTTCCAGGATTCTTCCTGTGGCTGTTTCAACACGCCGTTCCACGTGGAACCAGAGTCGAACCATACGTCCATGATATCTTTTTCTTTATGGAAATGGGTGCCGCCGCAGTGTGGACATTTGAAACCTTCCGGCAGCAGTTCTTCTGCGGAATGAGCCCACCAAGCATCGGTGCCTTCTTTTTCTACGATATCTTCCACTTTCTTCATGGTTTCTGGAGTGATAATCCATTTTCCGCAATCATCACAATAGAAAGCTGGAATCGGCACGCCCCAGGAACGCTGACGGGAAATACACCAATCCTGGCGGTCGCGAATCATGTTGTACAGACGGTCATGGCCCCAGGACGGGATGAAGCGGGTATCATCCACAGCTTTCAAAGCCTTGTCTCTGAAATCATTGATGGAAGCGAACCACTGGTCCGTCGCTCTGTAAATAACTGGTTCTTTACAACGCCAGCAATGAGCGTACTGATGGTGCAGAGATTTCTTGCCGAGCAAATGATTTTCATGAGCCAGTGCGGAAATCACCGGACCTTCGGCTTCCCAAATGGTCTTCCCCTGGAGGAATTCTCCTGCTTCCGCAGTCATACGACCCTTTTCATCAACGGGGCAAACGATCGGCTGTTTCAGTTTGCCTGCATTTTCATAAGATTTGTACACTTCAAAGTCATCCACGCCGTGTCCTGGAGCAGTATGAACGCAGCCAGTACCAGCGTCGAGAGTGACATGATTGCCTTCAAGGACGTAAATGGTTCTATTGTATACAGCGAGAGGATGCTGGAACGTAGCCAGGTCAAATTCGCTGCCCAGCATTTCGCGACCCACAAATTCATAATCTTCCACTTTGCAATCAGCCAGAGCCGCCGGAGCCAGTTCCTTATTCATCAAGTAATATTCATCAGCAGCCTTGTTGTGAACCCATACATAGGTAAATTTCGGGTTCACGCTGATGTAGCAAGAAGCCGGGATGGTCCAAGGGGTGGTGGTCCAAATGACAGCAAAAACTTTGCTCTTGTCCACGCCTTCCGGTTCCAGACCGTGAACATCAATCATCGGATATTTCACATAAATAGACGGAGATTTTCTGTCCTTGTATTCAATTTCTGCTTCCGCCAAAGCGGTTTCGCAATGGGTGCACCAGTAAACCGCTTTTTTGCCTTTGTAAATATAGCCCTTGTTCGCCATTTCACCGAAAACTTCCAGTTCCTTGGCTTCCAGATGGGGATCAAAGGTCACATAGCGATGTGCAAAATCACCAACAACGCCCATGCGGATAAAGTCTTCCTTCTGGATTTCAATCCATTTCTTTGCATAAGCCAGGCATTTTCTTCTGAGTTCCAGTGGCGTCATGTTCGCCCGGTCTTCGCCGGAATCTTTCAGAACAGCGTATTCAATCGGCAGGCCGTGAGTATCCCAGCCTGGTACATAAATAGATTCATTGCCAGCCATGTGATGGTATCTGACGATGATGTCTTTCAGAGTTTTATTCAGTGCATGACCGATGTGAATCTTGCCGTTGGCATAAGGCGGTCCATCATGGAGAACGAAAGTCGGAGCGCCTTCTTTCTTTCTCTTTTCGATTCTCTTTTCATACAAATGATTTTTCTGCCAGAATTCTACAAATCCCGGTTCCTTCTTCGGCAAATTGCCACGCATCGGAAAATCGGTCTGGGGCAAATGCAAAGTTTTGCTGTAATCCATTGTGTTTCCTCCTAATGTGATGAATATATAACGTTAGTGTATCACTAGCAATAAAAACGGTTGGTATCCGTGACTGGTAGACTGGTGACTAGTGACTGGACTATGTTCTTCCTAGTCACTAGTCACCAGTCACCAGCTACCAAATTTCAGCAAATAAAAAAATCCCGCCCGATAAGGGGCGAGAAAGTTTCCCGTGGTACCACCCTCATGACCTTGCGGCCACTCGGCACAGTTAACGATGTCCCGTCAGGGCTTTTCTTCCCTGAAAGCTCCGAAGTGATCCATCCACGTACCTATTGCTACCCTTCCACCAACGGATAGCTCTCTTGAAATAGGTTTCACGTGAAACGTCTTCATCCATGCTTATATAACATAGTTCATATTATATGGTTATGATAGAGGGAAGTCAAGAGTTTTTTGTGACTGGTGACTAGGGACTGGTGACTGGTGACTGGTAGCTAGGGATTAGGGATTGGGAAATAGTGAGGAGTGAGGAATCAGGAGTGAGGAATGGTGGAAGGGGCGCAACAGAATGATAGAGCGCCCCAATACCCCTTTTTTATTTTTGTTTCACGGGAAACTTTGTAAGTTGGCAGTAGGCAGTTAGCGGTTTGCAGTTTCTGCCAACTGCCTACTTATACGTTTCACGTGAAACATAACATTATTCAATTTCTACATCACCTACATTAGCAATGTCCTCTTCGGTGATGCCAAATTCTTTACATACTTCTTCACGTGAAAAACAATGACCCAAATCAGCATGTTCTAATCGTTCTGCTGCCAGTTCAGATACATATTCGTCTTCCATTTCTTCTAACATTTCCGGTGGTATTTGTGCCAATTTCTTTTTCATCTCTTCATCCATAATAAGTCCCTTTTACCATCTTCGATCTCAATATTTCATATACCGCTACTACCAATTATGCCTCTTCGAGGCATTCTATCCCCGGCTTTGCCGCCCCTTCTCCAAGGGGCCACCCGCTAGGGTTGTCACCGCTAGAAGCATGTTTCACGTGAAACTATAAAAGTTGGCAGCAGGCAGTTAGCGGTTCGCAGTTTCTGCCAACTGCCTACTGCTAACTGCTAACTAAAAAAGTATCGGGGCGCTATATAATTTGATGCGCCCCTTCCACAATTACTCATTACTCCTTACTCATTGCTCATTATTTGGAGAATTTCCCGTATATTCTCCACTGCCTCCACACGAAGTCCCACATCAGATCCGCCCAGATCGCCTCTATTTTCTTTCGGCAATATAATTCCTTTCATTCCCGCTTGCCGAGCGCCGAAGGCTTTTTCTTGGATACCGCCCACCGGTTTCACTTCGCCGGAGAGGGAGATTTCTCCTGTTACCGCGTAGTCTTGGCGGAGAGGAATGTTTTCTATAGCGGAGAGAATGGCGCAGGTGATGGCGCAGCCGGCGGAGGGGCCGTCTATATTTCCTCCGCCTATGATATTGATGTGCAGGTCGTAGTCAGAGAGCCGTTTATCTGTGAGGCCTCGCACCACGGCGGCGGCGGTGGCGACGGAGTCTTTCGCCATGGAGCCAGCGGTTTCGTTGAAGTGGAGAGTGCCTTTCCCTTTTTCCATGGCCGGGAAGGCGGCCACTTCGATTTCGATGGTACTACCCCAGTAGCCGGACACGCCGAGGCCGTAGATGTGACCCACTTTCGGCGTGCTGGAGGCTTCTTTTTTCACCCAGGGGGAGAGGCGGCTGGCGCGGGCGGTTTGTTCCATGAGGTCTTTGGAAATATGGATGTGCGCGATCTGTCCTGTTTCGTAGACCGAGAGACTGTAAGCATCAGCTAGAAGGTTCACCGCTTTTCTGCCTTCCATGGTGTATTCGCTGATTTTTTCCGCCACTCCTTCGTCCAAGGTGACGTGAAGTTTCTTCGCCGCATTTTCCACGATTTGTTTCACGTGAAACGGTTGCAGCGGATCGAAGAATATTTCCGCGCAACGGGAACGAATGGCGGGGTTGATTTCTTCTGGGCTTCTGGTGGTGGCACCGATGAGAATGAAATCAGCGGGGGCACCGTCTTGGAAAAGTTTCCGAATGTAGGCGGGCACTTGGGGATTTTCTTCATCGTAGTAGGCGGACTCGAAATGGACCCGCTTGTCTTCTAGGACTTTGAGAAGTTTATTCAGCATCATGGGATCCAGTTCGCCAATTTCATCAATGAATAGAATCCCGCCGTGGGCGTCAGTAACGAGACCCGGTTTCGGTTCGGGAATGCCTTCATCGGCCAGTTCTTTTTGGGCGCCTTGGTAAATGGGGTCGTGCACCGAGCCGATGAGAGGATTGGTCATGTCGTGGTTATCCCAACGCAGCGTGGTACCGTCGCATTCTACAAAAGGCGCATCTTTTTCAAAAGCGGTGTAGGAGAGTTGTTTCGCTTCTTCCAATACGAGCCGAGCCGCCGTGGTTTTTCCGACGCCCGGTGGCCCGTAGAGGAGAATGTGCTGGGGATAGGGGGAGGAAATACGAGACGCCAAGGCTTTCACCGCCCGGTCTTCGCCGATGATGTCCGATAACTTTTGGGGCCGCACCACTTGCATCACCGACGCGGTGAGTTGCACTTTATCCATGGCTTCCAGTTTTTCCATTTTGTGCTTGTTCTGTGCGGTTTCTACGGTCCCCACTTCTTCGTCGATGATTTCTTTCCGAATTTCATCCACATATTCTTCGTGTCGCTCTTCCAACCGGTCCGCAATTTTCTGTTCCAGTTGCCGTTCAACGGCTTGCCGGGCCAATATTTCTGCCAGCTTATCTTCCAATTTGTCCAAAATGGCAGGAATTTCTTCATCCGTGGGCTGCCGGTTGTAATCCCGACTTTCCAAAATGAGCCGTTCCATGCCGATGAGCCGAATCCGGGGATTTTCGTCGTGCATGTATTTCACCGCATTGTATTGGCTGGCTTGCACAATGATTTGCTCCGGCCCCAGGGCGCTGGCATAGATACTATAAATGGCATTGAGCTGTCGGTTCAGCTCCGCATCGTCCATACTGCTGCCGTCGATTTGGTTTTTTAAACGACTGAGCAGATCCTTCACGTCTTCCATAGTGTCTCCTTTCCCACGTACTAAAGTCTAAAGTGAGGAGTTAGGAATGAGGAGTGAGGAGTGGTGGTGTCGGCGCACAAAATTTGGAAGCGCCGCAAAATTTTTATTCTTCCTCGTCCTTATAGTCATCAAATATATCTGAATCTATTTCTTTTATTTCATACGACTTTCTGACGCTACATCCAAAATTGTATTCATTCATGTATTCTGCTAATTTTTCTCCATCAATCAAAATAATATGTTGCCTTTCAGCATACTCTTTTGCTTCTCTTGTAAAGCTAGATGTAGTAACAAAGAGCCCGTGTCCTTCTTTGCCTGCAATAGCTCCAGCAAAGGACTGTACTTCTTTCCTACCTACTGAATGATCTTTTCCCCAATGCTTTGCTTGTACATATATCAAATTAAATCCCAATTTATCTTCCATGATGACACCATCAATACCACCATCATGAGATTTAGGAGTAGTCTTGGCTGAATCTTTAAACTGTCCATATCCCATTTTAGCCATTAAATCAAGAACCATTTGCTCAAAAGCGATATCTGACAACTGCATCACTTCTTCTAATAGCTCCCCTTCTAATCGAGCATTGATATCTGTGTAGGCACGTTCAAATACATCATCTGGTGTCTCAGCCATTTCGTCTTTTTTGGCTTCCTCTACTACTGTAACCGTAGCTCCTGACTTTTCTTTTGCCATATTTTTTCTATAGTTAGCCATTACCATATCATTAATAGCAGAAGGACTTTCGCTTAATACTTTTTCTCCCGCTTCAGTAATTGCATATGTGCCACGAACCACTCTTTCAATAAATCCTGCTACATTTAAATATACGCATGCCCAACTAATACGATTAGAATAGACAGTAATTTTCCGTCCTGGCAATAACTGTTGCACATCATCCATTGATAAATTTAATTCTTGACGTACAGCTTTACGAATTCCCTTAAGACTGGCTTTCTTATTTTTACCCAAAAACTCAAGAATTGGTTTCTGATATTCATCATATTTTGGTAAGCTCATGGGAATCCCTCCTAATTTTATTTATCCCTATCATAGCACAAAAAGTAACCTTATCAATTTAAAATGTTTCACGTGAAACATTTTCGTAGGCAGTTCACAATGACAGCTAACTGCCTACTGCTAACTATTTCTCTTGCCAAATCATTTCTACTAGCATAAGATAGAATCACAGGAGGAACAATGACAAAAGTAGAACAACTAAAAGAAGGACTCATCCGCCTCACCGTGGAAAAAGGATTTCCCGCCGAGCTAGGCATGCTCATGGCCGCCCAGTTGGGAACAGAAAATACCATGAGCCGCATGGTGAGTTATCTCTCCCACGTCACCCCTGGCAGCGCAGAGGAAATGGTGGATGAAATGCTCGCCATCTGCACTGATCGAGATTTCTGGATGGAGAAGAAAAAGGCGGAGCATTATCAGCAGAAGTATAATCAGATGTTGTGGGACAATAAAAATGACTAGCCCGCTAGAGAAAGGTTTCACGAGAAACTATTATCTTGAGTGAGGAGTGAGGAGTGAAGGCCGGCGAGCGCATCGAATTACTCTTATACGGATAACTTCATCCAGCACAACACCCATTTCTATATGCTCGCCGATTTTTGTTTCATGTGAAACTTTATATAAAAAGGGGTATTGGGGCACTTCCAAATTTTGTGTGCCCCTTCCTTCACTCCTCACTCCTAATTCCTCACTCCTAACTTTTTCAATATTCACAAAGGAGAACTGACACTTATGGATTTCAACACCTTATGTACAGGTTGCCGCACGTATCGTCGCTTCACACAAGAACCGATTCCGACAGAACTGTTAGACGAACTCATGGACAATGTGCGCATCACCAATAGCGCCATGAACGCCCAGGTGCTTCGTTTTGTTTTAGTGAAAAATAAAGACCTCGTTGCCGCTATGCAGCCCATGATTCATTGGGCCGGAGCGCTGCCGCCGGAACTGGGCACGCCGAAGAAGAACGAACAGCCCACCGCTTTCGTCCTCATTTGCAAAGAAGGCCGAGGAAATCCTTGGGATGACATCGACGTAGGCATCGCAGCCCGCACCATTACCCTCAACGCTTACGCTCACGGCATCGGTTCCGCTATGCTAGGGGCTGTAGAATTTCCGAAGATGAAGGAACTCCTAGAACTGCCAGAAACATGGAATCCCCGCCTCCTCATCGCTCTCGGCTATCCGGGTTGCCAAAGCCACATCGTCGATGTTCCCGAAGATGGGGCGATCAAGTATTTCCTGGATGAAAAGAAGGATTATTGTGTACCGAAACGGGCACTGGATGATATTTGTATGAAGAAATAATGTTGCAGCAGAAAACGGCACTCGTTGGGAGTGCCGTTTTTGTGTGGATATAGGGTTCTGGGGTACCGCTTTCGTTTTGCTGCTTTTGGTATTTATTCCGCTGTCATAAGGTTCTGGAACGCCATTTTTGATTTGCGACTTTTGGTATTCCACCCCGCTATACTAAGGTTCTAGGACACCGTTTATGGTTTGTGACTTTTGCTTTTCACTCCGCTATATTAGGGTTCTGGAATGCCGTTTTCCATTTGTGCCTTTTTATATTCACACCGCTGTGCTAGGGTTCTATTTTACGACAAGAACCTTTTCATAAATGTTTCACGTGAAATGTAAAAGAGCCCCTTCCTTAGGAAGGGGCAGGCGAGCATCGCGAGCCGGGGATAGGCCGAGGAAGAAGGGTTGTGAGAATAGCCGTTCGTGCAAGACGCCTTCACTGATAGTTTCTCTATATTTCATACCGCCAGTGCGAGCTATCCCCCCTGCCCCCCTTCCAAAGGAAGAGGGTTGACGCTAGAAATGTTTCCGCTAACATCATGTTTCACGTGAAACATGATGTTAGCCAAATCTTGCTACCAGAACCTTTACACAGCAGTCTTCGTGATATTCGTCTCTACCCATCTACGCTCGACCAGAACCCTTTGACAGCGAAATAAATCACAAAAGCCGCAGTACACAAAAAGTGTCCCAGAACCTTCTCACTTATCCAATCTCAAACACCACCGTCACATGACTTTCCATCTTCGCATCCCCTGGGGCGAGCGGCGTCGGGGCACCTTCGTCGTTGCTTCTGGCGGCGGCTAGGTTCACTTTCATCATGCGATAGGGAACCACATTGTTGCTATCTTCGCTGACAGAAATCACATTGATCACATTTCTGCCCAACGCAGCGGCCATGATGTTCGCTTTCCGCAACGCATCTGCTGTAGCTTCGCGGAGGGCTTGGTCTTTATAGACCTGGGTATTAGAAACAGAGAAATCCACCGAATCGATCCGGTTTGCGCCGGCTTGTACCGCCGCATCCATCACTTCGCCGGTTTTGTCCAGACGGGACACCACCACGTTCATGGAATTGGTGCAGTTGTAAGTCTTATTTTTCACCCGCCCTTTATCGTCATAGGTGTTCTGGGGATAGACTTGATAATTCTGGGTTTCAATCTTCGATGCATCGGCGCCAGCAGAAATCACCGCATTTCGTACAGCGGTCATGGTATTTGCATTTTCCCGCACCGCCGCTTTCACGTTGGGCGAACTGGTTTCCACCGACAGATGAATGGTGGCAGTGTCGCTCTTAGCAGTCACGGTGGCACTGCCCGATACGGTGAGGCTTCGATGGAACGATTCATCCGACTGGGCGGACGCAGAGATACAGGAAATAGCCAGCACGCCGGCGGTCATGAGGGCGATCAGTTTCTTTTTCATAGGGAATCCTCCTTGATAATAATGCGAAGTGCGTAGTGCGTAATGATGGACGGGGCGCATCAAATTATATAGCGCCCCAATGCTTTTTATAAAAAACATTCCACTATGCTAACTACTCACTGTATACGCCATATAGTTATTGACCCTTGGTCATTTTTACACATTATATGATTTGCCTACATAGATGTCAAGGTTTATATCAGAGTTATTATAAAAGGGGTATTGGGCCGCTTTATGAATTGATGCGTAAATAAGTTTACACCTTATTTATCGCCCCCATTGGGGGAGATGCCGTAGGCAGAGGGGGCTGCACTAGCGACATGAATACAAATGCTATTCAAACCATAATGGCACAACTTCCTCCACTACGCATTACGCACTACGCACTGTTTTTCAATGTCGTTCTCATCGCAAACCTCGACCCCCGCTTTCACCAACGCCTCCGCTAAAATCCCCTGCCCTTTAATTTTCTTTCCTGTAAACGTACCATCATAAATTTCATGGACACCGCAAGTGGGGCTTTTCGCTTTGAGGATAGCGAAAGAAATTTCTTCTTTGGAAATCCGATCCATCACCTTTTGCACGCCATGTCGATAGACGGCATCCAAATCTTTTCCTTCGATGGAAACGACTTTTCCATCCCGTATTTCTACCGGTGGACGAGGCACGGGCATGCCCGCTTCCACTTCGGGACAGACCGGGATATATTCTTTGTCTTTGAGATAAGCAATGACCGCTTCGTTTCGGTTATTGCCACCGCTGTATTTGCAATTTCTGCCAAAGAGGCAGGCGCTGACTAAGATTTTTGACATATACCGCTCCTTTTTTAGTGAGGAGTGAGGAATTAGGAGTGAGGAGTGGTGGAAGGGGCCCACAATTCATATAGGCCCCAATACCCCTTTTTATAAAGGTTATAATTCTGCTAATTTCTTCTGCAAAATATTCTTTTTACCATAAGTAACAAGGTTAAAAGGGGTATAAAAGGTTATGGGAATGACGTTTTTCTCATAACCCTGAATAACCTTTTTAACCCTGTTCCTTGCCGTTATTATTCTATGAGAGAAATAAGTACGTGACAGAATAATAACCTTTACAGCAAATGTTTCACGTGAAACTATTAAAAAGGGGGTATTGGGGCGCTTTATAATTTGTGCGCCCCTTCCTTCACTCCTAACTCCTAACTCCTAATTATTCTTTCTTCAACTCCACCCGTTTCATCACACCTTCCGCCGCGTCTTTCGGCAAGTACGTGGCCGCATAGGCGTAGGTTTTCTCTCCTACAGGAAAAATGAAATAATTCACCAAGCCCTGATTGCTCGCCATTTGGTAAGAAATCGTTTTTCCCTCTTCTTGCCAGACTTGGCTCATATTGGTATTTTTCACTCGATCTAAATGTTTCTGCCGCTGGTCTTCGTCGATGAAGGCGATTTGCATCATGAGCTTCTGTTTCTGGTACACCATGAGCACGCCGGAGGTGTATTTCATGTCGAAATCGTCCCCCAGTTGCAATGTAGCCTCTACTTTTTCGCCCGTGTCCGGCGTGCAGTCGATGTTCTTCGTTTCCTTCCCGCAGCCAGATAGAAATAGGGCGATGCCAAGAAATAGGCTCATTAGAAATAGGGATGTTTTATTTTTATATATGGTCATGTGATTCCTCCTAATTAAAAGTTTCTCAGGGTTCTAAGGGTTCTCAAGGTTCTCAGGTTACTCGAATGAGATGTTCACGCTAGTATCTATCTGTATGCTAAACGTGGAGATAGGGATTGTCAAGATTTGTTGGACAAGTTGGCAGTTCGCAGTAGGCAGTTGGCAGTAGGCAGTTGGCGGAAAAGCTACCTACAGTTAAGCTCCTATGTTTCACGTGAAACATGCATGCAATGCGAATGCAGCACTAGCCTCTCGTCTCCTCCGCCGGGGGAGAATTAAAGAGGGGGCTGCTCTAGCGGCACACCTCACCAATGTTATGACAACTGGGCTTGGTAATGTCTGCTCTTCCCAATAAACAAGTATCTCGGTGTCCATTTATCGTACATTAGCATTTTATACCGCTATAGCTGCACCCTCTGCCTTCGGCAGCTCCCCCGACAGGGGAGCCAAGACGCTATAGACCATTCCGCCATCATCCCCTAATCCCTTTTATAATAAAAAAGAGCGGCGCTTTATAACCTGTGCGCCGCTACCTAAGTAAGTTTACACATTATTTATCGCCCCCATTGGGGGAGATGCCGTAGGCAGAGGGGGCTGCTCTAGCGGTATGAATACCAATGTTATTCTATCCCCAATATGATTTACTGCTAACTGCCTACTGCTAACTGCCTACTGCTAACTGCTAACTATCTTTACAGTCCGCTTTCCTCAATGGTCCCATCCACCTGTGCCGCTCCCAGCATGGTTGCCAGGTCGTAGAGACTTCTCTGGAACGGTTCTTTTTCTTTCTTCGCTTCTTCGTAAGAAATCACACGGACCTTGCCGTGCTGCATGCCTACGAGAGCCCCCGTTTCTCCATCGAGGAGGGCTTTCACGCCAGCTGCGCCCAGAATGGATCCCAGCTGGCAATCTCGTGCGGTGGGCTGGCCGCCTCTTTGGATGAAGCCCAGGTTGGTGTTGCAAATATCGATGCCCGTCCGTTCTTTGAGCCAGTCCCCCAGGGCGTGACCGTGGTCTGCCCCTTCGGCGCAAATGATGATACTATTCGTCCGTCCCGCTTTCATTTGTCCCATGAGGCTGCGCGCCAATTTCTCCCGGCTGAAGGGAACTTCTGGTACCAGAATGTATTCCGCCCCGCAAGCGAGACCGGCATCAAGGGCGATATGTCCCGCAAAACGGCCCATCACTTCTACGATGGCCGCCCGTTCGTGAGCGGACGCACTGTCTCGAATACGGCTCACTGCACTGACCACCACATTCACTGCCGTATCATGACCAATGGTTTCGTCGGTGCCATGCATATCGTTATCGATGGTGCCTGGTAAAGTAACGGTAGGAATGCCCAATTTCGTCAATTTCTCTGCGCCCTGAATGGACCCATCACCGCCGACAACGACGAGCCCTTCAATGCCCCGGTCTTTTAAAATTTGAGCTCCTTTTTTTTGATTTTCCTCTTCAAAAAAAGCCATGCACCGAGCGGTTTTCAACATGGTGCCCCCGTGGAGAATGATCCCGCCCACGGAGGAACTATCCATGGCAATCATGTCATTATCCAACAGCCCCGCATAGCCGCGGTAGATGCCGTATATTTCACAGTGGAGTGCCAAAGCGGTCCGTACCACGCCCCGCACCGCCGCATTCATCCCCGGCGCATCACCGCCGCTGGTTAGTACTGCTAATCTTTTCTGCATATACAATCGCTCCTCTCGACTGATAAAAATGCGTAATGCGTAATGCGTAGTGCGTAATGGAGGAAGGGGCGCATCAAATTATACAGCGCCCCAATACCCCTTTTTTATAAAAAGGACCGTTTGCAATAATTCCATATTTACAAACTTAAACTTCCCACCCGTAAAATGATGATTCATTCCGATATAATCTAAGTTATTTAGCGGCTTTGAATAGGAATGATAGGTCCGTAGGACCTCGCCTCCTCCGGGGGAGATGCCGTAGGCAGAGGGGGTGTATTTTTTCAGCCGTAGGCTGGTTGTATGGTTTTTATGAAT
>CAVBRV010000044.1:0-17138 GCA_963597965.1 Paludibacteraceae bacterium | reverse complement strand
GAAACCTTTAGAACCCTTTGTACCCTTAGAACCTTTGTGACAGCAGAAATCATCACATATTTCGCTTAACTTAATGACATTGCTCTGGAAGGGGGGCAGGGGGATAGCTCGCAGTAGCGGGATGAATGAAAGATGACACTATACGATAAGGCGTCCAGAGAAAGCGGCTAGTCTCACAACTCTTCTTCGACGCCTATCCCCGGCTCGCAGGCTCGCCTGCCCCTTCCTGAGGAAGGGGCTTAAAAATTTTTTCAATCCCTAATCCCTAATCCCCAATCCCTAGCTACTAACAACCAACAACCATCAACAAACAACAAAAGTAAGGAGTTATTTCATGTCACAGCAAGTTTCCGGTGGAATACTCGAAAAATTATTCCACCTTAAAGAAAATCATACCACTGTCAAAACCGAATGTCTGGCCGGGCTGACCACCTTTGTCTCCATGGCCTACATTCTTTTCGTCAATCCACAGATTCTAGGAGATGCGGGCATGGATGCGGGGGCTGTTTTCACCGCCACCGCACTGTCTGCGATCTTGGGGTGCCTGCTCATGGGCTTCTTGGCAAATTACCCGATTTCCATTGCGCCAGGCCTGGGGGATAATGCCTTCTTTACCTATTCTGTGGTGCTCGCAATGGGCATGCCGTGGCAGCAGGCCATGGCCGGGGTCTTTATTGCCTCCATTCTGTTTACCCTCGTTTCTATTTTCCATATCCGAGAAATCATCATTGATGCCATTCCGCAAGATTTGAAATACGCTATGGCAGCAGGCATTGGGATTTTTATTTCCTTTGTCGGCTTCCAGGGGGGCGGTATCGTCATGGCTGACCCGGATGCTATTATTTCCATTGGCTCCTTCAAAGTACCGACCACTTGGCTCACCATTTTCGGCACCTTGGTGACGGCTCTTCTGATGGCTAGAAAAGTACCAGGGTCCATTTTCTACGGCATCGTGATTACCGCCGTAGCTGGCCTGGTGACGGGCATCATTGCACCGCCGGATTCCATTATTTCTATGGCACCGAGCCTGGCTCCTACTTTTGGAGTGGGCGTAGAAAATGTAGGCGCCATCTTCACCGATCCTACCATGTGGGCGGTGGTGGTCATTTTCTTCCTGGTGGCATTCTTTGATACGGCAGGCACTTTGATTGGCCTTGCCCAGCAGGCTGGTTTCATGCACAATGGCAAAATGCCTCGCATCGGTAAAGCCCTCATGGCCGATTCTCTCTCCATGCTCGCTGGGGCCGTCATGGGCACCACACCGACCGCGGCTTACGTAGAAGCCTCTGCTGGTATCGCTATGGGTGCTCGCACTGGGCTCACCGCTGTGGTGGTTGCCATTCTTTTCGCAGTCAGCATGATTTTCTCGCCTCTCCTGGCTGTCGTGACCTCCAATGTCACCGCGCCCGCACTGATTGTGGTGGGCGTTCTCATGGCATCTGCTTTGAAAGAAATCCATTGGGATAAATTTGAAATTGCACTGCCAGCGTTCCTCGTTGTCATCGGCATGCCACTGACCTTCAATATTTCCTATGGTATCGCTTTCGGCTTCATTTTCTACCCGCTGGTCATGATTGCCGCAGGCCGCAGAAAAGAACTGAATCCGCTGATTTGGGTCATGTTTGTGCTGTTCCTGATTCTGTTATATACCTTGACCATTCTTAAATTCTGATTCTGTTGGCAGTTAAGGATTTGCGTTAGTAGGGGTGATTCTGCCAGAGGTTACAAGGTACTCAAGGTTCTAAGGGTACTAAAGGTTTCTTGAATGAGCTAATGACGCTAGTGTTTATTGGCTAGTTCGAGAACCCTTAGAACCCTTAGAACCTTTAGAACCCTAAGCACCCTTTTAATCAGCAGAAATCATCCATCCTCCTTGACTCCAATCCTTAACGACATCACCCTATTTCATAGAAGTCAAATCACTAAGGAGAATTTCTATGCTTACTAGAGAAATGCTTTCTGAATATATTGACGCTGGCGCTGCGAAAATCAAAGCAGACATGGCGATCCTGGGGGGCACCCTCATCAATGTCAATACCAGCGAATACTATCAAGCAGACGTTGCCATTTATAAAGGAAAAATCGTAGCCGTCGATTCGGATATTTCCGACTACATCGATGAACACACGAAGAAAATCGATGCTACGGGGAAATACTTGGCTCCAGGCCTCATCGACTGCCATATCCATGTGGAATGCAGCAAGATGAGCATGACCCGCTTCGGACAGGCCGTGGTTCCTTGCGGCACCACCAGCATCGTGAGCGGCCTGGATGAATATATTTCCGTCATTGGCGTGGACGGCCTCGAAGCGATTTTCAAAGAAATCGACGCATCGCCGCTGAAAGTCTTCTGGGCATTGCCTTACAAGACACCATACACCATTCCGAAATCCACCATCGCTTACAACGTATCTGCCAAAGACCATGCGAAACACCACCAGAATCCCCGTTGCTACGGCGTGTGGGAATTGGTCCGTGAAGCGGTCATGACGAAAGACCCGGATACGCTGGATGCTATCGTAGAAGCCCAGAAATACCACCGTCCCGTTTTCGGATGCAGCCCACTGGCAAGAGGAAAAGCGCTCAATGAATACCTGATGAGCGGTGTTCGGGTGGACCACGAAAGCTACGACCACGAAGAATTTTTGGAAAAAGCCAGAAAAGGCATTCACACCATTATTCGTGAATCGGCAGTCACCAAATTCCTGAAAGAAAACGTCCGCGCCATCACCGAAGGCGCACCGGGCATGGCTCGTCACACCAGCTTCTGCTCCGACGACGTCCACGCTCGCGGCATTCTCGAACACGGACACATCGACCATATGGTTCGCCTTGCGATCCAGGCCGGTATTTCCCCCATGGAAGCGATCCAAATGGCAACCATCAATGCGGCTGAAGCCTATGAAATCGATGATCACGTAGGCTCCATCTGCCCAGGCAAAGAAGCAGACATTCTCCTCGTCGACCAGCCAGGCACCTTCCATGTGGAAACTGTCATTGCCAAAGGCCAGCTGGTGACAGAAAAAGGAGAAAACCGTTTCCACTACCAGGTACCGGAAAGAGACGCTACCATTCTCCACACCGTGCAGCACGCCAAACTCACCGCCGACGATTTCAAATACCATGTGGACCTGAAAGAAGGAACCGCTCTGGTAGAAACCATCAACAGCGTAGGCCCGTTCATGAGAAAACGCCGGGACGTAGAACTGACCGTCAAAGATGGTGTCGTTCTACCCAGTGCGGAAAAAGACGTGGCTCTGGTGTCTGTCATCGAACCGTTCGGCATCAATGGCAACCTGTCCAAAGGCTTCATTTCTGGCTGGAATTTCCAGAAAGGCGCCATCGCCACCACCGCAGCTCCCGATGATAACAACCTGGTTGTAGCGGGCGCGAACTACGAAGACATGGCGCTGGCTGCCAATACCCTCATCGAACAGGGCGGCGGACAGGTGGTCGTCATCGACGGGAAAGTGGTTTCCTTCCTACCGCTCCCGATCGCTGGGATTTGCTCCGATTTGGAACCAGAAGAATTGGCAAAGAAAGAAATCGAACTGGAAGAAGGGGCAAAAGCCATCGGCAGCCGCCTGCCAGACCCGATTTTCTACTTGTCCTTCCTGCCGATTACGGCCATTCCGGATTTGGCGATTACCGATGGGGGCAATGTGGACTATACGAAATTGTCTTACTTTGACCCGATTTTGGAATTGAAGTAATGAGGAATTGTTGTTAGTTGTTTGTTGTCGGTTGTTTGGCCTCAACAACTAACAACCTATAGCAATTGTTATGAGAGAAGTCATCTTTTGTTGGCTTCTCTTTTTTATATGTTAGTGGCTGGTGGCTGGGGAAAAGGTGCTAAAGGTGCTAAGGGTTCTCAAGGTTCTAAGGTTGCTCAGGTTTCTCGAATGTGCCAATAAATGCTAACGTTATTAGCGCATTCGAGAAACCTTTAGAACCTTTAGAACCCTTAGAACCTTGAGAACCTTTAAAAAACTATAATTGCTGACGAAATCATACCTAGTGGCTGCTCACTGTTGATAGTTGTTTGTTGTTGGGGCCAAACAAGCGACAACAAACAACTATCAACAGTGAGAGCACAGGAATCTGCACAATAGCCCGTATTTCTATGCACTTGAATGACAAAATTTCACTGCATATATTCAGTAAACATCGGGCGTATGAATTATCGAGCACTCACTAAGTAATGGCGATCATCGCTTTCTAATCCCTAATCCCTAATCCCTAATCCCTAGCTACTAGTCACTAGTCACCAGTCACCAACTATCAAAAATTGAAAAATTTAAGCGGAATCCCCAATACTTATTGACATGTTTCTATGACTTCGATATAATTATTCTGTTATGGTGCACGCAAATAGCACGACCACGATGTAAGGAGGTGTTTATACATGGCAAAGATGACATTCCAGCCGAACAACCACTGGAGAAAACAGACCCACGGTTTCCGCGCTCGTATGAAGACAAAAGCAGGCCGTATTGTTCTGAAGAGAAGAAGAGCAAAAGGCAGAAAGGTATTAAGTGCCTAATTTAGAAGAGAACGAGGAGAGGGTGGGGTTCACGCTCCCCCGGTCTTCCCGTATAAGACAGAACAGGGATTACCGTAGAATTTATCGGTCCGGTAAACGTTTCAGCAATAGGGCAGGGCTTTGCTACGTGGTGAAAACCAAGAGAAGTGCTGTCCGGATCGGTTTCGTTTCGACGAAAAAGATTGGACATGCTTTCGCACGGAATCGTGCCAGAAGGCTCATGAAGGAGGTTTATCGCCTTCATATGTCCGAAATTCAGCCGAATACTGAAGCGGTCATGCTGGCAGGCTCTTTCCTGACGAGGGCCACCTATCAGGAAGCGGAGAAAGCCATTTTATCCTTGTGGCGTAAAGCTGGAATCCTGGTGAAATAATTATGAAAGTTTTTTTGATCGCATTGATTCGATTTTATAGAACTTTTATCTCTCCCTTGAAGCCTCCTTGCTGTCGTTTCTATCCGACCTGCAGTGAGTATGCATTGCAGGCACTGCAAAAATATGGAGCCCTAAAAGGCAGCTGGCTCGCGATCAAACGGATTTCAAAATGCCATCCTTTTCATAAGGGAGGTTATGATCCGTTACCGTGAAGTGGCTGTCTTTTTTCTATGAAAAATTAGGAGTGAGGAGTGAGGAGTGAGGAGTGAAGGTGGCGGCGCACAATTCATATAGCGCCGCAGAATTTAATATAATGGGCAGTCATTCATTTTCAGCGGGTAAGAAACCTGAACAACGATTGTTATTAGTTGTTTGTTGTCGGTTGTTAATTGTTTGCTCCTAACAACAAACAACTAACAACCGACAACAATCCAGGTTCATGCTATTGAAAAACGAATTGATGAGCATTAGTAGCTAGGGAAACGCTGATTTAATCAAAGAATTTGAAATGATATGAATTTTTATCCAAAGCATCGTCAAGGAAATCCTTAAATAGCTCGCTATTCGCGGATTTTCTTTCCTCGCTTTGAATAAAAATTCAAGAATCATTTCAAATAACGATTAAATCAGTGTTTCCCTAGCGTCATCAGCTCATTCGAGAAACCTTTAGAACCCTTTGTACCCTTAGAACCTTTGTGACAGCAGAAATCATCGCATATTTCGTTTAACTTAATGACATTGGAGTGCAGCAGGGGATAGCCTGCTGTAGCGATATAACGCTTATTTTTCCACTATCCATGCAGGCGTCCATTCTAGCGGTTGTTTAAAAAGAATCGATAACACCGCAGCCGTCATTTCGACCGGGCGTATTTGTGCAAAGTGACGATACAGAAATAAATAGATTTGTGTCCCTGAGTGGAGAAATCTCAGCGGCACCAGCGGTAAAGGCTTGATGACAGAATCCCGTTTCTGTCTTTAAGCCCTTACCGCTAGTGCTGAAGAGATTTCTCCACTCAGGGACACAAATCCATTTATTTCTATAGTGTCATTCCGCACAAATAGGATCGGTCGAAATGACGATAGCGGTTAGTGACATTTCCTTTCTAATCCCTAGCAATGTCATTATGTTAAGCGAAATATGCGATGATTTCTGCTGTCACAAAGGTTCTAAAGGTACAAAGGGGTCTAAAGGTTTCTCGAATGAGCTGATGACGCTAGCATTCATAGGCACATTCGAGAAACCTGAGTACCCTTAGAACCCTGAGAACCTTGAACAACCTGTAACCTCAAGCGTTAGCATTTCTACTCGCTCAAATCCTTAACTTAACAGCATTGCCCTGGGAAGAAGATACCTATTTCCTTATTTAGGTGTTATCAGATGATGAGCGGCTGGTATCTAGGTACTAGCCCTCATCCCTGGTTCACTCATTTCAAAAGAAAGGAGCTGTTAGTATGGCAGCAGAAAAAGCAATCAATGATGTGAAACTCCAGATTCGTGTAGAAAATGGAACTTCCTCTACCGGTGCGAAGGCCATCAAAAACTTGAATTTCACCAAAATCAAGCTGACCTCCACCGATGATGAACTGCTCAATGCAGGGCAGGCCATCGCCGGATTGACGGACTATGCGCTTTCCGGTATTCGCCTGGTCAATACCTACGATCTGACCGCTTCTGAATAAACGGTCATTTCCTCAAAGAGACACAATCCATAACGGGTTGTGTCTTTTTTATATGGGAATAATGAATAAACTTGCGCGGGGAATAGAAACGGAGTTACAATATAGAAAATGTTTACAAACATTTAAGTACGGCGAATATTTTTATTTTCTCTCATCTTGGGTAAGTGAGCGGGAACTGGTGCTATAAGCAGAAAGGGCTCCTATCAAACATAAAAAATACGATGCATGGCGATTATGCCTTAGGTATAATCGAAGTATAGAAAGGAATGTAATATGTGTAAATATAAGAGATATTAGGGAGAATTGATATATGACAACTAGCGATAATGACTTGGGAAAATTGTTGTATGTAGCTCCTGCAGCAAAAGACAGCAATGGAAAGAGCGGAGGTTGCTATACCCTTTATGAAGGAAATGAAGTACCACAGAAGCAGTATAGCACGGTAAATACTTTTTTAAGACATCTGATTGAAGAACAAACGAATAAAACTAAACAAGATGTACGAGATGATTGCCTTTATAGAAATAAAGTGTCGAGAGGGAAAACTTTCTTTCTACCGAATGGACAGATTTTCGTTCAAGTTTCCATTCTTTCCGGGCGAAATGGATATGGATATATTTCCCTTTTGGATACGAATAGCATGTATACAGATAATGATGGAAATGGGGTTCTGGTCTTTGGAGAGAATGAAGCGACATTGAAGGTGAATGAGAAAGACAAATATTTGCATGATAGGGTTGTTAAAGCAAAGCAACGCTTTTGTGAGGGATTTACTCCAGCAGATTTCTTGTGGGAGTTTAAAAGCGAACGGGAAAAATTGCAAAACCAACTCGTGCAGCCAGGCACAGATGTTGTTGATGTATTGCAAATGGATCACTGCTTAGCTTTTAAACTAGCGGAATTTCTAAAACGGTTGCCGCCAGAAGAACAGCAAAGGGCGATTCAGGATTTTTATCGGAAATTTGGTCGATTTGACAGTTGGAAACAGGGGTATAATGTAGACTTGGTTAAACTATCAAGATCCGTCGTATACGTCTTGTTCAGAGAATATGTAACAAAGGAAGACAAATCCAAAATCATTTACGTTGCCAAGAATCAAGAACTGGTTGCTACCAAGCCAATCGTAGAGGCCAGCGAAAGTCCTGTTGTTACAGAGACACCAAAGAAATATTGGTCCGCTGCTTCTTCTATAGTACAGGAAGAAACAGAAGAGGTCGAGGAAGATGTCATGGAACGTGATGTCATAACCAATCAACCTCTTGGTGTGACGGCTGATGAAATCTCGCAACAGGTTAAACGGATTTGGACAGACTCCGAGCGAAACCGGCTTGCACAGATAGTAAAGGCGATGGCCGAACCCTATGAACAGTGGCAAAAAATGCAAAAGGAGCAACAAAAGGCGTGGGAGGCCCTTACGTCTCAACTTCCTTCAAAAATAGACTGGAAGACAATCTGTAATCCCTATAGCCAAAGTTTTGAAATAGATAAGAGGTTCCGGCAATCTTTTGAGAGGGAGAGGAAAGCACTCCAAGAGCAAAGCCTTTTAGCTGCTATATCTGGTATGGTAGTAGATGACCCAGTTATGCGGTATTCTAAGCAAATGATTCAGCAGCAGAAGAATCTTATAAAACAGCTGACTATGATTCACTTTCCTAAATGAATTGGTCATAAAAGAGTGGTCTTCCGTGGTAAAAACAAAGTCCAGAGTAACTTTATCGAAAAGGTAGCTCCGGACTTTTTATTTTGCCTATGAAATTCTTTTCTGCTACAATAGAAAAAATAAAAAGAAAGTGTCTCCAAAGGAAGCAGCACTAGCGTTTAACCCCCTTCCTTTGGAAGGGGGGCAGGGGGGATAGCTCGCAGTAGCGGGATGAATGAAAGTTGAAGTTATCCGTGAAGGCGTCTTGTTCAAGCGGATAGAGCAGTATGCTTTTGACGCTAGAGATGACGCCGAAGTGGGAAGTGTCTTGAGGCATGCATACCGCTAAAGCGAGCTATCCCCCGTCGCCTCGCTACGCTCGTTGTCGACCCCTTCCAGAGGAAGGGGTTCCTTGGTGAGGTATGGATAGAGTTATAAGAGATATATGCCGCTAGTGCTGACTATCACCTTGAACTATTTCCAAGTGAAGGGGTTCTTTGGTGAGTGCAACTTAAGATAGCAGCACTAGCGTTTAACCCCCTTTCGCTGAAAGGGGGCAGGGGGGATAGATCATACACGCGGGATGCATGATAGGAGACACATAGTGGTATAGGCGTCCAGCGAGAGCGGACTTTTATTTTGAAAAGGATCTTTAAAATCTTTACATTCCAGTAATAAATAGCGGTCGGTTATTAATTCACTACCTAGAGTCTCTATCCACAAATATTTTCTCAAGTCCCAACAACTAATCACAAAATTTCATAGACAAAATGCATGAAATACGGTATCATTATTTAGATGAAAGAAAGCGGTGATACATTGTTGGACAAAGAAGTACTTCAAGACTTTCTGAAAGACAGCCAGGTGGAAGGCCTTTTTATCCAAAAAGACGAAAACTGTCGGTATTTAAGCGGGTTCACCGGCTCAGACAGCTACCTTTTCCTGACCGCCGATACCTGCTACTTATTGACCGATAGCCGGTACACGGAGCAAGCGAAAGAAGAAGCCACTGGTTTTGAAGTCATCAATTACGTGCCTAAATTGGCGGAGACCCTAGCCAAGCTAGCCGCTAAGCACCATGTGAAGAGCCTAGGTATCGAGACTGTCATGACTTACAAAATGTACCTGGGCTTTGATGAAGTGATGCCTGACGTGACGTTCAATTTCTGTGCTGTGGACAAACTTCGTCAGATTAAGAGCACCGAGGAAATTGGTCTCCTGCGCAAGGCCTGCCAGATTTCAGACGTGGGATTTGAAAAAACTATTCCCCATATCAAGGCAGGTGTGACGGAATCCTATC
The DNA here is from genome assembly GCA_963597965.1 of Paludibacteraceae bacterium. Lineage (GTDB taxonomy): Bacteria > Bacillota > Negativicutes > Veillonellales > Dialisteraceae > Dialister. The sequence continues at coordinate 7,603 of CAVBRV010000044.1, read as the reverse complement.
TTCGGGCGGTGCTGGAAAGCGCTATGTTGGAAGCGGGTTCGGAAGGGAAATCCTTCGACACTATCGTAGCTTCTGGTTGGCGGTCCGCTTATCCACACGGGACAGCTACAGACAAGATTATCGAAGAGGGGGACCTCATTACCTTCGACTTCGGCGCTATTTACAAAGGGTACCATTCCGATATTACTCGTACTGTAGCGGTAGGAAATATTACGGATCGGCAGCGGTTCATTTACGATTCCATCTTGGGATGCAATGAACATATCGAAGCCTTTATGAAAGCAGGCATGAAAGCTTGCGATGTAGATCAAGAAGCCAGGAATTTCTTGAAAGAGAGAGAACTGGACACCTATTTCACCCATGCATTAGGACATAGTGTGGGCTTGGAAATACACGAATCGCCGGTCTTGGCGGCCAGGGATGCATCCATTCTTCAGGTTGGCATGACGGAGACCGTTGAACCAGGGGTATATATCCCCGGAACTGGTGGAGTCCGTATCGAAGATACGGTTGTCATAGAAAATGATGGTCTATCCATCTTGACTCAATTCCCAAAGAAATTTTTAAGAGTGTAACAGGAGGAAAATGAAATGATTTCTAGTAACGATTTGCGCCCAGGCATTACCGTTGAATTGGACGGCCAGGTTTGGCAGTGTATCGAATTTTTGCATGTAAAACCAGGAAAGGGCGCTGCTTTCGTTCGTGCTAAATTGAAAAACCTGCAGAGTGGTTCTGTAGTAGAACGTAAATTCAATGCTGGCATCAAACTGCAGCCCGCTACGGTAGAACGTAAGCCGATGCAGTATCTCTATGAAGCTGATGGTTCTTATTGCTTCATGGATACCGAAACCTATGAACAGATTATGCTGAATAAGGAACAGCTCGGCGATAAGATCAATTTCCTGAAGGAAGAAATGGAATGCAACGTGGTCTTTTTCAATGGCGCTATCATCGGCGTGGATATTCCAAATTCTGTAGAACTGAAAGTCGTTCAGACTGAACCAGGCATTCGCGGTGATACAGCTACTGGCGGCTCCAAACCGGCTACTATGGAAACTGGTTATGTGGTCAATGTTCCGCTCTTCATCAATGAAGGGGAAATGCTCCGCATCGATACTCGTACCGGTGCTTATATTGAACGTGTGAAATAAGAGATTCTTTTGGAAGGGGGGGGCGCTTGGCGCCCCTTTTTTAGGGATTGGTAGCTAGTGACTGGTGACTAGGGACTGGTATAAAAAATACGTAGGTAGTGAGCCGCAGGCTGTTTGCCGTGTCGCTAGTGACGATAACGGAAGAATCACTAGCGGAAAGCCCCCTTCCTTTGGAAGGGGTGCAGGGGGGATAGTTCCCACTAGCGGAAATATGATATGTGACACTAGCGCTTTTGGCGTTCTGTGAAAGCGGTTAAATCACTAGGAAACCTTAGAAACTTGAGCAACCTGAGTCCCCTGTAATTTATACCTACTCACTCAATGGCATTGATAGGGAGGAAACGTAAACCATGCAAACCGCAGAAGTCAAAAACGACCTAGGCACCATCCGCATTGCGGACCAAGTGGTAGCCACCATTGCCAGAGACATCACCCTACGTGTCCATGGCGTATATGCCATGGACGACCGGTACTCCCACGGTATTTCCGCCGTTATCAGTGACGAAGATGCAGAAGGCGTCCGGGTCTCCATGAAAGAAAATAACCTCATTATAGATCTCTACATCGCCGTCAACCATGGCGGCCGCGTCCCTGCTATGGCTCTCCAACTTCAAGAAGCCGTCAAAGAAGGCGTAGCTGATTCCACCGGCCTTCGGGTCAATGCAGTCAATGTGAATGTAGAACAAATCGTCTTTGAAAAGGCGTGAGGCGGTAGTGCTGTTGTTGTTAGTTATTGGTTGTCTGTTGTTAGGAACCAAACAACCAACAACCAGCAACAATCGTTGTTATAGAATTTGTGAACAACCACCAGCTGCCATATCAGTATTGGAGATGAAAACCATGCCCCAGGAAAAAACATACCTTCCCGAAGCTGAAGTATACCGGAAAATCGAAGAAACCCTACTCGCCATGCCGGAAGTCTCTCACTTCACCCAGTACGGATTTCAAACCCTGATTCAAGGCCTAGGTCAAGCCTTCGGTTACAACAAAGGCCACAAGGGCCTCCTCATCCGCAGCCGAAAAGACGGCAGCGTGAAAGTGGATATTTCTCTGGCCCTGCATCAAGGTTGCCAAGTGAACGAAACCGCCCGGTACATCCAGATGGTGGTGAAAAACATCTTCGCATCAGGGAGAAAAGAGCCCATTGCTGCTATTGATGTGACTATTACAGAAATGGTGAAATAGTTGGTAGTGACTGGGGACTAGTAGCTAGGGATTAGGAAATACGTAGGCAGTTAGCAGTAAGCAGTTCGCCGTGATGCTAGTGATGATAGCGGAAGAACCTCAAGCGGCAACCCCCTTCCTCTGGAAGGGGGACAGGGGGATAGTTCCCACTAGCGGGATGTTGATATGTGACGTATAGCTGTATTAGGCGTCCTGTAAAAGTGGTTACATTGTTAGTGCGGGCACCTAAACGCATAATGAATGAATGAGAAATACCGCAGCAGTAGACTATCCCCTGGACATTTCGCTACGATTATGTCCTATTTCCTTCCAAAGGAAGGAAATTTACGGGTATGTAACACTCTAATGATGCATACTTGAGAACCCGAAGAACCTTGAGAAGCCTGAGCAATCTATACCTCCATCGAAATCATACCAATTCACTCTATCCCCATAAGAGTAAACATATATAAGGAGTAAAATATGAGCAGAACACGTGCGAGAGAATACGCACTCCAAGTACTGTATTCTCAAGAACTTAATCCAGAATCAGAACCTATTGATGCAGACCTTCAGAAACTCACCGACAAAGACAAAGCCTTTGCCGACACATTAATTTCCACAGTCAAAGAACACCAAGAAATCGACGCCCTCATCACCAGCCACCTGAAAAATTGGTCCTTGGCCCAGCTCAACGTAGTGGATAAAAACATTCTCCGCCTGGCGATTGGGGAATATAACTACATGGATGACAAAAGTGATAAAAAAGTTGTCATGAATGAAGCCATTGAAATGGCCAAAACCTTCGGTGGCGAAGGTTCTTATCGCTTTATCAATGGTATTTTGGATAAGATACTGAAATAGTGACTAGTGACTAGTGACTGGTCACTAGTAGCTAGGGAAACACTGATTTAATCATTTCAAATTCTTTGATTAAATCAGCGTTTCCCTAGGGATTAGGAAATATGTAGGCAGTTAGCAGTGGGCAGTTTGCCGTGACGCTAATGATGCTAATGATGCTAATGATGCTAATGGAAGAATCTCTAGCGGTAAGCCCCCTTCCGCTGGAAGGGGGCAGGGGGGATAGTTCGCACTAGCGAGATAAATGATATGAGACGCATAGCGGTATAGGCGTTCTGTAAAAGCGGAAAGACCGTTGGAGTGGACACCTATAGGGATAGTAGCAGTAGAGATATATCGTTATTGCGAGCTATCCCCCGCTGCACTCGCGCTGCTCGTTACGCTACCCCCTTTCAGGGAAAGGGGGCTAATGGTAGTAATGCTGACTGAAAGAATTACTGGCAATTTATTTTTTGTTAGGATCCCAACAACCAACAACCAACAACACTTCCCCAGTCACCAGTCCCTAGTCACCAGCCACACAAGGAGACGAAACAATGAGCCAATTTCTTGGTATCGACACCAGCTGCTATACTACATCTGCAGCCATCTATGACACGACCAAAGGACTCATAGGAGAAGAACGGATTGTTCTCACCGTGAAAGAAGGAAATAGAGGCCTCTCCCAATCCAATATGGTATTTCAACACGTCAAGAACCTTCCTATCCTCCTACAGAAACTTTCACCCCTGATGCAAGACATGAAAGGCATCGGCGTGTCAGCCTTTCCACGGAGGCGGGCAGATTCTTACATGCCCGCCTTTCTCGTTGGAAAAGGCATGGGAGAAAGCCTCGCCGCCGCTCTGCACATCCCCTTATACACCTTCAGCCACCAAGAAAACCACGCCATGGCAGCTCTGAGAAATACGCCAGCCCTGTGGGGCAAACCTTTCTACATGATGCACATGTCCGGAGGCACCCAAGACGTCCTTTCCTGTGAATGGAAAGGCGAATGCATGGACATCTCCGAACTCCTCACATCCAAAGACATCACAGCAGGCCAATTCATCGACCGCGTCGGTGTAGCCCTGGGACTTCCATTTCCTTGTGGAAAATGGCTAGAGCCTCTGGCTGAAAAAGGAAAAGATACCTACAAAATCCCTAGATCCTCCGTAAAAGACGCCTTCAGCTTCTCCGGCCCCGAAACCAAAGTCCAGCGAGACATCCAAAGTGGGAAATATACCAAAGAAGACATCGCCAGAGGCGTCCTCGTCCACATTGGCCGTGCCCTGGAAAAAGAACTCACCGGCTACTCCTTCATAAAAGGCCGCCCCTTCATCGCCGTAGGCGGCGTTATGGCGAACCACTACCTCAGAGGAAAAGTAGAACAGATTTGCCAAGAAATAGGCCTCCATCCCTACTTCGCTGATTCCCGATATAGCAGCGACAATGCCACGGGGAATGCCTTTGGAGCGTACATGATGGGGAATGGTTGCTAGTGACTAGTGACTGGGGATTAGTAGCTAGGGATTAGGAAATATGTAGGCAGTTAGCAGTTGGCAGTTGGCCGTGACGCTAATGATGCTAACGAAAGAATCCCTAGTGATACCCTCTTCCTATGAAAGGGGGTATCACTAGGGATACTAAAGGTTTCTCGAATGAGCTAATGATGCTAGCGTTTATCGGCACATTTGAGGAACCTGAGAATCTTGCGAACCCTTAGCAACCTGAGAAACCTGTAATCTCTAGCGGAATCATACCTACTCACTCAAAATCATAATGGGCTAAATAATGGCTGCTCGTTAATTCATTTTTTCAATAGCAAAAATCCGGATAGGCAATTGTTGCTGGTTGTTAGTTGTTTGTTGTTGGGGTCAAACAACAAACAACTAACAACAGTGAGTGTATAGGAATCTGCCCAAAAGCCCGTATTTCTTTGCACTTGAATATCAAAATTTCACTGCATATATTCAGTAAACATCGGGCGTGTGAATTATCGAGCACCCACTAAATAAGGAGAAGCAAATATGATCAAACAACTCTTGCAAGACAAACAAAAACAAATCAATACCCGCTTAGCGGACCTGCTTACTCCTGATTGTGCTGCCCATGTCAACCTCTATGCCTCCATGAACTACAGCCTCCAAGCCGGAGGAAAGCGGATACGGCCCTTTTTATTTCTTCAGACACTAGAAATCCTAGGACAGACAAGCGAAAATTTCCTAGACATCGCTTGCGCCATCGAATGCGTTCACACTTATTCCCTTATTCACGACGACCTGCCCGCCATGGATAATGACGACTACCGCCGAGGAAAACTGACTAACCACAAAGTCTACGGTGCTGGCATGGCGACCATGGCAGGAGATGGCCTTCTGACCTATGCTTTTACTCTCCTGGCAGGGGAGAAACATATTTCTAGTGAAACCCGGTGTCATCTCATTTTCATTCTAGCTGAAGCTGCCGGCCCCTCAGGCATGGTAGGCGGCCAAGCCCACGACATTGACTCCGAAAATAAAGACCTCTCTCTAGAAGAACTCCAACTCATGGACCATTGCAAAACCGGTTGCCTCCTGACCGCACCGGTAGACATGGCGACCATCCTGGCCAGTGTTTCAAAAGAAGAAGCTCAACAATGGCACGACTTCGCCACCCACCTAGGCCTCCTTTTCCAAATCACCGACGACCTCCTAGACGTGAACGGACATCTGGACGAAATGGGAAAAATGCCCAACCAAGACACCTTGGATCACAAATCTACCTACGTCACTATCCTAGGTCAAGAAAAAGCCCTGACGCTAGCTAAAGAAGAAGCCCAAGCGGCGAAGGCTATTTTGAAGCAACTTCCACGCGAAACAGAGGCACTAGAAGAACTGGTAGACTTGCTGCTAGTGAGATCGAAGTGAGTTAGTATTTGGTGACTGGTGACTGGGAAATACGTAATGATTTTTGTGGTTGTTAAAGTGTTCTAAAGATTCTTATGGTTCCTAGCATTCAATGGCATGTTCGGGAAACCTGAGCAACCTTAGAACCCTTAGAACCTTGAGTAACCTGTAAATCTCTAGGGAAACGCTGATTTAATCAAAGAATTTGAAATGATATGAATTTTTATCCAAAGCATCGTCAAGGAAATCCTTAAATAGCTCGCTATTCGCGGATTTTCTTTCCTCGCTTTGAATAAAAATTCAAGAATCATTTCAAATAACGATTAAATCAGTGTTTCCCTAGCGGAATCATTCTTACTCATGCAAATCCTTAAAAGGAGTAAACTAAAATAAGAGGTAAATCCATTGTCCAATCAAAAAGTAAAAAAAGAACGGCTCGATGTACTCCTCGTAGAACAAGGATTCTTCGACAGCCGAGAAAATGCCAAACGGCACATCATGGCAGGCATCATTCTTGTGAATGATGTACCTGTAGATAAAGCGGGAACGAAAATTCCTATAGACGCCAAACTCCGCATTAAAGGTCACGTCATGCCCTACGTGGGTCGTGGTGGCTATAAACTAGAAAAAGCGCTAAAAACCTTTGCTATAGATATGAAAGGAAAAGTCATGGCCGACATCGGTGCCTCCACGGGAGGATTCACCGACTGTGCCCTGCAGAACGGTGCTGCCAAAGTCTTTGCCATCGATGTAGGCACGAACCAGCTGGATTGGAAACTTCGCTCCAACCCCCAAGTGGTGAATATGGAAAAGACCAACATCAAAGTGGTCACTGAAGACACCTTAGGAGAAAAAGTAGACTTCGTATCCACCGACGTTTCCTTCATCTCTGTCCTGAAAATCATCCCCGCGGTGAAATCCATCTTGAAAGAAGAAGGAGCCATGGCGATTCTGATCAAACCCCAATTTGAAGCAGGCAAAGAAAAAGTAGGGAAGGGTGGCATCATTCGTGACCCGAAAGTCCACGAAGAAGTGGTGCGTGATACCCTGGCATCCTTTGAAACAGAAGGTTTCCATTGCTGGGATCTGACCTATTCGCCTATCAAAGGGGGCTCAGGAAATATAGAATTTCTAGCTTACCTGAAATGGACAAAACCCGAACATCCCATCACAGAAGAACGGATTCATCAAGTGGTCGAAGAAGCGCATGCTGCGTTGTGAGATTTTGGTGACTGGTGACTAGGAAATACGTAGGCAGTTAGCAGTTGGCTGTGATGCTAGTGATGATATAGGAAGAATCTCCAGCGCTTTGTCTCCCTCGTCGGGGGGGGATGCCGTAGGCAGAGGGGGAGACTGTAGCGGTATATTTCGCTATGAACATATCCAGTGAACTCGGCAATGTCCGCTCCTAGCGATTCACCGTCATTTCGACCGATCCTATTTGTGCGAAATGACACAAAAGTAATGAAATGATTTGTGTCCCTGAGTGGAGAAATCTCAGAAGCACTGGGGAAACGCTGATTTAATCAAAGAATTTGAAATGATATGAATTTTTATCCAAAG
>CAVBRV010000043.1:0-17158 GCA_963597965.1 Paludibacteraceae bacterium | reverse complement strand
AGTGAGAAGTTAGAAATGGTGGAAGGGGCGCACAAAATTTGGAAGCGCCCCAATACTACTTAGTGACTGCTCGTTAATTCGCTTTTTCAATAACAAAAAATTGTTGCTGGTTGTCAGTTGTTTGTTGTTGGGGTCAAACAACCGACAACAAACAACTAACAACTATGTGATAATTTCTACTGATGTACAGAAATCAAAAATGCGGCGCCATATGAATTGTGCGCCGCCACCACCACTTCTAACTTCTAACTAATATAATATGCTAACTATTACACAGGAGTGTTACTATGAAAATGGAATTTGGTAGCTAGTGACTGGTGACTTGTGACTGGGAGAAATGTGATTCCAGTCACGAGTCACTAGTCTACTAGTCACCGATACTAATCATTTTCGTTTATGTTGGTGCACGGAGTGCATGGAGTTTACTATGAAAAATTATACCTATCATACATTGTCCGAATTATTTTCCGCCGCCGAGGCGGCCCATTGTTCTCCGGGCGAGATGGCTTGCCAGATTGAGGCGGAGGAGAGCGGGAAATCCTATGAGGAAGTTTGGGGACGGATGAAAAATACAATTCCCATTTTCCGTCAGGCCATTCAGGAAGGCTTGTCCGATACCGCCTCCTCTGCCAGTGGACTGGTAGGAGGAGATGCCAATCGGATTTTTGGCGGGAAAATGAAATTTTTGAGCCCCGTCTGTCAGCGGGCCTGTGCCTATGCCATTGCGACGGCGGAAGCCAATGCGAAAATGTATCGTATCGTGGCATGCCCAACGGCCGGTTCCTGTGGGATATTGCCCTCTGTCCTCGCAGCGGTGGCAGAAGAGGTGAATGCCACCATGAATGATATGACTCGTGCCCTTTTCACGGCTGGAGCGATTGGTCGCGTGGTAGCAGAAAAAGCATCCATTGCTGGCGCTGTGGGCGGTTGCCAAGCAGAATGTGGTACCGCTTGTGCCATGGCTGCTGCTGCTGCCGTGGACCTGCTAGGTGGCAGCAATGAACAAATGGCTGATGCTTTTGCTTTGGCGTTGAAAAATATTCTGGGCCTAGTTTGCGATCCTGTTGGCGGCCTGGTGGAAGTGCCCTGCGTGAAACGAAACGGTTTCCATGCCGTACATGCTCTAGTAGCCGTAGAAATGGTAATGAATGGTGTCAAGAGCCAAATCCCCGCCGATGAAGTCATCGAAGCTATGGCGGACGTAGGACGGAGACTTCCGGTAGAACTGAAAGAAACCAGCCGGGCCGGCCTGGCAATGACGGAAACAGGAAAACGAGTCCAGGCGAAATTGGATGAGAAGGCGAAGGAAATTTGAGAATGGCGGAAAACGTGATGAGTGGGGGCTCACGTTTTCCGTTTTTTGTTTTGGGGATTAGTAGCTAGGGATTAGTAGCTAGGGATTGGGGATTAGGGACTAGGATTCTGTAGCGGCATCACATCTACCGTCATTTCGACCGGTGATATTTGTGCGAATTGAATCAGAGGATATAAATGAATTTGTGTCCCTGAGTGGAGAAATCTCATCAGCACTTGCGACAAGGGCTTAAAGACAGAAAAGAGGTTAGGATTTTGTAGCGATTTTATCTCTATAGCCATTTCGACCGATGGGATTTGTGCTAGGTTGATTCTATCGTACCAAGCGACTATGTTGAACAAAAGTGGAGAAATCTTGAGACACTATGGAAAACAACGCTAATCCCACAAGATTTCTCCACTTCTGTCTAACATAGTCGCTTAGTTCATCGTTGCCATTTCGCACAAATCCCATCGGTCGAAATGACGATAGAATTTTATGCCGCTATCCAAAACATAGTGGCTGGTCATTAATTCGCTTTTGTTAAGATTTCTTTCTTGCCAAGGTTAAGGGTTTAAGGTTTAGGGGTTGTATTCTTACATTTAAACCTTAAACCAATGACATTTTCAGAGACCATTATTGTTAAACGGCGGACTTGGAAAGTAAACCTTAAACCTATAGTGCAAAGGTATTTGTAGAATAGCTCGTGTTTCTATGCACTTGAATATCAAAATTACACTGCTTTTATTCAGCAAATATCGAGCATATGAATTATTGACCAGACACTAACATAACAGCACCCCCAGAACCCTTTGAGAGCGAAAGCATAACAATGTTTAGAAATCCCAATCATCATCACCAGAACCTTTCTATTGCAAAATCGTGACACCAGTCCCCATTCATGCTAAAATAAGATAAAACTTTTCATGGGACATGGGAAACGGCGAAACTGGTATTTCCTAATCCCCAATCCCCAATCCCCAATCCCTAGCTACTAGTCACTAGTCACCAGTCACTAAAATACCATTACTCGAAAGGAAACTCTATGTTTAGTCAGATACAAGGCTTATTTATGACCATGCGCCTCTGGGATGTCCTAGACATTCTTGTGGTTGCTTTCTTTTTATATCGTATATACATTCTCATCCGTGATACCCGGGCGACCGCTCTTTTGAAAGGCTTGATTTTCCTGGGGATATTTACCGTCTTTGCGGGGTGGTTGCAGCTTCACGCGGTCAGCTGGATTCTGGACAAATTGATGACCGTCCTGATTGTCGCACTGCCAGTGGTATTTCAACCTGAACTTCGTCGTGCTTTGGAACAAATCGGTCGCGGGAAATTCTATGTGTCTTCTCGGATGATGAACGAAGTGGAATGGGACCATGTGATCAATGACGTAGCAGAAGCGGCCATGGTCATGTCGGCCAACAAAATCGGGGCCCTCATTGTCTTTGAACGCAGTGTCGGTTTGGACGATCGCATTGATACCGGTATTCGCATCGAAGGTCTGGTTTCCAAAGAACTATTAGGAAATATTTTCATCGTCAATACGCCGCTCCATGATGGGGCAGTTATTATTCGTGAAAATCGCATCATGGCGGCTGGGTGTCTCTTGCCACTGACCCGGGACCACAGTTTGTCTTCTGAACTGGGAACCCGTCACCGCGCCGCTATCGGCATGAGCGAACAGGCCGATTGTGTAGTAGTGGTGGTCAGCGAGGAAACGGGCATTGTGTCCTACACCTATGGCGGACACATCTATCGCGGCCAAGATGCAGAAAGTTTGAAAAACGTCCTGCATAACTACCTGATGAAAGGCAAGCCGAAAGGCGTCAGTGATGTATTACAGAAATGGAGCCCCCTGAAATGAAATATACGAAATACGAATGGTGGCTGCCGAAACTTTTATGCTTGATTGCAGCCTGCTGCTTCTGGGTGTATGTGATGAATGAGCAAAACCCGCGTGTGGAAAACACCTACACCGTGCCGGTAGAAGTACGAAATTTGGACCGCTCTCTGGTGGCGACCAATGTACCTTCCAAGGTCAGAGTGAAAGTGCGCATGGCCCGCAGCGACATGATTTACATGCGCTCCGATAACATCAAAGCCTATGTGGATTTGAGCGGATTCACGGACGGAGATTTCCCAAATACCCGGATTCAAGTCTCTGTGCCGGGGGATGAAACGGTCATTTCTGTGACACCAGAATATTTCGACTTGAACGTCGATACCTATGCGGTGAAGAGTTTGCCCGCCACAGTGGAACTCTTCGGTACACCGGATAGCAATTTCTCCATCGAAAGCAAGAAAGCCACACCAGATACCATCACCATTGCGGGCAGCTCTCAGAAAATTGCCCAAGCCGATCGGGCTGTGGTTTCTGTCAATATTTCTGGGAAAGATAAGAATTTCGTAGAATTTGATAGCGTGAATGTGCTTGACGCCAATGGAAATACGGTGACTGGCCTGGATGTCATGCCGAACCAGGTCAAAGTCAATGTGCATATGAAAGAATTGACGAAATTAGGAAATCTTCCGATCCGGGCGACCACAAAGGGCGACCCCGCAGCGGGATACAAAGTAGGAAAAATTACGGTAAATCCCCCGGTGGCAACCTTGACAGCGCCGTTGAGCTATTTTGAAAAGAATGTGACCCTGGATTTGGACCCCATTGATGTGTCGGGGGCAGATAAAGACATTCGCCAGACCGTGACCCTGCCAAAACCCACCGGCGGAAGCGTAGCCGTGCCACAGACTACGGTGACCGTGGAGATTGAAAAAGATTAAAAGTTGGCAGTAGGCAGTTAGCAGTTGGCAGTATATTGTTTCCTGTTTCATATTTGCCCCCTTTCTTTGAAAGGGGGGATAGTTTGGCAATAGCGTTTAGTAATTGGTGAGTGGTTATTCATTCACTTTTCAAATGGTAAGAAACAGAAGTAGTGATTGTTGTTAGTTGTTGGTTGTCTGGATCCAAACAACTGCCAACTGCCAACTGCTAACTGCTAACTGCTAACAAACTGCCCCGCTTGACGAATATCGCAAATAGCAGTATGATTTGAACGTTACAATGTATATTTGGGAGGAACTGAAATGGTTACATTATTTGGTACAGATGGTGTGCGTGGATTGGTGAATTCCACCTTGATGCCGGAATTGGCTTACCAGCTGGGACGTGCGGCTGGTGCTTATTTCTGTAAAGCTGGTGGCAATCACCGCTTCCTGATTGGGATGGATACCCGCATTTCCGGGTCTATGCTGACCGCGGCTTTAGCAGCTGGGCTGTGCGCTTCTGGCGTAGACGTAGACTTGGCAGGCGTCATTCCGACACCAGGCATTGCTTATCTCACCAAAAAAGAAGGGTATGACGCAGGGGTCGTGATTTCTGCTTCCCATAACCCATTCCCGGATAACGGAATCAAATTCTTCGATAGAAATGGTTACAAACTGCCGGACAAAACAGAAGAGGATATCGAAAATATTCTTCGCCACGATGATGAAATTGCTCGCCCTACGGGCGACGGTATCGGCGTTATCCGTCATAGACCAGAACTGGCTGACATGTACAGAGATTTCATCAAGTCCACCGTGGATGGGGATTTCAAAGGCATGAAAATTGTGACCGACTCTGCCAATGGGGCTGCTAGCGACTTCCTGCCTGGCATTCTGCAAGACCTGGGCGCAGAAGTGGTGGCCATTTACCATGAACCAAACGGCGTCAATATCAATAATGGTTGCGGTTCCACCCATATGGAACACCTGCAGAAACGAGTGGTTTCAGAAGGTGCCATTTGCGGCATTGCCAATGATGGCGATGCAGACCGTTGCCTCTTCGTCGATGAAAAAGGTCAGATTCTCGATGGGGACCATCTGATGCTCATCAATGCTTTGCAGATGAAAAAAGAAGGCCGTCTCCATGACAACATGGTGGTCGGCACCGTCATGAGCAACCTGGGCTTTGGTAAAGCACTGAAAGAAAATGGATGCCAGACCGTTTCTACCCAGGTGGGCGATCGGTATGTATTGGAAGAAATGTTGAAACATGACTACTCTATCGGTGGTGAACAGTCGGGCCATATTATTTTCCCAGAATTTAATACCACAGGCGATGGCCTTGTGACCGCACTGCAAACTTTGAAAGTACTGAGAGAATCTGGTAAGCCTATGTCTGAATTGAATAAACTCATGGTCACTTATCCGCAGATTTTGAAGAATGTCAAAGTCTATAGCAAAAATGGTTGGGAAGAAAATGAACTGATTCAAGCTTCCATCCGTGCGGGCGAAGAAGAACTGGGCAGCGATGGTCGTATCCTGGTTCGTGCTTCCGGTACAGAACCGTTGATTCGTGTCATGGGTGAAGGCAAGGAACTGAACCAGTTGGAACGAATCATCGATGACATTGCTTCTGTGGTAGAACATGAATTGGGCGTAGAAAATAATTGATTTTCTTGCACACAAAAAAAGAGCCGAAAGGCTCTTTTTTTGTTGCTGGTTGTTGGTTGTTAGTTCTTGGAAGTCAAACAACCGACAACTAACAACCAACAACATTGACTAATTTGATTTCATGACAGTTGAAAATGAATTACTACTCCCTACTCAACCTCCAATTTCTTCTTACCAAAAAGGGTACGGAATCTGGAAGACGTACTGTCATAGGAAGGGGACGTTATATCATTTTCAGGCTCATATAGTTCTTTGATTTGAACATGCATCAAGCCGAGCATGGCATTAAATAGTAAATCGTTGGTGAAAGTAGCATCTTTTTGGGCGTGCAGTTGGGAAACGGTAGGTTCATAGCTAGACAGATAGGAATCAGAGAATGCCATGTAGAAAGGAATGTGTGTCATGGAGGGTTTATAGTTTGTCGTATCGTGGTCCAATCCTTCATCGATGGCTTCGCTGTGGTCAGAACAATAGACCATGGCTTGGAAATTTGGAAATTGACATAGGGATTCATAAATTTGTTCGACTACCGCATCGTTATAACGGATGCTATCATCATATAAATCTGTCATTTCTTGATTGCCGTGGTACTGCCGATATTCTTTGGGAAAGCGTGAAATATAGGGCACATGATTTCCCATGAGATGAATAATGAGCAAGGTGTTTTTGTGTGGAGATAGAGAAGAGAGGGCTTCAACGATTTTTCCATCATAGTAGTTGGTACGGCATGTTTCACCGGCATTTTGATTGAGCCATATCTGATGGTTACATCCAGAAGCAATGACCGTGGTAGGACTATCCCAGATGCCGTAGCGGGTTTGATTGCTAATCCAATAGGTATCATAACCAGCCGCTTTGGCTGCTTCAATGAGAGTGGTCGATTTTTCTATGGGGACTTGGTTGTATTGGTTTTTACTGGTCAATGCATAGGATAAAGATTGCACGGTTTGTACGTGACAAGAGTAGGGCTTTTGGAAGAGAAGGAAATGAGAATTGTTTTCTTGGCTGCGTAACCAGGGCGTTGTATCTCGGTCATATCCATAGGCAGACATGTGAGTACGGTTCTCTGATTCTCCTATAATGAGGACGAAAAGGCCCGGCACCGGTGCAGATGTGACGGTCAAATTTTGCGAGACACTATGTTTCTCTTTCAAATCTTGAAATTTTTTATATTGTTCTACTTGGTGCTGGGTATCCTCATAGAGAAAGAGCAATGGATTGTATTGTGATACATATATTAGGAACAAGGAGCTTGTGAAAAGAAAAATAGGAAACATTTTTCCTTTGGTCCCTGTGATAGGAGCTGCTTTTCTGGCAATCCAGTGGATACCCATCAAATAGAAAAGAAGAATGGCGAGGCACCAGAGAGACACATGGGTATACAGATACCCCATGGCTTCGGTTGCGTTTGTTTGTAAAATGGCAATCAAAGTATCGACTTGAGGCCAAGAGTGGCTGATACTGAAATATCCCCAAAGTAGAAAAGCAGGGAGCAGATACAAAAAGAAAACTATTTCAAAATAAAATCGCTTTCCCCTTTTGGAAGAAATAATACATCCAAAGCTGGTGAAGGCGATAAAAATAGCAGTCAAGAAACTGATAGCACCATGAAGACTCCAAGGAGATATGATTTCACCAGATAGTGGAAAAATGAAAATAATGGATAGGGAAACAACAAGCAGAATGAGAAGAAACAAATTTTCCGGGGGGGTACTACTGTTTAACCAGAGGCCAAGTAATATACTATCCAATAGTAAAAGCAAAATCGTATTGGCAGGAGCATCAAAGCCGACAATACATCCTGACAGGGCGTAGAAAATTTCAAAAATAAGGAAGGCAAACCAGAATGCTTTTCCTTTTTCATATAATCGATGAATCATAGTGAATCCTTTCTGACAATGAACAAAATACATTACTCTCATTATAGCATAGGACCAAATGCGAACTTGTTGTTAGTTGTTAGTTGTTGGAAGCCAAACAACAAGCAACCAACAACCAACAACATGAACAATAATGTCAACTACCACATAAGTGCAGTTGACATACAAACAACCTCCGATTATAATAAACACATCATCGTCAACAGGAGGCTATCATGAATAATAACAATTCCATTCGCATGCAAGTGTTGTGTGCTCTTTTCGCAGCTGTCTGTGCGGTATGTTCACAGCTGACTATTCCAATTCAGCCCGTACCAATTACACTAGGAACCTTTGCGGCTTTGATGGCCGGTGGTTTTTTAGGGAAAAGATATGGTCTGATTTCTTTAATTATTTACATTATATTAGGCATGGCAGGGGTTCCTGTATTTTCCATGATGCGATCTGGATTTTCTGTTCTGGCAGGTCCTTCTGGTGGATTTATTTTTGGTTATGCCCCTATGGCCTTTGTGGTGGGATTGGTTATGGAAAAATGGGGCGATTCTTTCAAAAACATGCTTCTTGCAACTGTGCTAGGGACTGCGGTTTGTTATGCGATGGGACTGGCTTGGTTCATGTTCCTTACGGGGACTGGCATTTGGCCTTCCATGGTGATGTGCATGTTCCCTTTCTTACCGGGGGATTTGGCAAAAATTGTTTTGGCTTCTTTCTTGGTAAGTAAATATCGCAAGAAATTGATTGGAAGTTTTTGATATAAAAGCTGTGACGGAGATATTTCTGTCACAGCTTTTTCATTGCTACTTAGCGATTGTTGTTCGTTGTCTGCATTCAAACAACCGACAACCAACAACAATCACTAACTCGATTTCTTACTATTTAAAAGGTGAATGATCATCTATTATTTAAATAACATTAAATTGATTAGAAAATCTCATTTCGTGTTCTCTACCGCATATTTTTGTGAGGGACTATAATTAGTTAGTAATATATGGTTAGCAGTAGGCAGTAGGCGGTTAACTGTCATTTCGTTAGGGAGAGCGGTAGCTTCTTTTTCGTCATTTCGACCGATGGGATTTGTGCTTGATGTTTCTATCGCCTTTCTGCGACCATGTTAGACAGAAGTGGAGAAATCTTGTGAGATTAACGTTGCTTCCGATAGTGTCGAAAGATTTCTCCACTTCTGCCTAACATAGTCGCTTAGTTCTACAGAATCTTACTGAACCAATTCCATCGGTCGAAATGACGATAGGTGGATACCGCCTACTGCTAACTGCCAACTGCCTACTAAAAAGTGAGATGAGAACATGATTGATACCAAAGATATAGGAGAAAAACTCAATATCCTGGCGGATGCGGCGAAGTATGATGTGTCCTGTTCCTCTAGCGGGTCGGGGCGGAAGAATACACCAGGTGGGTTGGGAAATGCGCACCAAAGTGGGATTTGTCATACCTGGACCGCCGATGGGCGTTGCGTGTCGCTGCTGAAAATTCTGATGACCAATTCTTGTATTTACGATTGCGAGTATTGTGTGAATCGTCGCAGTCACGATACGCCGAGGGCTATGCTCACGCCAGAAGAAGTTGTGCAGCTCACCATCGAATTTTATAAACGGAATTACATCGAAGGTCTATTTCTTTCCTCTGGTATTATCCGTTCGCCAGATTACACCACGGAACTTCTCATTCAGGTGGCGCGGCTGCTGCGCGAACGGGAACATTTCAATGGGTACATTCATATGAAAGGCATTCCGGGAACCGATGGGAAACTCTTGAATGAACTGGGCCGTTTGGTGGACCGAGTGAGTGTGAATATTGAGTTGCCTTCTGCCAAGTCGTTGCAGCTGTTAGCCCCGCAAAAGACGAGAAACGCCATTCTTCAGCCGATGAAATATTTCCGGGACAATATCCAGGCGAATAAAGAGGAACGGAAACATTTCAGGAGGGCTCCCACTTTCGTACCGGCGGGACAGACCACGCAACTCATCGTGGGTGCCAGCGGGGAAAGTGATCGGCAAATTTTACTTCTCACAGAAGGGTTGTATCAGAAAGCCTCATTGAAGCGGGTCTATTATTCTGCTTATGTGCCAGTCATGCAGGGAAAAAATTTGCCCGCCATCAAGCGACCGCCACTGGTGCGAGAGAATCGTTTGTACCAGGCAGACTGGTTGCTGCGGTTCTATCATTTCAATGCAGAGGAAATACTGACTGCCGACAATCCCAATTTCGATGAAGAACTGGACCCGAAATGTACCTGGGCGCTTCGCCACAGAGAGTTATTTCCCGTGGAAATTAATCGGGCGCCTTATGAAATGATTCTCCGCGTACCTGGTATCGGCGTGAAAAGTGCACTTCGCATCGTTCGCATGCGTCGCTATGGCAATCTCTCTTTTGCTAATCTTTCCCGCCTGGGCATCGTCATGAAACGGGCCAGGTACTTCATGACCGTCAATGGTAAGTACTATGCACCGGGAAATATTGATATGGAAGGCCTCCGGGAGGCACTGATTTCTAAGAGGGCTGCGAGGGAAGTGCATCAGATGAGCCTTTTTGAAGGACAGTAAATAGCAGTGAGGAGTGAGGAATTAGGAGTGAGGAGTGGTGGTGGCGGCGCACAAATTATAAAGCGCCGCAGATTATATAAGGTTATTATTCTATAGAATACTTCTTTCTAACAAACCAATAATTCCCTGTACCACGAGGTTAAAAGGGGGATAAAAGGTTATGCGACTATCGAAATTACATAAATCTTTTTAAACTTTATAACCTTGCACGTATCGGTATATATACTCTTTGTTTGATACAGGAATCAGCAGAATAATAACCTATAAAAAGGGGTATTGGGGCACTTCCAAATTTGATGCGCCCCTTCCATCATTACGCACTACGCACTTCGCATTACGCATTTTTATGCAAAGGTCAATGAGGGCGAATATTATGTACTATATATATGATGCGTCCTATCCCGGTTTCCTGACTACAATCTATGAAATCTACCATGATGGGACGAGCCACTTGGAAGGGATTCGGCGGAAGGGGGAGGAAGCACTTCTTTTTGGAGAAGAAAAAGTGGTGGAAACTTCTTTTGACAAGGCGGACCAGGTGGCGATGGCTTTTGAAACATCTTGTGGGAAGACGGCCATGCGCTGGATGTACCGGGCCTTTTTATCCGATGATCCTGGTATGGAAATGAAAATTTTCGAGTTCATCCGAAGAGGATTTCAGAAGAAAAAGGCAATTTACGCTTGTCAGAAAGAGGATTGGGTGCAGGATATTCTCGATATGTGCCGGGAAGTAGGAAATGAAACCGAAAAATTTCGTGGTATTACCCGATTCAGTGAATTAGAAGGGGGCATGCTCTTTGCCACTATCAACCCCACCCATCATGTGCTCCCTGTTCTCGCTATGCATTTTGTGGAACGGCTGGCTTCAGAAACGTGGGCCATTTATGATGTGAACCGCAAAGAAGCAGCGGTCTACGAAGCAGGAAAAGTATCTCTTGTTTCTGTACCCCATGTAGAAGAAAATCTAACATACAGCGAACTGGAAAATCATTTCAGAGAACTTTGGAAAGGCTACTACCAGCACATGGCAATCAAAGAGCGAACGAATCCGAAGCTACAGATGAGTTTCCTGCCGAAGAAGTATTGGGGGTATCTTATTGAGAAACAGTGAAGTGATTTTGCTTTCTTAACATGGAAATAAAGAAAGGTTATATGTGCTGATTTCGTAGTCTTACATATAGCAGATACAAATTATCAAAGGGTTATATATTGATGATTTTGTTGTCCAACAGATAGTGGACAAGGATAGAGTAAAGGTTATAAAAGGTTATGCGTAGAACGGAAGAGTCATAACCCTTTATAACCTTTTTGCATGCGGTCTTAGCAACGAGTGATGATAGCGAAAGTAAAGTGACATAACCTTTTTGTATGAGGTATTAGCAATGAGCGATGATAGCGAAAGCAAAGAGACATAACCTTTTTGCATGCGGTCTTAGCAACGAATGATGATATTGAAAGCATAGGAATATAACCTGCCCGAAGGGCTAACCTATGCCCTCTAGCTATTTCTTCTCATAAATCATAGGTATTGGCAATAGGAGCGGTTTCCTTATATACTGGATGCAGTAGATATATTACGATTCATTAGGTAGGAAATTCGATTATCCAGTGTTGTTAGTTGTTAGTTGCCGGTTGTTTGGCTCCAACAACAAACAACTAACAACCAACAACGATTCATAAGAGAGGAGATTGACTATGACATATAGAAACGCATGGATAGCGGCTTGCTTGGTGGGCGCGATGGCTTTGGCCGGCTGCGGCACGCAGAGTGGAAATACGGCGGGGAGTGCTTCATCTGGTCCGGTGAAGGAAACCATGAAACCCTATGTGGTGCATCAGGTGGTGGCGGCGAATAATGAAACGGGCCGTACCATCATGTGGCAGCTGCCCAATCAGAAAGACAGCACATTGGAGTATCGCAAGAAAAATAGCGAGGCGATTCAGTCCGTGAAAGCAGAAGCTAAGGCGTATAAAGGAAATAATGGGATCGCTGATAGCTATATTTACACCGCCCATGTGACGGGGCTGGAAAAAGGAAATACTTACGAATACCGTACCCGCACGGGAGATACGGTGAGCCAGTGGTATCCCATGAAGACTGACAAAGGCGGCGCATTCAAAGCCATTGTGACATCCGATTCCCAAAGTTCTGATTATTCAGATTGGGAAAAATTATTTCAAGGCGCCGCAGGAAGAAATCCTGACGCCGATTTCTTCATCGACTTGGGGGATATTGTGGACAATGGGCAGGATGAATACCAGTGGCAAGCCTGGTTCAAGACCGTTTCTCCCACCATTCAGCAAATTCCTGTGGTGCCGGCCATCGGCAATCATGAAGCTTATTCTATGGATTGGAAAATGGCACTGCCAGAACGATATATGGCTCACTTCTCTGTCCCGGATAATAAAGATGAGAAATTGAAAGGGCACTACTACTCTTTTGATTGGGGCGATGTGCATTTCACTGTGCTAGATACGTCGCTGGTAGAAGAACAGGAGTGGTTACCCGATCTCTTTGAAAAACAGAAAGTATGGGCGGAGCAGGATATTACAAACTCCAAGAAGAAATGGAAAGTGGTACTCATGCACAAAGACCCACTCCAGTATGGCTTCGCCGATAGCAATCGCCCTCATCGAGAGGAAGGATTCTCCGATGAAGGAAAAGAATTCATGCCAGTTTTTGATCAAGCAGGGGTAGACCTGGTTCTCTCTGCCCATCTCCATACCTATCGAGACCGGGGACATATTTATGATTTCAAACGGGATCCGAAAGGCCCGACCTATGTAATTCTAGGATTGGGAGGCAACGTTCGCTATCCAGGACTTTGGAAAGACCATGCCTTGGATGAATACGTGGCACCCCAACCGGAAACGGATAATTACTCCGTCTTAGAAGCCAGTGACGACCAACTGGTGTTGACTGGGTACTTGCCAGATGGGACGGAGTTGCATAGGACGGTGGTGAGGAAGTCGTGACTGGTGACTGGTGACTAGTGACTAGCAAAGGGATTAGGGATTAGTAGCTAGGGATTAGGAATGATGGTAGCGTTGCACCTGTTCATAGAATATCGCAAAGGATAAAAAGGTTATTATTCTGCAGATTCCACTCTTCAAACATAGCATAGATTTAACTTTTCATCAGGTTAAAAGGGTTATAAAAGGTTATGAGATAAACCGTATTCTCATAACCTTTCATAACCCTTTTTGATTTTCTTGTAAAATTCTTTGTTAGGAAGTGGTATCAGAGAGTATAACTTGCCCGAAGGGCTAACCTAATCCCTAATCCCTAGTCACCAGTCACGAGTCACCAGTCACCTACTATCGTTTATAAAAATTTAATTTCCTATACCGCAACTCTCTCATTTGTTGTATAATGGAAAAACAATATAAGCAGTTGGGAGTAAACTGCCAATACTAATGAGAGGGTTGATGTAAATGAGTGAAACCGTTTGGTCATTGCTGCCACCAGTAGTGACAATCATTTTGGCTTTGGTGACGAAGGAAGTGTACATGTCACTGGCGATTGGCATATTCATGGGAGCGTTTATGTTCTCTGGATTTAGTGTGCTAGGTGCCATTGATACCATGTTTGGCATTATGTCCGACAAGGTAGGGGGCAATGTGTACATCTTGGTATTTCTGGTTCTGCTGGGCATCATGGTGGCAGCCATTCAGAAATCTGGTGCTTCCCAGGCTTATGGGGATTATGCGGCTCGTACCATCAAAGGCAAGAGAAGTTCTCTTTTCGTCACTATGTTGCTGGGCATTTTGATTTTCATTGACGATTATTTCAACTGCCTCACTGTGGGCACTGTCATGCGTCCCGTAACGGATCGATTCAAAGTCACCCGTGCGAAATTGGCCTACATCATCGATGCTACCGCCGCCCCGATTTGCATTATCGCTCCGGTGTCCAGCTGGGCAGCAGCTGTCACTTCTTCTTTGCCGGAAGATAGCGACATTGATGGTTTTGCTCTATTTCTATCTACCATCCCGATGAACCTGTATGCTTGGCTCACCATTATTTTCATGGTGGTTCTGATTTGGTCGGGAAAAGATTTCTCTCGCATGGCTGCTTTTGAAAAGAAGAGTGGCGGCACCTTGGTGATTCCGGCGGAATATGCGGAAGATGAAAATAGTGCGCCTATTGGTCATGGGAAAATCGTGGATCTCATCCTGCCGCTTTTCGTTTTGATTTGCGGTTGTATCTTCGGAATGCTCTACACCGGCGGTATCATGGAAGGAAAAGGCGTGGCCGATGCATTTGCAGATTGCGAATCTGCGAGAGGCCTCACCATTGGTTCCTTCATGGCTTTAGTATTTACTTTCGTTTTGTACATTCCAAGAAGAGTACTTTCTTTCTCCGCTTTCTGCAGCTGCTTTGTAGAAGGTTTCAAACAGATGACTTCGGCCATCATGATTCTGACATTGGCATGGACTTTGTCTGGCGTGGTTGGAAAAGAATACCTCAATATCGGCGGCTATGTGGGAAGTGTGGTCAGTGATAATGCGACCATCGCTGTTTTGCTGCCAGCTGTATTCTTCGTGGTGGCACTGGGATTGGCGTTTGCTACCGGTACCTCCTGGGGCACCTTCGGTATCTTGATTCCGATTGTGCTGGCTATCGTGAATAACGACCAGAACCTCATGGTCATGACCGTAGCAGCTGTCCTGGCTGGTTCCGTAGGCGGCGATCATATTTCCCCCATTTCCGATACCACTATCCTAGCTTCGGCGGGAGCCCAATGTCATCACATCGACCACGTGTCCACCCAGATTCCTTATGTAGCAGTGGTAGGTTCCAGCTGTTTTGTGGGCTACATCCTCGATGGTTTCACAGGAAATGCTATGGTCGGCGGACTGGCGGCGTTGGTTATGATGCTGGCAATTCAGTTCTATTGCTTGAAGTTTAAGGGAAATTAGTAGCTGGTGACTAGTGACTGGTGACTAGTAGCTAGGAATTAGGAATTAGGTTAGCCCTTCGGGCAGGTTATATTTTCCCTAATATCATTTCAGTAACATCACATTTCAAAACAAATCAAAAGGGTTATAAAAGGTTATGAGATTTACGGTATTCTCATAACCCTTTATAACCCTTTTAACCTTGTGACAAGCGGTGAGTATGCTATGTTTGAAGAAGGAAATTAGCAGGATAATAACCTTTTCTCAAATCCCTAGCTACTAATCCCTAGTCCCTAGTCACTTCTTCTTCTTACTCACCATAAATCCCGTGGCCTGTTGATTCGCCATGATGACGATGTCGCTGATTTGTACTCGCTTCGGACGATCTACAGCGAAGGCGATGATGTCGGCGATGTCTTCGGCTTGGAGAGCGTCAATGCCTTCATAGACTTTGGCAGCCCTGTCTTTATCGCCGTGGAAACGAACTTCACTGAATGGTGTTTCGACAATGCCAGGCTGGATGGTGGTGACTTTGATGTCACTATCAATCACATCGATGCGGACACCATCACTGAAGGTTTTCACTGCTGCTTTGGTAGCACAATACACAGCGGCACCAGCGTAAGCATAGAGACCGGCAGTGGACCCCATGTTCACGATGTGACCTGTATTTCTTTTGAGCATGGCTGGCAGGAAAGCGCGGGTCATGAGGAAAAGGCCTTTGATGTTCGTATCAATCATTTGGAGAATATCGGCGTCCTTTGTTTCAGCGTAGGGTTCCAAACCACGTGCGAGGCCAGCGTCATTGACGAGTACATCAGGAGCACCGAATTTTTCCAGGCAATCGGTGACGACCTGATGGATTTCTTCTTGCTTCTGTACATCCAGTGTGTAGGTGGTGACTTGTACGCCAGCCGTTTCTTCTATTTCCTTTTTGACCTGGGCTAGCTTTTTCGTATTTCTGGCAGCCAGAACCAAATCATATTTCTTAGCGGCTAATGCTTTCGCCGTAGCGAGGCCGATACCACTGGTGGCACCGGTGATGAATGCGTATTGGGACATAGTGTTTCCTCCTTTGAATTTTAAATAGTAGCTAGGGATTAGTAGCTGGGGATTAGGTTATACAGGTTATTATTGTGCCTTGCTCCTTCTTCTAACAATGTAGCTCCATCGCTAATTGCAAGGTTATGAAGGGTTATAAAGGGTTATGAGAAATCAGCTGTTCCATAACCCAGAATAACCTTTTATAACCTTGCAACTGGCGAAAAAATGCTTTGTTAGAAAAATGAGCCAGGCAGAATGATAACCTGTATTTTCTAATCCATAAATGATGAATTGTGGTATAGTATTATTATATCATTAATTGGATGCATAAATCATTTAGGAGACCTATGAAAACCAATCTACTTACGTTAGCTGTTTGCGTCGCCTTATCTGTGGCAGGGTGTGGCAATTCAGCAGAACCGCAGAAAGCCGCCGCTTCTTCGTCGTCCATCGCACAATCTATGCAGGCTATCCATGAAATCACCAAAGAATCAGAAAACCTGTATCATCAGGCAGCCCAAGCCTATGGAAAAGGAAATCACACGGACGCCTTGAAATTGGCGAACCAAGCACTCACTTCGGATGAGAAAAATTACAAAGCCTTATCTTTGAAAGGAATCATTTTGGCTTTTGACGTTTCATCAGATGAAGGCATTGGGTCTATTCAAAAAGCTTTGGAAATCAATCCGAACTACACACAAGCCTTCTTCGACATGGCTATGGCCCAGAAATTGGGGAAACATTACGATGAGTCTATTTTTTATTTTCAAAAAGTCCTAGCTGTGGATCCGAAAAATACTTGGTCCTACTACGGCATCGCCACTAACTACGCAGACAAAAAGGATAAAGCGAAGGCACTGGAGTATCTGAAACAAGCCATGGCCCTAGACCCACAAAACGTTCGTCCCGAAGCGATGGGGCAGGAACATTTTGCGTGGATGAGAAATGATCCTGATTTTTTGCAAATAGTAAAAAATCAGTGAGGAGTGAGGAATTAGGAGTGAGGAATGGTGGTGGCGGCGCACAAAATTTAGAAG
>CAVBRV010000042.1:0-17681 GCA_963597965.1 Paludibacteraceae bacterium | reverse complement strand
TTAGCAGTAGCGGTAAGGGCTTAATGAATCAAATGGTATGTATCGTCATTTCGACTGACGGGATTTGTGCTTGGTGACGTTATCGAGCTAAGCGACCATGTTAGACAAAAATGGAGAAATCTTGAGACACTTTCAAAAACATCGCTAGTGTCTCAAGATTTCTCCACTTCTGTCCAACATAGTCGCAGAAAAGCGATAGAAACATCAAGCACTAATCCCATCGGTCGAAATGACGGTACAAACCATTTGATTCATTAAGCCCTTACCGCCAGTGCTGAAGAGATTTCTCCACTCAGGGACACAAATTTATTTATTTCTGTACTATCACTTTGCACAAATACGCCCGGTCGAAATGACGGCTGAAATCAATAACGTTTGTTTCCCATTTCACTGTCCTCGCTACGAAAAAACTATCCCCTGCTTGATTCGCTTCGCTCATCCGCTATCCCCTTCCAGAGGAAGGGGACTTTCGTTCGATGCTATCGCTAACCCCATAACCCTTTATACCCTTTTATAACCTTGCGAAAAGCGGTATATTCTCCATGTATGAAAAAAGAATATAGCAGAATTATAACCTTTTAAAAATGCGGCGCCCTTTATTCCTGATGCGCCGCACCACCACTCCTCACTCCTAACTTTCCCTAATCCCTAGCTACTAATCCCTAGCCACCAGTCACCAGTCACTAGTCACTAGTCCCCAGAACACGCATACCCTAAAATTTCCAAAAGCCAACATTATTTCTAAAATCCAAATATATTTATTGTATATTTATAACAAAAGAACTATAATATTAATAGAATACTTACAAAAATTTTCGGGGGGGTACCTGGGAAGTATAGGAGTGAACCATATGGCAAAGAAGCGCATACTCATTGTAGAGGACGATTACATTGATCGGGCCGTGTTAAGTAAAATTTTAAGTGATACCTATGAAGTAGTGGAAGCTTTCAACGGCTTAGATGCGCTTCAGATTTTGGAAAAGCAACATGATAGCATCTCCTTGATTCTTTTGGACGTGATGATGCCTGTCATGGATGGTTTTGAATTCCTAAAACAAATGCATTCCATCAAAGAATACAGCACCATTCCAGTCATTGTGACAACCCTAGGGGATAGTCGCAATGATGAACTCCGTGCTTTGACGATTGGTGCCACTGACTTTGTAATGAAACCCTACATCCCGCAGGTCATGCTGCAGCGTATCGACAACTTGATTCAGCTGCGCGAACATGCCTCGGTGGTGAATCAATTCCGTTTTGACCGATTGACCGGTCTCTATAGCCGTGAATTTTTCTACGAAAAAGTCAGTGAACTTCTCCGGGCCCATCCCCATGAAAAATATACGATGTATAGCATTAACATCGAAAATTTCAAACTGCTTAACGATTCGTTAGGTCCCAAGGCTTGCGATATTTTGCTCTGCCAGATTGCAGCGACTATCCGTCTGAACGTGCAGGACGAAGGTCTTTGTGGACGCTATGGGGCGGACCGTTTCCTGTACATCATGCCTCGGGCGAAAGAAATTTCCGAACGGGACCAGAAAATCGAAAGCATGCACCAGTATTATCAGGACAATATGAATGGCATGTCCATCAAATGGGGCATTTATGAAATCGATGATCCCTTTCTGCCGGTCGATAAGATGTGCGATAGAGCCCTCATGGCGGTCAATAGCGTGACCGGCCTCTATGGGACCAATTATGCGGTCTATGATGATTCTCTTCGTGGCAAAATGATTCGGGAGAAAAATATCACTGACATTGCGGAGCAGTCCTTAGCAAATCGGGAATTTGTGGTGTACTACCAACCCCAGTACAATCTGGAAGATGAATGTCTCAGCGGGGCGGAAGCCTTGGTGCGTTGGAAACATCCCGAATGGGGCTTGGTGTCGCCAGGCGATTTCATCCCGGTCTTTGAGCGAAATGGCTTTATCGGCAAGCTGGACCAGTATGTGTGGGAAGAAGCTTGTAGGCAACTTCGGAAATGGATCGATGCGGGCTATAAAGATATGCGAGTGTCTGTTAATATTTCCAGAGCCGACGTGTATCAGTTTCCTATCTTGAAAACCTTACTGGAATTGATGGATAAATACCAGCTGGATCCCCAGTGTTTGCATCTGGAAATCACGGAAAGTGCGTATGCGGAAAATCCGAATCAGCTGAGCCAGACCATCAAAGAACTCAGGGCCCATGGATTTGTGGTGGAAATGGATGATTTCGGCAGTGGCTATTCCTCTTTGAATATGCTGAGCCATATTTCCTTGGACACCTTGAAATTGGATATGCAGTTCGTCAGCAGTGAAACGGCGAAACCCTTTGACGTGAGCATTTTGAATGATATTGTCAGCATGGCCCATCGTCTCGATATGCATATCATTGCCGAAGGGGTGGAAACAAGGGAACAGCTCCGCCGCTTGCGGGCCGTAGGCTGTGACTACGTGCAGGGCTTTTTCTTCGCTCGCCCCATGCCGGTGGAAGAATTTGATTACCTCCTGAAATCTCAACGTCTGGCGAAACCGAGAGCCATTGACCGCTTGCGCACCGCTATCGGCAAGCGCTACTTGCTTTTGGTGGATGAAAACAAGAAATATGCGAATAAGATGGTAGAATCCATGAGCCGTCGCTACCAGATTCTCTATGCGGACAATGCGGCAGATGCCATGCGCTACATCGATGATGAAGAAAAACAGGTGGCTCTGGTGGTGCTCAGCATGACCATGGATGGGGAAGAAATCAATAAGGTGCTTTACCATATCCGTCAAGTGCCGCGGAATTGGCGTATTCCAATCATTGCCTCTCTCCGGGGCGGTGAAAATACAGAATTTACCATGCAGGCCAGAGAATGTGATGATTTCATGTGCAAGAGCTACCCCACCTTCGACTTGCAGCGCCGCATCAATTCCATGATGGACGTGGTGGAATACAACGAACGGGAAAAAATTTTGCAAGATGAAATTTGCTGCGATGCTTTGACGAAATTGTACAACCATCGCGGCTTGCAACTGGCTCTTGCCAATGTGCATAAGGACGATTACCCCCTGTCCATTTGCCTCTTTGAACTGGACCAGCTGAAGGACATCAATACGAAATATGGCTTTGAAGTGGGGGACCAGTATATTAAAGGCTTTGCGAAAATTTTGGAACGGGCCACTAGAAATACGGACATCAAGTGCCGCTACGGGTCCAATGAATTTATTCTGGTCTTCAAACGGCTCTACACCGAAGCGGTAGTGACGGCGAAGGTGGAAGAAATTTGTGAAGCCTTCGGCCGGCTGAATATCGTAGATGGTCTCAAAGCCACGGCCACCGCCGGCATCGTCCTCTGCCCAGAGGGCACTGTCCCCAGCGCTCGCCTCATCGAGTACGCTGACAAAGCTCGCTGCCAGGCGAAGCAGGATGGAAAGAGTTCTTATTGTGTGTGGCATAAGGAAGAGAATGTGGAGGAGTAGCGGCTTGGCGGTTTGATGCAGTAGCGGTGATTCCGCTGGAGGTTACAGGTTGCTAAGGTTTCTCAAGGTTCTAAGGTTGCTCAGGTTCGTCGAATATGCCTGGAACCGTTAGAAGCACTAGCGTCTTGTCTCCCCCTTTGGGGGGAGAATCAAAGAGGGGGCTTGCTAGCGATAGCATCACTATGTGGGAATATCTCATAACCGTTTATTTCACATAGCAAATTGCCGCTAGAGCAGCCCCCTCAGCCTACGGCAGCTCCCCCCAGAGGGGGAGCCAAGACAGCGGTGAATTTTATCGTAACCGTCATTTCGACCGATGGGATTAGTGCGAAAAGACTTTACTGAGCCAAGCGACTATGTTGGACAAAAGTGGAGAAATCTTGAGACACTATCAAAAGCAACGTGAATCCCACAAGATTTCTCCGCTTCTGTCTAACATAGTCGCAGAAAAACGATAGAATCATCAAGCACAAATCCCGTCGGTCGAAATGACGCTGGCGGTAATTCCTCTAGCGTCTTGTCTCCCCCGTCGGGGGAGAATCAAAGAGGGGGCTTGCTAGCGATAGCATCACTATGTGGAAATATTCCATAACCGTTTATTTCACATAGCAAACTGCCGCTAGAGCAGCCCCCTCAGCCTACGGCACCTCCCCCCAAAAGGGGGGAGCCAAGACGCTAGAGAAAATACCGATAGCGTATTCATCTCATTCGAGAAACCTTTAGAACCCTTAGAACCCTCAGAACCTTAAGCAACCTGAGCAACCTGAGCAACCTGAGCAACTTGAGCAACCTGTATTTCCCACCACGAACAGTGAGGTATCCCCATGATCAAAAAAGTTATAGCCTTCGTGCTGACGCTCCTTCTTTGCGTAAGCATGCCCTTTGCCCAAGCGGCAAAGGAAACGCCGTCGGCGCCGAATCTGAAAACAGTCAGAGTGGGTTACCTGCTGTTTGACGGTTACCAGAAAGGGAAAGAAGGAGAAGCCAAATCCGGGTACGGCTACGAATACCTGCAGAAAGTGGCTTACTACGCCGGCTGGCAGTATGAATACGTGTATGGCGAATTTTCCGACCTTTTAGATAAATTATGCAATGGCGAAATCGACGTGATGGGCGATTTGTCCTATACCCCAGAACGGGCCCAGCAAATCAATTTCGCCGCCGAAGAACAGGGCCGAGAATATTATTACCTCTTCATTCGCAAAGACAATGACCGCATCGACATCAATGACCTGAGCACCTTGAACGGGTGTCGCATTGGTGTGGCGAAAGGTAGCATCCAGACCGGCATGTTGAGAAACTGGCTGCAGAACCAGGGCTTGCAATGTGAAATCGTAGAATACTACACCAGTGACCAGCGGCAAAAAGATATGGCTTCTGGTGTGATCGATGCCACCGTGTCTCCCAATGTGGTGAGCAGCAATGCCTACAACTGGGTCGTGGTGGCTCGTGTGGGAAATGCGCCCTTTTTCTACGGGGTGAATAAGAACCGTCCCGATTTGCTTCGTGATTTGAACGACGCCATGCTGCAGATTCATCGGTCTGACTGGTACTACAATGAACGAGTGTATTTGAAATATTATAGCCAAGGTTCTGTGGCAAGCACCTACTTGGCGCCCCAGGAAAAAGCGTGGTTGGAACAGCATCCGGTCATTCGGATTGGTTATTTGGACAACATGTACCCCTATTGCGGGAAAGATAGTTTTGGAAAATTGACAGGTGTGCTGGCGGAATTTATTCAGCACATGAAGAACAATTATCAGGTGAACTTAGAGCCTATTCCTTACGAAAATCGCATGAAAATGAATGCCGATTTGGAATCAGGGAAAATTGACGTCATATTTCCTATGATGAGTGGCTTCTGGTTGGCTGAACAAGAACACCGCATGCTTTCCGAAAGCTTGACCGACAGTTTCATGCTTCTTCTTTTCAAAGAAGGTTACGATGGAAGAGCCACTGGGAGAATTGCGGTCAATAGCGACTACGATTTCTATGAACTCTTTGTCAAAGAGCATTATCCGAAAGCGTTGATTGTGAAGTGTCATAGTTTGGAAGACTGCTTGAAGGCGGTGAAAGAGGAACGGGCCGATTGCACCCTTATCGATTCCAACTATTATTATGCTATGAAAAATAGCAATGCCATTTTGGATAATATGTCCGTGGCAAGCACCGGCTTCGTCTGCCTATTAGCTTCTCCGTGCGAGATGGACAGAGCACGTTGCTCTCGATTCTAAATAAAGGGTGCAATTCCCTTTCTAGCAGCGACATCATCAATGCCCGGTTGGCACAGATGGGACGCGAACAGAATATGTCCCTATCCAAATTTGCGAAACAACACATGGGCATCCTCCTGACTGGAGCGGGGCTCCTGATTGTATTGCAAATTATGATCTTTACCATCTACATCCGCAAAATGCGCAAGAGCAGTGAATTGCTTTTGGAATCGAAGAAAGAAGCGGAAGCAGCCAGCGAAAAGGCGAAACAAGCGAGCCGCGCGAAGAGTGATTTCCTGGCCAATATGTCCCATGATATTCGCACCCCCATGAATGCCATCATCGGATTGGCTACGGTAGGGAAATTGGAAGTGGATGACCCGAATCGCATGCGTGAGTGCTTGGGAAAAATTGAAATCAGCTCCCATCTGCTGCTGGACCTCATCAATGATATTCTTTGCATGTCCGCCATCGAGCGGGGCAAGATGAAAATCAGCTGCGAGCCTTTCAATTTCAAAAAGATGCTCAGCGAATTGATTACCGTCTTTTACCAGCAGAGTAAAAATAAGGGCGTCACATTCAGCTTGAATATGTACAGCGTCACTGAAGAACGGCTTATCGGCGATGAACTCCGTATTAGCCAGATCATCATGAATCTTTTGAGCAACGCCATCAAATTTACCCCCGCTGGCGGATTGGTCAATTTCAAAATCACCCAGACCTCCCACACCGACGACCAGGTCACGTTGCGATTTGAAGTGCGCGATACGGGGATAGGGATGACAGAAGAAATGCTCTCCCGTCTGTTTTCTCCTTTTGAACAGCAAGACTCCTCTGTCACTCGGAAATATGGCGGCAGCGGCCTGGGCATGGCGATTACAAAAAACTTGACGGAGCTCATGCATGGTCATATTTCCGTAGAAAGCACCCTCAACCAGGGTAGCCATTTCACCGTGGAATTGCCTTTGAAAGTGGCACCGGAGCAGGAAGAAGTGCATGAGGATTACAAGAATCTCCATGTCCTCCTGGTGGATGATGATTTGGACGCTTGCACCTATTGCGATACCCTGTTGAAACATTTGGGCGTGCGCAGCGAGTACGTCACCAGCGGGAAAGCGGCTTTGGAAGCCCTGGGAAATGCGGAAGAAAAAGGCGACCCCTTCAAACTGTGCTTCATCGATTGGCAAATGCAGCATATGGATGGCATAGAAACTACAAGGCAAATTCGGAAGATTTTTGGCAAGGATTCGGTGATTGTCATCGTGTCCGCTTATGATTTGGATGAAATCGAATCGGAAGGCATCGAAGCCGGGGCGGATTATTTCATGATGAAACCTTTCTTCCAGTCCAGCCTGATTTCTGTCATCAACAATGCACTGGGCCATAAAGGCGATACCATCCAGCATACCTTTGATAAATATGACTTCTCCGGGCGTCGTGTCCTGATTGCGGAAGACGTAGCTCTCAATATGGAAGTAGCAGTGAAGATGCTGAACCTGGTGGGAGTGGAATGTCACTGTGCAGAAAATGGGAAAGAAGCGGTGAAGAGTTATGAAAACGCACCGGACCACTATTTCGACTGCATCCTGATGGATGTGAATATGCCGGAAATGAATGGTCTGGAAGCGGCACTCAGGATTCGTCACAGCGGAAAACCAGATGCCAAGTACATTCCGATTTATGCCATGACCGCTAATGTGTTTGATGATGACATTGAGGCGGTGCAGAAGTCCGGTATGAATGGTCATATCGCCAAACCGGTGGATGTGGATAAGCTGTACAGCACATTGCAAAAAGTATTTGGAAATAAAAATGCAAAGAAGGAGTAGTTGTAATGAACCGTTATAAGTTATTTCAAGCTGGGGTAGATGTGAATGAAGCACTGGAACGCCTGGGCGGCGATAAGGCGCTGTATGAGGATCTATTGGCCCATTTCAAAGAAAGTCCTCGCTATGATGATTTGGTGAAGGCACTCGAAGAAAATGATGCACCCAAAGCCTTTCAAGTGGCACACGCCTTGAAGGGTACCGCTGGAAATTTAAGCTTTACGCGGTTATACGAAGCTCTATTTCCCGTAGTAGAAGCCCTCCGCGCCGGCAACGCCGAACTCGCCAAGGCCAGCTTCACTGAAGTGGAAGTGGCGTATAAGGTGTTGATGGATGCGATATAATATTGAGTGACTGGTGACTGGTGACTGGTGACTGGTGACTGGTGACTAGGGATTGGGGATTAGTGGCTAGGGATTAGGAAATGCATTTCCTGATTTTCTAGTCTGCTAATCCCTGTTTTGTTGTTAGTTGTTTGGTGTTTGACCAAAAATTTATCGCCCCCGTTGGGGGAGATGCCGAAGGCAGAGGGGGCTGCACTAGCGGTATGAATACCAATGTTATTCAAATCGTAGTGGCACAACTTCTACCGCATGAATCCCTAGTCACCAGTCCCTAGTCACTAGTCACTAGTCACAAGAAACCGAAAGAAGGAACCATACATGAAAAAACATATCATCCTTATCACCACCGGCGGGACCATTGCTATGAAAGCAGACTCGAAAACCGGCGGACTGGTACCGGCCGTATCCGGCGAAGACCTAGCAGAAGCCGTTCCTGGACTCTCTGACTGGGCAGATGTAGAAGTGGTTGAATTTTCCAACGTACCCAGCGGTTGGATGGACGTCACCAGAATGCACGAACTCTCCCAGCTGATAGACCGCTTAGCGACAGAGAAAAACGCAGATGGTTTCGTCATCACCCATGGGACAGACACCCTAGAAGAAACCGCTTTCTTCCTAGATGTCACCTTACAAACCGATAAACCAGTCTGTGTGACCGGTGCTATGCGCGGCGCAGCAGACTTGTCGGCAGACGGCCCGGAAAACATTCTCTCTGCCGTTCGCGTAGCCGCCGATCCCATGTCTAAAGGCATGGGCGTCCTCGTCTGCCTCCAGGACCGCATCTATGCCGCTTGGGACGTGACAAAGGTGCACACCACCAATCCAGACACCTTCCGCGACCTCCACTACGGCCCACTAGGGACTGTCTATAGTCATCGAATCATCTACGGCCGCCGCCCCATGCCCCACATCCATCTGCACCCCGAACACATCGAACCGGATGTCTGGATGATAACCTGCTGGTCCGGTATGGATGGGAAAATCATAGAAATGGCAGGACAAGCGCCCATCAAAGCCCTAGTGGTGGATGCCCTAGGCTGCGGTAACGTACCACCCCTCTGCCGCAAGGAAATGATGAAACTGGGCGAAAAAGGACTGCCCATGGTCCTCACCACCCGCGTTCCCACCGGACATGTGATTGAAGAATACAGCTACGAAGGCAGTGCCCTCTCCATGAAAGACAGCGGTCTCATCCTAGGTGGGCATCTATCTGCTTGGAAAGCACGACTTCTTCTGGTCATTGCGCTGGGGGTGACTGGGGATAGAGAGGAATTGAGGAAGATATTTGGTGACTAGTGACTAGTAGCTAGGGATTAGGGATTAGGGTTATTATTCTACTGATTTCGTTAGGTACTCATAGCAAGTCAACGCCAGGATCAAGGTTATGAAGGTTATAAAAGGTTATGTGATTCCGCTTGATTCACATAACCTTTTATAACCCTAATTATAGATCCCGTCATTTCGACCGACGGGATTTGTGCTTGATGGCTCTATCCGGCTAAGCGACTATGTTGGACAAAAGTGGAGAAATCTTGTGAGAATAACGTTGCGTTCGCTAGTGTCTCAAGATTTCTCCACTTCTGTCTAACATAGTCGCAGAAAAACGATACCATCACCAAGCACAAATCCCATCGGTCGAAATGACGGTAAATGGTAAACCATAAACCATAAACCATAAACCGTAAACCGTTAACTACCAACTGCCTACTGCTAACCGCCAACTGCCAACATTTTTTCCAAAAAGTGCTTGACAGATGTAGTCTCGACTGGTATACTACATAAGTCAGTTAACCACTGACCCAAACAAATATGTCGCTAACCAATAGGTTAGGGAACAACTGTGGAGAGGTGTCCGAGCGGTTGAAGGTGCATGATTGGAAATCATGTTGACGGCGAATACCGTCACGGGGGTTCGAATCCCCCTCTCTCCGCCACAGAAGTGAGAGCTCATCGAATGCGATGGGCTCTTTTTCTATGCATTTTTTATGCTTTTAGGCACGAAAAAAGTGTCAGCACAATGCGTTTGTATGACGCATGTCTGACACTTTTTTATTTAGTGCATACTCGATTATTTATACGCCCGGTGTTTACTGAATATGTACAGTGAAATTTTGACATGCAAGTGTGTAGAAATCTGGGCTATTGTGCAGATTCCTGTGCACTCATTGTTGTTAGTTGTTTGTTGTCTGATCCCAACAACAAACAACTAACAACCAGCAACAATCATAATCTAACTTTTGGCTATAGAAATGAATTAACGAGCAGCCATTAGCGATTTAAAATTTGCTAAAACAAAACATATGTGTTTGAAAAATGGCGATTTTTTAAATGGCAGAAAAAGCATTTAAAAAAATCGCCATTTTTTAAAGAATTTTTTCTATATATTGTCTGTATTTTAGTATTTCTGAATAAGAAAAGTCAAGAAGGTAAAAAGCAGTTAGAAGTGAGAAGTTAGAAATGATGGTAGCGGCGCACAGTTCATATAGCGCCGCCGAATTTTTATAAAAGGGGTATTGGGGCGCTTCCAAATATGATGCGCCCTTCCTCCATTTCTCACTTCTAACTTCTCCCTTCTCACTGCTTTTCTTATCTAAATATCTTATCCATACCACCCCTTCCTATTCCAATTTTAGATGGTACTCTGTAAGATGATGACGAACTAAAGAAATCGGTATATAATACATTTATAAAAAAGTAGGCAATGAGCTGTAGAGGAAATGTGGTTCCTTTAATAAAATTGCGGCGCTATATGAATTGTGCGCCGCCACCACCATTCCTCACTCCTAATTCCTCACTCCTAATTAATAAAGGATGGTGCTTAACTATGAAAATTTCACAGCGTGCATTGAGCTTGACCACGTCCCCGATTCGTCGCTTGGGACCCTATGCATTAGAAGCCGAGAAGGCTGGCAAAAAGGTATATCATTTGAATATCGGACAGCCTGATATTGAGACACCGGCGCAGTTCATGGAAGCGATTCGGAACTTTGACCAGAAGGTGGTCGCTTATGGGCAGTCCCAGGGGGATATGCACCTGATTCAGCAGATTCAGAAATATTATAAAGAATGGGGCATGAACTACAGCGAAAAGAATATTTACATCACCAATGGCGGCAGTGAAGCATTGGAATTGGCAGCCCTCGCTCTGTGTGATCCGGATGATGAAATTCTGGTGTTTGAACCATTCTATGCCAACTACAATTCTTTCGCTAAAATTTCCGGTGCCCACGTGAGAGCCGTACCGACCAGCGCGGAAAATGGATACCGTCTGCCTGATGCAGCGACGGTGGAACAGTATGTGACCAATAAAACCCGCGCTATTCTTCTCACCAACCCAGGCAACCCGACTGGCGTGGTATACACCAAGGAAGAAATGGATATGGTGGCTGGCATCGTGAAGAAACATGGGCTGGCTCTCATTGCGGATGAAGTATATCGTGAATTTGTATACGATGGCGCTTACACCAGCTTTGGTACTTATGATGATTTGGCAGACAATGTGATCATCATCGATTCCGTGTCCAAACGCTACAGCGCTTGCGGCGCTCGTATTGGTTGCTTGATTTCTAAGAACGATGAATTCATGAGTCAAATCAATAAATTCTGCCAGGCTCGCCTTTGCGTACCAACGGTAGAACAGATTGGGGCCGCTGCTCTCTATGACACACCAAAGTCCTACCTGGAAGAAGTCAATAAGGAATACAAGAAACGCCGCGACACCATTGCGGCTGGCTTGGCAAAGATTCCAGGCGTCATTTCCTCTGACCCGAAAGGTGCTTTCTACGTCATGGTGAAACTGCCGGTGGATGATGCAGAAAAATTTGCTATTTGGATGCTGAAAGATTTCGATGAAAATGGGGAAACCGTCATGATTGCTCCAGGCAATGGTTTTTATGCCACCGAAGGCAAGGGCGTAGACGAAGCCCGCCTGGCTTACGTGCTGAACTGCGAAGATTTGGAAAAGGCCATTCATCTCCTGGGCGAAGGGCTCAAGCAGTATCCGGGACGGAAGATTTGAGAAATATCCGCTTGCGGTTTTAGTGCGTAATGCGAAGTGCGTAGTGCGTAATGTTGGAAGGGGCGCATCAAATTTATATAGCGCCCCAATACCCCTCTTTCATAAAAACGGTATGTATGCTGAATGTAGTAAACATTTAGCATGCATACTGTTTTTTGTTTAGTGGATGCTCGATAATTCATATGCCCGATGTTTACTGAATATGGGAAGTGAAAATTTTGACATTTAAGTGCATAGAAATACGGACTATTGTGCAAATACTTGTGTACTCACTGTTGTTAGTTGTTAGTTGTTTGAATCCAGACAACCAACAACTAACAACCAGCAACAATCGCCAATCCTGTTTCTTGCTATTGAAAAAATTGATAAGCAGCCACTATTTATATTTCGCGGCGCTTTATAATTTGTGCGCCGCCACCTTCATTACGCACTACGCACTTCGCATTACGTACTAAAAAACTCTTTACGCCTCTTTACAAAGTATGGTATAATAGCAACGTAGTTATGTGTTATTTATAGAATTTCCTGTGGAGTGAGCTTCGGCTCACTTTTTCTTATATATAAAATAATTAAATGCGTTAGCAGTTAGCCGTATGCAGTTGGCAGTTATGTGTACTACATTTCTTCTGCGTTACACAAACTGCCAACTGCTAACCGCTAACTGCCTACGAAAGAGAAGGAGGGCATATGGCACATAAGGAAATCGAAGAAGCGGTGGAAAAGTTGTTAGAGCCTATTTTGGAAGCAGATGGGATCGAAGTGGTGGATGTGGAGTATGTCCGGGAGAGGAACTGGATTCTCCGTATCTATATCGATAAAGAAGGCGGCGTGGATTTGAACGACTGCCAGACCATTAGCGAAAAGGCGGGCGCCATTCTGGATGAGAAGGATATGATTTCCGACAATTACATGTTGGAAGTGTCTTCTCCTGGGCTGGACCGGGTGCTGAAAAAAGACAAAGACTTCATCCGCTATGCGGGGAGTGAAGTAGATATTAAATTGTTTGCTCCCTTGGAAGGGCAAAAGGGCGTGAAGGCTTTGACCGCCCGTCTGGATGGCCTTGCTGAGGATGGTAGTTTACAGCTTACCTTAGAAGATGGGGAAACCCTGAATTTGGAAAGAAATAAAATTTCGCAGGTTAGACTGCATTTTTCATTTTAATCGAGGAGGAAGTAATCATCGTGAATGGTAAAGTTTTGTTGGATGCCGTAGAAGGCTTAGTGAAAGTGAAGAAAGTCGATCCAAATATTGTATTTGATGCACTGGAAATGGTGCTGCTTACGGCGTATAAGAAGGAAACAGGCAGCAATGCCAAGGCCTTTGTGACACTGAGCAGAGAAACAGGAAATTATCGCATTTATGAAGAAAAGACTGTGGTGGAAGCGGTAGATCCAACCCATGAAAATGCAGTGAATGAAATGCCTTTGGAAGATGCCAGAAAATATGATAAAACCTGTGAAGTGGGTGATATTGTCCGCATCGATGTGACACCGAAGAATTTTGGCCGTGTCGCAGCCCAGACAGCGAAGCAGGTGATGATTCAGAAACTCCGTGAAGCGGAAAGAGGCTCTATTTATGACGAATTCTCTGGTCGCGAAGGGGATGTCATCACTGGCACTGTGAAATGGAACGAATCCCGCACCGTTTTTGTGGATTTGGGCCGGGTCGAAGGGATTCTGCCTTTTGCGGAACAAATCGAAGGGGAAGAATTCCATACCAATGATAAAATTAAATGCTATGTGCTGGAAGTCAGAAAGACCACCAAGGGACCGGAAATTATTCTTTCCAGAACCCATCCAGGCCTGTTGAAACGTCTCTTTGAATTGGAAGTGCCGGAAATTTACAGCGGCACCGTAGAAATTAAGAACGTAGTCCGTGAAGCGGGTTCTCGTTCCAAGATTGCGGTCTATGCCATGGACCCCACGGTGGATCCGGTGGGCGCTTGCGTAGGACCGAAGGGGCAGCGCGTCCAGAACATTGTAGACGAATTGCATGATGAAAAAATTGATATTGTTCGTTGGGATGAAGACCCGGCGGTTTACATCGCCAATGCCCTGTCCCCGGCCAAAGTCATTTCCGTTTCTGTATGGGAAGATGAAAAATCTTCTTATGTCATCGTTCCGGATTACCAGCTGTCCTTGGCTATTGGCAAAGCCGGTCAGAATGCCCGCCTCGCTGCGAAATTGACCAACTGGAAGATTGATATTAAGAGCGAAACCCAGGCTCAGGAAGAAGGATTCGGCAGTGATGCTGCGGAAGAAGTGGAAGATGATGACATTCTGGGAGATATTGAATCCAGCGATGCTGAATCCACGGATGTAGAAGCGGCGCCAACCACCACAGAGGAGGAATAAGATGAAAGTCAAAAAAATTCCTATGCGGATGTGTGTAGGTTGCAAAGAATTGAAACCGAAGAAGAAACTCCTTCGTATCGTGGCCTTACCAACCGGCATCATCGAATTGGATAGAACCGGAAAGAAATCGGGTCGCGGCGTGTATGTGTGCGATGATATTGAATGTTTCACCAAAGCCTATGAATCCCATGGATTGGAAAAATCCTTGAAACGGCCTGTTTCCAAAGATGTCTATGATGCACTGAAGGCGCAGATCGAAAATGGATGAATCGATTTACCGGATGCTTGGCCTTTGTATGAAAGCAGGACGATTGCTTTCTGGAAATGAACAGGTGGCAGAAGGGCTGAAAAAAATAAAATCGCCCAAAGCGGCCCTTCTGATTATTACAGAAGACAGCTCCCCACGCACAAAGGATGAGTACCAGAGAGCGGCGGAACGAGCGCATATTTCCTGCCGCATCTTTGGTGAAAAAGAACGATTGGGGCGCGCTCTTGGCAAAGGCGTCAGGACCGCGGCTCTCATCGTGGATAAAGGCTTTAGCCAGGCCATTATCAAGAAAATAGATGATAGATAAGGGTGACTAGTGACTGGTGACTAGTGACTAGGGATTTCATTATCCTAGTCACCAGTCACTAGTCTACGAGTCACCAAAACCATTAACCCTAATACAAACAGATAGAATGGGAGGCTGCTTATGCAGAAAAAGAAATATAGAGTGTATGAACTTGCCAAGGAATTTGGCAAGACAGATAAAGAAGTCATTGAAATTTTGAAAAACGCTCATGTAGATGTGAGCAACCGATTGTCTGGCGTCGACGACAACGGGAAATCCTTGCTGGCAAGAGCCATTGCGGAACAGAAGAAAAAAGCCGCGAAACGTCCGGTAATGCGTACTGTTCGCTTCGATCAGTCTGGTCAGCCAGCGGATCGCAAGAATGGGGATAACAAGCGTCAGTCTTCCTATTCTTCCTATTCCACAGAAGACGTGAAGGAAACGAAACCAGCAGAAGCACCGAAAGCGGCTCCGAAGAAGGAAAACGCCAAAGCTGCACCGGCTAAAGCTTCTTCCAATAAGAATGCTGAAAAGAAAAACGACAAACCCCAGAGACGGGATGATAAAAATGGTCGCCCTGCTAGAGAAGGCAAGTCGGATCGCAATGAAAGAAATGGCGAAAGAAGCGGACAGAAGAGTGAAAGAGGCGACCGTTCTCGCAGAGAAGGCCGGGCGGACCGCAATGATAGAAATGGGGATCGTCGGGACAATCGAAACGGCGATCGGAACGACAGACCAAGAAATGGTCAGAGAAGCGACCGCAATGACAGAAACGGGGAACGCCGGGACAACAGAAGCGGTGATCGGAACGACAGACCGAGAAATGGTCAGAGAAGCGATCGCAATGATAGAAATGGAGACCGCCGCACAGACCGTCCGAAGACCGATCGGCCGGCTCGTCCGCAGCGCAATGCGGCTTCCGCTGCTCCAGCTGTAGAAGAAACAGCCCAGAAGCCGACCACCAGAAGAGAAAAGCCGGCAAAGAAGAAGACAAAGAAGGATTGGGAAAGAAGCCGCAGAGAAAAAGAAGGCGGCTCTCTCATGGCTCGGTCTTTGAACCAGAACAAGAAAAAGAAACATTCGGCTGAAAAGAAACCAACCGCGTATCCGACAGAAGTAGAACTTCCGCCGAGCGTGACGGTCAAAGAATTGGCAGACCTCTTCGGTCGTGAAGTAAGCGAAATCATCATGCACCTCATGAAAGACGGTGTCATGGCCACCATCAACCAGAACTTGGATAGAGATACGGTGGAAATTCTGGCCGAAGAATTTGGTGTCACCCTCTTGGAACCCGCAGAAGCAGCAGACCCGACCGAATACGTTCCGGCAGAAGATGATCCACGTTTCTTGAAACCAAGACCGGCGGTTGTTACCATCATGGGTCACGTCGACCATGGTAAAACCACACTGCTCGATGCGCTTCGTCAGACCAATGTAGCCCTTCACGAAGCCGGCGGCATTACCCAGAGAATCGGTGCGTACCAGATTCGTTACAAAGGCCACAAGATTACCTTCCTCGATACCCCAGGTCACGAAGCCTTCACGGCGATGCGTTCCCGTGGTGCTCAGATTACAGATATTGCGGTCCTGATCGTCGCTGCCGATGATGGCGTCATGCCACAGACCATCGAAGCCATCCACCATGCAAAGAATGCAGGGGTGCCGATTATGGTAGCTATCAACAAGATTGATAAACCAGGCGCTAACCCAGACCGTATCAAAGAAGAACTCTCCAAAGAAGGCCTCCTCGCTGAAGATTGGGGCGGCGATGTCATCATGACCCCGATTTCCGCGAAGAAGAGAATTGGCTTGGATGACCTTTTGGAAAACATTCTTCTTGTCGCAGAAATGCAGGAACTGAAAGCCAATCCGAACCGCGAAGCTTACGGCGTCGTTGTCGAAGCCCAGCTGGATAAAGGCAGAGGCCCAGTGATGAGCGTTCTCGTCCAGAATGGTACCCTCCACATCGGCGATGGCATCCTGGCTGGCAAGAGCTGGGGCCGCGTCCGTGCCATGAACAATGAAAATGGCCGCAAGATGAAGAGCGCCGAACCATCTGCTCCGGTAGAAATCCTCGGTATGGATAGCGTACCGGAAGCTGGCGATCATTTCTTCGTCATGGATGAAAAGAAAGCTCGTGCTATGGCAGAAATTCGTGCGGCTCGTGCGAAGGAAGAAGAACAGAGAAGCGTTCAGAAAGTCACCTTGGATAATATCTTTGAAAAGATTAAAGAAGGCGAAATGAAGGAACTGGATGTCATCATTAAAGCCGACGTCCAGGGTTCCGTGGAAGCCTTGGTACAGTCCCTCCAGGGCATCAAGAGCGACGAAGTTCGTATTTCCATCGTCCACTCCGCTGTGGGTGCCATCAATGAATCCGATGTGATGCTCGCTTCTGCTTCTAACGCCCTTATCATCGGTTTCAACGTTCGTCCTGATGCCAATGCGCGCGCTATGGCAGAAAAAGACGGCGTCGATGTTCGACTCTATCGCGTCATTTACGACTGCATCGATGATGTGAAAGCCGCTATGGCTGGTATGCTTTCCCCGACCATTCGCGAAGTGGTGCTGGGCCATGCGGAAATTCGTCAGGTCATTCATACACCGAAAGTCATTGTCGCTGGTTCCTATGTCCAGGATGGCAAGATTACCAGCAACTGTCAGCTGCGCCTGATTCGCGATGGCATTGTCATTCACGAAGGCAAGATTGCCTCCCTCCGTCGTTTCAAAGACGATGTGAAAGAAGTGGCAGCTGGTTATGAATGCGGTATCGCCATCGACAGCTACCGCGACGTCAAAGAAGGAGACCAGCTGGAAGCCTTTGAATTGAAGGAAGAAGCAGCAGAATTAAAGTAGTAAGTAGACCGTAGTGGAAATAGTGCGTAATGCGAAATGCGTAGTGCGTAATGGTGGAAGGGGCGCA
>CAVBRV010000041.1:0-17703 GCA_963597965.1 Paludibacteraceae bacterium | reverse complement strand
ATCCATATAAGAGTAATTCGATGCGCTCGCCGGCCACCATTACGCACTACGCACTTCGCATTACGCATTTCCAATATTTCCCCTTGCAAACTCCATTTCAAGTGGCTATAATAGGGACAACGCAGGGAAAGAGAAAATCTTTTTTTGATGTCTTTCAGAGAAAGGGCGGCTGGTGAGAGCCCTGGCAGAGGAAAAAGTTTCCACTCAGGAGCGGCCGGTGAAGAATCGGACGGTGTGATACCGATACAAACTGTGAGCTGGCTTAAAGCAAATTGGGTGGCACCGCGATGACTTCGTCCCATGGAGGGATGGAGTTTTTTTTATTGGCTAAAACTAGTTGTTAGTTGTTGGTTGTTAGTTGTTTGGATTATTTACCAACAACCAACAACCAACAACAATTATTTCAAAGGAGAGAAAAACTATGTTAGACATGAAATTTATCAGAGACCATGCAGATGAAGTGAAAGCCAATCTGCAGAATCGTCACAATCCATTTGACCTGGACGAAGTGCTGGATCTGGATGAAAAGAGAAGAGAACTCTTACAGCAGACCGAAGCCCTGAAGAGTGAAAAAAATGCAGAATCCAAGAAAATTGCCCAGGCCAAGAGAAATGGCGAAGATGCAACGGAAGCTATCACCGCTATGCGTGAAGTGGGCAAGAAGATTGCGGATATTGATAAAGAATTGAATGAAGTAGAAACCAAACTGAATGAATTGCTGCTTCATATCCCGAACATGTGCGATAAGTCTGTGCCAGTAGGTAAAGATGATAGCGAAAATCCAGAAGTTCGCAAATGGGGCGAAATCCCGACCTTTGATTTCCCGATCAAAGCCCATTATGAACTGGGGGATGAACTGGGGCTCCTCGATGCAGAAAGAGCAGGCAAAGTGTCTGGCGCTCGTTTCTATTTCTACTTGTCCCAGGCGGCTCGTCTAGAAAGAGCGGTTTACAACTTCATGTTGGACGTACATACCCAGCAGAATGACTATACCGAAGTGATTCCGCCATACATCATCAACGGCAAATCCATGCAGGGCACCGGCCAGCTGCCGAAATTTGCAGACGATATGTACAAAGTGGAAGGGGAAAGCATGTACATGACCCCAACCGCTGAAGTACCGCTGACCAACTATTTCTCTGGCGAAATTCTGGATGCCAATATTCTTCCTGTTCATCTGACCGCCCTGACCCCATGCTTCCGTAAAGAAGCGGGTTCTGCTGGTAAAGATACCCGCGGACTGATTCGTCAGCACCAGTTCCATAAAGTAGAAATGGTGAAATATTGTAAACCGGAAGACAGCTGGGATGAATTGGAATCCTTGACCGCTGAAGCAGAAAAGATTCTGC
Organism: Paludibacteraceae bacterium; assembly: GCA_963597965.1. Lineage (GTDB taxonomy): Bacteria > Bacillota > Negativicutes > Veillonellales > Dialisteraceae > Dialister. Next base: position 16,354 of record CAVBRV010000041.1, on the reverse strand, counting down.
AGCTCTTGAAGATTCCGTACCATGTGGTTTGCCTCTGCACCGGCGATATTGGCTTCTCCTCTGCCAAGACCTATGATATCGAAGTGTGGATGCCAGCGCAGAACAAGTACAGAGAAATTTCTTCCTGCTCCAACTGCCTCGACTTCCAGGCACGCCGTGCGAACATTCGCTTCCGCCGTACACCGGGCGCAAAACCAGAATTTGTTCACACCCTGAATGGTTCCGGCTTGGCAGTAGGCAGAACCGTAGCCGCTATCATGGAAAACTACCAGCAGGCTGACGGCACCATCAAGGTACCGGATGTATTGGTTCCGTACATGAATGGCGTCACTGTCATTGGAAAAAGAGAAGGGTTCAAGAGCTCTAAGCCAGCAGAATAATGGTGACTAGTGACTGGTGACTAGTCATTCGGAAATATGAGAAACGGCATGTGAATCATTGGATTTGCATGCCGTTCTTTTTAGTTGGCAGTTGGCAGTTGGCAGTTAGCAGTAGGCAGTAGATGGTATTTGTTCTATCGTCATTTCGACCGGTCATATTTGTAAAAAGTGCTGATACAGAAATAAATAGATTTGTGTCCCTGAGTGGAGAAATCTTTTCATCACTAGCGGTAATGGCTTAAAGACTGGGACGGGATTCTGTCATTAAGCCTTTATCGCTGGTGCCGCTGAGATTTCTCCACTCAGGGACACAAATCATTTCACAACTTCTATATCATTAAGCACAAATATGATCGGTCGAAATGACGGCTCCGTTGCTAACTTCTTCTTAACTTAACAAGATTCCTTTTGCGGACCTGATGGGTCTATTAAATACCGCTTGATGTCACACTATATCAAGGTAAAGCAGTACTTCTGAAGTGGGAAGTTTGCGTTATAACCTTTATAACCTTGGGAAATAGGGTATGGCTGATTTGTTAGAAAGAAGTATTTTGCAAAATAATAACCCTTATATTGTTAGTTGTCTGCTGTTGGGGCCAAACAACCAACAACCAACAACTAACAACCAACAACAATCACATATCGAATGTCATAAAAATAAATTGAAAATTTTAGAAATAGCATATTGAAATTTACCGATTAGGATGATATAATACATTCAGAAAGTTAAATACAGTTCGTGAGTGCTCGATAAAGAGCAAAGCGAACTTGTTGGTTAGCAGTTAGCAGTTAGCAGTTAGCGGTTAACGGTTGACAGTTGACTGCCAACTGCCAACCAAATTAAAATAGGAGGAAACTATTATGTCTCTCAACGGAAAAAAAATCTCTGAATTCAAACTCAATGCATACCAAAATGGTGAATTTATCGAAGTGACTGACAAGGATTTACAGGGGAAATGGAGCGTGCTCTTCTTCTACCCCGCTGATTTCACTTTTGTATGCCCTACGGAACTGGAAGACCTGCAGAGCAAGTATGATGAATTTAAGAAAATCGGTTGCGAAATTTATTCTGTTTCTTGCGATACCCATTTCGTACACAAAGCATGGCACGAATCTTCTGATGCTGTCGGCAAGGTAACTTATCCCATGATTGGCGACCCCACCGGTAAGCTGTCCAAGGAACTGGATATTTACATCGAAAACGACGGTCTCACCGAAAGAGGTACTTTCGTCATCAACCCGAAGGGCGAAGTGGTACTCTATGAAGTCAGTGCTGGCAATATCGGCCGTAATGCAGATGAACTGCTCCGCAAAGTACAGGCAGCCCAGTTCGTTTACCAGCACGGCGATGAAGTATGCCCGGCCAAATGGCATCCAGGCGAAAAGACACTGAAACCATCCTTTGACTTGGTAGGGAAGCTGTAATACTACGTGCTGCATGCATTACTATAAATAAAAATGATTTTCATCGGTGACTGGTAGACTAGTGACTGGTGACTGGAAGTATATATTTCTAGTCACCAGTCACTAGTCACTATTTTTGTTGATAGGAGAATAAGGTTATGAGTAACATCTACGACGCCATCATAGTCGGCGGAGGACCGGCAGGGCTCTCTGCCGCTATCTATATGGCAAGAGCGAGATTTCGTGTATTGGTGATTGAAAAAGAAAAATTAGGCGGTCAAATCACCATCACTTCAGAAGTGGTGAATTATCCAGGCATACTTTCCACCACTGGAGAAAAGTTGACGGCTGATATGGCGCGGCAAGCCCAAGCTTTTGGTGCTGAATTTCTGACCGCCACTGTGACAAGTTTGGAATTGGCTGGTGATTATAAGACAGTCCATACGGATCGAGGCGATTTCCAGGCCCTAGGCGTGGTGTATGCGGCAGGTGCCCATCCGCGGCAGGCTGGCTTTACCGGCGAAGCGGAATTTCGGGGACATGGCGTGGCCTATTGTGCCACTTGCGACGGTGAATTTTTCACAGGAAAAGATATTTTCGTCATCGGCGGCGGGTATGCGGCGGTGGAAGAAGGATTATTTCTGACGAAATATGGGAAACACATCTACATGGTAGTGCGAGGCGATGATTTCTCTATTTCCACAGCGGCAGTAAAAGAATTGAAATCCCATCCCCATGTGACTGTGCTGTACCATACCCAGGTGGAACGAATCGAAGGGGATATGGCAGTGCGCCAAGTCGTCTTGCAGGATCGAAGGACGGGAGAACTGACCCGCTACCAGGTAGCACCGGGTGATTTCTACGGCGTCTTTGTTTTCGTAGGATATGCACCGGAAAATGCTTTGCTCCAAGGACAAGTGGAACTGAATCCCCAAGGCTATGTGCTGACCGACCGGAACCAGAAGACCAATTTGGACGGTGTCTATGCGGCAGGGGATATTTGCGTGAAAAATTTGCGGCAAGTAGTGACCGCCGTTTCCGATGGTGCCATCGCGGCCACTTCATTGGAACGATACTTGGGCGACCAATATAGGAAATTGCACATCCAGCGGGTCTATGCACCCAAAGCGGCTACTCCGAAGCCAGAGGAAAACAAACCGGCTGCTGCCGAAGCAGGCGCTTTTCTGGATGATGAAACGAGGCAGGCGTTATCTCCTGTGCTGGCTCGGCTGGAACGTCCCCTATTGCTCCGGCTATATGATGATGGCAGCGACGGTTCTTTGGAAAATAAAAAATTGCTGCAAGAGTTATCGTCTCTGTGCAGCAAATTGTCCTATGAAATTTGTAATGCTACAGAAGATAGAAGAAATACGCTAGTCATCTGTGACAAAGATGGACAGGAAATGGGCATGAATTTCCACGGCGTACCCGGAGGACATGAGTTCAATTCCTTCATTTTGGCCCTCTACAATGCAGCAGGACCAGGGCAGGCAATCAGTGAGGCTGTGCAGCAGCAAATCGCCTCTCTTTCAGGGCCGATTCATATGGAAATCGCCGTGTCCCTTTCTTGCACCATGTGCCCCGACTTGGTGGCCGCTGCCGAACGCATCGCCGCAGAGCGTTCCGATGTGGTAGTAGATGTGTATGATTTATCTCACTATCCTGAGATGCAGAAGAAATATAACATCATGAGCGTTCCTTGCCTCATCGTGGACGGTGCGGTGCACTTCGGGAAGAAGAATGTGGAACAGTTGGTGGATCTTCTGGTAGCTGGTGACTAGGGACTAGTGACTGGGGTTCTATAGCGATGATGTGGCTGGAGGAACATGGAGATGAAGTATGCACGTAAATAGTGAGGAGTGAGGAATTAGGAGTGAGGAGTGATGGTGCGGCGCATTGGAAATATGGGGCGCCGCATTTTTTTAGGTTCTGTAGCGGTGGTTTGGTTAGAGGAACATGGAGATGGAATGTGTAATTTAGGGTTCTGTAGCGATGCTGAGGTTGGAGAAACAGGGAGATACAACGTGTGTTTTAAGGTTCTGTAGCGATGATATGGTTAATGGTATATAGCGGTTATAAGCACTAAAATCCCCTTCCTTTGGAAGGGGAAAGGCCATGAGCGGAGCGAATGGACAAGGGGATAGCTCGCACTAGCGATTTGAAATGCGATGTGAGAAAAGCGGAATAGGCGTTCAGACTAGCGTCATGGGTTTTTACGTTTTTGAGTGTATCGTTAGAAGCACTAGCATCTTGTCTCCCCCGTCGGGGGAGAATAAAAGAGGGGGCTGCACCAGCGGTATACTTCATTATGAACATATCATGCGTATTTGGAAATGTTAGCTCCTAACGTGAAATGTGGAATATATACCTGTTTAGTGCTAGGCGCGGACGGCACCGAGTATGATAGGAGAAACATAGTATTTCATCCCGCTAGAGCTGCCCCCTCTGCCTACGGCAGCTCCCCCGAAGGGGGGAGCCAAGACGCTAGTGGTACAATCGCTAGCGTCCCTAATCCCCAGTCCCTAGTCACCAGTCACCAGTCACCCCCAAAATAAAAAGCCATGAGAGACAACCAACTCTCATGGCTTTTTATTTGTTTCATCATTTTTAGGAAATAGGACTTTCAAAAAGGAAGAAACTACTTCTGGATCGAAGAGAAGTCCCGAACCGGAGAATAACTCACGGGAAATATCGGCGGCGCCTCGGTCTTTGAAATCAGGGGCGGAGTAAATCATATTATCGTAGTAATCAGCGACCGCAATAATTCTAGCGCCCAAAGGAATATTTACATTCTTGAGATGCTTAGGAAATCCGCTGCCGTCCCAGCGTTCGTGGTGGCAATGGATATAAGGAAGCAAGTCCTGACATCCAGGAATAGATTCGAGCATATTGGCACCCAGGTCTGGATGTTTCTTATAGAGCGTCAACTCTCGGCGAGAGAGGTAAGGCGCTTTCGCTAAAATTTTATTGGGGATGCTCAAAAGACCGATGTCATGAAGAAAGCCGGCATACCGAATCAAGGTGATTTCGTTAGAAGGCAGTTTCATGTATACCGCTGTGGCACCGGCGTAATTGGAGACGCGGACCGAGTGGGTATACAATTCTTCTGATTTCAGTTGCATGAGCGCCACAAAGTGCGAGGTGATCCGCTCCAGGGTTTCTTGGGTCTCTCGAAACGTGGTGGGGGATTGAAAGAGGGATGAACTATACATAGGATGAATTTCTTTCTTTATTGTAGATGGTGTTATGTTACGGATTGGTGTTAGTAGGTATGATTTCGCTTGAGGTTACAGGTTTCTCAAGGTTCTAAGGGTTCTAAGGTTGCTCAGGTTTCCCGAATGTGCCTATAAATGCTAGCGTTATCAGCTCATTCGAGAAACGTGAGAGACCTTAGCAGCTTGAGCAACCTTAGCAACCTTTACATCAGCAGAAATCATTGCAAATTTCGCTTAACTTAATCCTGCTTTCGCTTCAACCAAGCTGTCATATAGGAACATTCGGAGTGTAAGGTGTAATGATTCGCCATAGCCCAGTCATAGCAAGCTTGGGCCAACTGTCCTGCCAATCCCTGACCGGACAATGCTTTCGGTACTACTGTGTGAAGGACGGTGCAGGTCATATCTTGTAAGGTGTATTCCATATAGCAAGTGCCTTCTGGCTTTTCGATGATAAAACGATGCGTTTCTTTTTCGTGGGTTACCATAGGAAATACCTCCTTTGACGGTATGCGGTTAAGCATTGGTTTCGATTGTGGTTATAAGTTCCTTAGGCCGCTCAGGTTTCTCAAGTTTCTCAGGTTACTTGAATGAGTAGATGACGCCATTATTTATGGGCACATTTGCAAAACTTGAGCAACCTGAGCAACCTTTGATAAAAGACATAATATATATTGTAACTAATTTGTAAAGGAAATGCAATAATTGGGGTTGTTGGTTGTTGGTTGTTGGTTGTTGGTTGTTGGGCGGGTAGCATATATGAATCTTTATTATCTTTATTATACAACATTTTAGAAAATTGATTTTCATGGTAATATTTATAAGGAACTTACAAATATTTTAATAGGATAAACCCGTGTGGCTGGTTGTTGGGGTCAAACAACCAACAACAAGCAACCAACAACCATATAACTATTGAATCAAGGCACGTTTGACACTAAAGGAGGAAGTCATGAACGGCAATATTACATTTTTATATCATAGCGGATTCATCTATGAAAATGATTCCGTGATTTGCGTGTTTGATTACTACCAGGATCCGGCGGGAAAATTGGAGAAGGCATTACAAGGAACGAAGAAAAAGGTCTATTTCTTTGTGAGCCATGTCCATGGGGATCATTTTAATCCAACAATCGCTCACTATGAATCGCAGGTCACTCGGTATATCATGCACGAAGATTGTCATCTGTCGTTGCAAGAGGATGAGAAACAGCGTCTCATGCGCCCTGGTGATGTGGTGGAAGAGGAGAATGTTCAAGTGACCATGTATGGTTCTACCGATGTGGGCGGTTCCTTCTTGGTGCGAGGAAAAGATTTTTCCCTTTTTCATGCAGGCGATTTGAATTGGTGGCACTGGGCAGGAGAACCGAATGGGGATAACCGGGAAGCACGAGACCATTTCTTTCAAGAACTGGAACAATTAGGAGAGCAGCAAGTAGACATCGCCTTTTTGCCAGTGGACGCGCGGCAAGCGGTGGCAAGGGAGTGGGGAGTGAAACAATTTTTGACCCGTTTGCATCCCTCTTTGCTAATCCCTATGCATGCGTTCGGCCCGGTGTGGGTGCCGTCCTATGAATTTCGTTGGCTCTATCCGGAGCAGAAATTGTGGATACCGCAGAAGGCGGGGGAAACAGTAGGCGGTTAGCAGTAGGCAGTAGGCGGTTAGCAGTAGGCAGTAGGCGGTTAGCAGTAGGCAGTAGACAGTAAACGGTAAACGGTAAACAGTAAACAGTAAATGGTAAACGGTAAACGGTAAACAGTAAGCAGCAAGCAGTAAGCAGTAAACGGTAAACCGCAAACCGTAAACCGTAAACCGCCAACTGCCAACTGCCAACTGCCAACTACGTACCGCCTACCGCCTACTGCCAACTTTCCATCTTGACAATAAAATATAAAAATTTTAGAATTAAATAGGTGCTGAAGAACCGATGGAATCCTCTTTGAAGAGATGATTCGTACAAATAGATTGGATTGCTGCTATACGAGCAGCGATTTCTTTTATGGTGAAATGAAATATCTTTTGAAAAGGCCACGACTTACTTCAGCCCTGCTTGTTCCAGGGATGGAATGAGTGGTGGCACGTTTATTTTTAAGAAAATTTATTTCTATATATTTTGCTACTTCTTTGTACCTTGTACACTGGCTTGGAAAGGCATTCAAAGCGGAAGAATGTCTATTTCCTAGAAACAGAAACGAGGGGAAGAGGCGGCCTTCTGAAAATATCCGTGCCAAGTTACTGGTATTACGCTTTATGAAACATAATAATCAAGAAAGAGAGAGGTGAAGTACTTGACACTGGATGAAGTTTTACTGTACGTCATTGTGTGCGGCATTATCGCTGCTGTGATCGGTGCCGGCATTGGGTACCTGCTCCGCAAGCGAATTGCGGAAGCACGGATTGGTTCCGCCGAAGAAAAGGCGAACCAGATAGCCGAAGATGCAAAGAAATTGCTCGATTCCGCATCTCGTGAAGCAGAAACGTTGAAAAAAGAAACCCTGGTTCAGACCCGCGATGAAATTCATAAGCTTCGGGAAGAAGTAGAACAGGAAAATAAGCAGCGCAGAGATGAACTGCAGAAGTATGAACAGCGTCTGGTCCAGAAGGAAAACAATCTGGACTGGAGAAGTGGCAATCTGGAACAGCGGGAATCCCAGCTGGATAAGCGGGAAAACCAAGTGAAAAATCAGAAAGCCAAAGTAGATGCACTGTATCAGTCTCAGCAGGTCAAACTGGAAGAAATTTCCCAGTTGTCTCGGGAACAGGCGAAAGACATGATTCTCCAGCGGGTGGATGAAGAGCTGACCCACGAAAAGGCAGTCCGTATCCGCGATGCCGTAGAAGAAGCCAAGAGTACCGCTGATACGAAGGCCAGAGAAATTATTGCGGCAGCTATTCAGAGAAATGCGGCAGACACGGTTTCAGAAACCACCGTTTCCGTAGTGGCTTTGCCAAATGAAGAAATGAAGGGCCGTATCATTGGTCGTGAAGGGAGAAATATTCGCGCCATTGAAACCCTGACTGGCGTGGATCTTATCATCGACGATACCCCTGAAGCGGTGATTCTCTCCTGTTTCGACCCGATTCGTCGTGAAATCGCTCGCCTGGCTTTGGAAAGCTTGGTAAAAGATGGTCGTATCCATCCGGCTCGTATCGAAGAAGTGGTGGCAAAGACTAAGAAAGAAGTGGATAAAGCCATTCGCGAAGCCGGTGAAGCAGCCGTCATGGAATGCGGCATTCGCGGGATGCATCCGGAACTGGTGAAAACCTTGGGTCGCTTGAAATATCGCACCAGCTATGGACAGAATGTCCTGCAGCATTGCATCGATACGTCCTATTTCTCTGGTATTCTGGCAGCAGAAGTGGGGGCTGATGTAGAACTGGCAAGAAGAGCAGGCTTGCTCCATGATATTGGCAAAGCGGTGGACCGCGAACAGGAAGGCACCCATGTAGAACTGGGTGTGGAATTGGCACAGAAATACCATGAATCGCCGAAGGTCATCAATGCCATTGCCTCCCACCATGGAGACACTGAAGCAACTTGCGTAGAATCCGTCTTGGTGGCTGCCGCCGATGCGATTTCGGCCGCTCGTCCAGGGGCACGCCGCGAAACGCTGGAAAATTACATCAAGAGATTGACGAAACTGGAAGACATCGCGAAATCCTTCCCCGGTGTGGCTAGTTGCTACGCCATTCAGGCAGGTCGTGAACTGCGTGTCATTGTGAAACCGGAAAAGGTCAATGAAGATCAGTCTGTCATCTTGGCTCATGATATTTCCCAGAGAATCGAAAAGGAATTGCAATACCCAGGCCAGGTCAAAGTGGTGGTCATTCGCGAGACCCGTGCTACGGATTTTGCGAAGTAATTTTTAGTGACTGGTGACTAGGAGTTTTGATACTCTTAGTTACCAGTCACTTTTTGATTTAGTCGGCAGTTGGCAGTTGGCAGTAGGCAGTAAACAGTAAACAGTAAACAGTAAACAGTTAACAGTTAACCGTTAACTGTCAACAGTCGACCGTGAACCAACTTGCCAAATGTGCTATAATGAGAAAATCCTTATAAATGAAATAAGTGACTCGTGACTAGTGACTGGGGAATTTCCTAGTCACTAGTCACGAGTCACCAGTCACCATTTAAGTAATGAGGTGAAAATCATGGACAGAGAAGATTTAGATAAACAACTCAAAGAACACGGAGAAGCCATGCAGCAGCAACCCGCTGGCTCTCGCAAGGGGCGGATGAAAATTCTGGCCGTAGCACTGGCTATGTTGGTCGTTGGCGGTGCGGGGGGATGTTTCTTTGGGAGTGGCATTCCTTCTATCAATAAAAACCAAGCCGGCTCTTCCTATCAAGTTCCACAAGGAGCGGATAAGAAAGTACAGGACTTGCCAGCCATTAGAAATACGGCCATTGTGCAGGCCGTGAAGGAAGTAGGGCCTGCAGTGGTGGGAATTACCACGAAAGTATACGATCGAGATATGTTCAACCGCCGGGTCGAAGTGGGACAGAGCGTGGGGTCTGGCGTCCTCTTTGATAAGAAAGGCTACATTGTCACCAATAATCACGTCGTATCTGGTAGCAAAGAAGTTAATGTTTCTCTTTCTACAGGAAAAACCGTTTCCGGTACCGTAGTAGGAACAGACCCATCCACCGATTTAGCCGTGGTGAAAATCGAAGGCAGTGATGACTTGCCAGTGGCAGAACTGGGTGATTCGGATGGCTTACAAGTGGGTGAAACTGCTATTGCTATCGGGAATCCATTGGGATTGGAATTTCAAGGGACCGTCACAGTAGGTGTTATTAGTGCCATGAACCGCAGCTTGGATGATATTGACCAGCGTTTTAAACTCATTCAGACCGATGCGGCCATCAATCCAGGAAATTCCGGCGGTGCTCTTGTGACAGCCGATGGGAAAGTGGTGGGCATCAATAGTGCGAAAATCGCCAAAGAAGGAGTGGAAGGCATGGGCTTTGCCATTCCGATCAATCAGGCGAAAGGCATCATCCAGCAGCTCATCGACAATGGCAAAGTGACAAGAGCTTACTTGGGTGTCTATGCAGCCGATAAAGACATTGCCCAGCGCTATGGCTATGAATGGAAACACGATAAAGGGGTACTCGTCATGAAAGTGGCTTCCAGAAGCCCCGTCAGCTTGACCGACATCCAGCCCGGCGATTACATCCTGGCTATCGATGATAAAGAGTGCAACACCATGAAAGAAATGAGAGAAATCCTGGATAGCCACAAACCAGGCGATAAGATTACTCTCACCTATGAACATAATGGTCGGGAATCGAAGACCGATGTACTCCTGGCAGCGGCGCCGGATGCGGATAAGTGATGTAGAGCGGTGGAGGCTTTAGGATTGAAGCCGCTGGTTATTACATGTTGCTCAGGGTTCTAAGGGTTCTAAGGTTGCTCAAGGTTCTCGAATGTGCCTATGGACGCTAGCGTCATCAGCTCATTCAGAAGCCTTGAACCCCTTTTTCGTTTTGGACAAATCCGCTTACATCGAATTTATTTTTTCAATAAAAAGGGGTATTTGTGCGCCCCTTCCACCATTACGCACTTCGCACTTCGCATTACGCATTATTTCCCCAAAAGCGAATTTATGACCACCCATTATTTACCATACGAGGCTAATATATGAAATTCACCATCCTTGCCATTGGCAAAATCAAAGAAAAATGGATGCGCTCTGGCATCGATGAATATGTGAAACGGCTGACGCCGATTTCCAAACTGGACATCATTGCCCAGGATGAAGAAAAAATGCCAGACAATCCATCACCAGTCATGAAAGAAAAGGTCATGGAAAAAGAAGGAGAGAAGATGCTAAAATATCTCTCCGATGATGATTGCCTAGTGCTGCTTGATTTGAAAGGGAAGCCCATGTCTTCCGAAGAATTGGCTTCATGGATTCAGGGACGCATGGTGAGTGGCACCAGTCATTTCTATTTCATGATTGGTGGTCCCTATGGGAATGGAGAAAATATTCGCAAGCGAGCCAATCTGAAAATTTCCATCAGCGCCATGACCTTCACTCATCAGATGGCAAGGCTCATTCTCACGGAACAGCTTTATCGGGCCATGAAGATTATTCGTCATGAACCATACCATTTGTAAGAGTGCGTAATGCGAAGTGCGTAGTGCGTAATGGTGGTGCGGCGCAACAATGTTTGGAAGCACCGGAGTATAATATCTTTGGTGACTGGTGACTGGTGACTGGTGACTGGTGACTGGTGACTGGTGACTGGTGACTGGTGACTGGTGACTGGTGACTGGTGACTAGGGCTCTATTTACCCGTCATTTCGACCGATGGGATTTGTGCGAGTTGATTCTGAAGAACGAAGTGACTATGTTGGACAGAAGTGGAGAAATCTTGTGACCATAGCGGTGCTGTGGAAAAGATGAGTTCTTAGAAATATAAAAACGGTATGAATGCTATACTCCTGGGAGTTAGCGTTTATACCGCTTTTTAGTTGGCAGTTAGCAGTTAGCAGTAGGCAGTGATATGGAGGGAAAATTCTGCTTGACATTGTTGTTGGTTGTTAGTTGTTGGTTGTTTGGACCCAACAACTGACAACAAACAACTAACAACAAACAACCACCAACATTGGCTCATTTCATTTAAAAATAAAATGAATGAATAGAGGATAATAAAATTATAAAATCGAAAATTTTCACTTTACATCTATAATATTCGATGATATAATACATACATCGAAAGGGGTCAATGAAGAACTCACTACATAGTTATATAAGCAAAGGAGAATTGTCCTATGAAATTATCTGATACCTTACTCAAAGCACTCGTTTCCCAGGTGAATATGGAATTTGGTTCCGCTTACCTGTATCGTTCCATGGCTCATGACATGAAGAACAAATCTTTGAATGGCTATGCTGCTTGGCTGGATAAGCAGTATGAAGAAGAAAGAGAACATGCCTTGAAGATTGTGTCTTACATCGAAGACCGGGATGGGGTCGTGGATTTCCTGCCTATCGAAGGCGTGAAAAAACATTATGATTGCCCGCTGGAAGTGGCAAAGGATTCTTTGGCTCATGAAGAGAAAGTATCTGCTTCTATTAGAAAGCTGTTTCTGCAGGCTAGAGAAGAAGGAGATTTGGAAACAGAACTTTTCCTCCAGTGGTTCGTCAATGAACAGGTGGAAGAAGAAGTCAATGCTAGAAATAATGTAGAAGGCTTTACCAAAGCCAAAGAGTGCGAAGGTTTGCTCTACATGTTTGATGCCCAGTTGGGAAAGAGATAATAGAAAAGTGAAATGAAAAGAGCCTCATGGTGAATGATACGCCATGAGGCTCTTTTCTGTGTTGTTGGTTGCTGGTTGTTGGTTGTTTGGAACCAGACAACCAACAACCAACAACAATCGCTACGATGATGTTTTTAGCCATGTCCGCAATCTCTGGACGCCTACATCGTTTGAATACAAATTAAAGGAAAGCCGCTAGAGCGAGCTATCCCCCGCTGCACTCGCTTCGCTCGTTCCGCTACCCCCCTTTCAAAGAAAGGGGGCCAAAGGGAGAACTTATATCGCTAAATTCTAAATACCTCAAATCCCTAATCCCTAATCCCTAATCCCTAGTCCCTAGTCCCTAGTCACCAGTCACCAGTCACCAACCTACTTCTTCGGAATCATATTTCTAAAACTGATCGCTTCCGCCACGTGTTCTGCCCCAATCTGACTGCTGCCAGCTAGGTCGGCGATGGTTCGGGCTACTTTGATGATGCGGTCGTAGCTCCGTGCGGAGAGGTGGAGTTTCTCGAAGACTTCTCGCAGCATGTCAGTGCCTTCGGTATCGAGCTGGCAGGTCTCTTTCAGTTGGCGGTGGCCCATTTGGGCGTTGCACTGCATATGCCAGCGGGCGAGCCGTTCTTCTTGGATTTCTCTGGCAGCGGCCACGCGTTTCGCAATTTCCGCAGACGGTTCGCCTTGGACGGTGGCGGTGAGTTCGCTGTATTTGGGGCGCTGCACGGAGACGTGGAGGTCGATGCGGTCTAGGAGGGGACCGGAAATTTTCTGTCCGTACCGGCGGATTTCTCCGTCCGTGCAAGTGCATTCTCTCTGTGGATCGCCTAGGTAACCGCAAGGGCAGGGGTTCATGGCGGCAATGAGAATGAAATCGGCGGGGTAGGTGAAGGCGGCGTTCACTCTGGAAATATGAACTTCACGGTCTTCCAAAGGTTGCCGGAGTACTTCCAGGACGGCTCTTGGAAATTCGGGAAGTTCGTCTAGAAAAAGAACGCCGCGGTGGGCCAAGGTCACTTCGCCAGGCCGGGGAATGGAACCGCCGCCGATGAGGCCCGCCATGGAAATGGTGTGGTGAGGACTGCGGAAGGGGCGTTCTCGCATGATGTCTTCTGCTTTGAAGAGGCCGGCGACGCTGTAAATTTTTGTCACTTCTAGGGCTTCTTCTCGTGTCATGGGCGGCAGGATGGTGGTGATGCGACGGGCGAGCATGGTTTTTCCCGAACCAGGCGGTCCGGTCATGAGCACATTGTGAGATCCGGCGGCTGCGATTTCCATGGCTTTTTTCGCGAGAATTTGTCCCTGCACTTCAGCGTAATCCACATCGCTCATGATATGTTCATGAGATTCATGACGCACGGCGGGCGCCAAAGAGGTTTGTCCGCTTAGAAATTCCACCAATTCTCGGAGGTCGCGCGGTCCATAGACGGTAATATTTTCACAAAGGAGTGCTTCACTGGTGACGTCAGGAGCCATGATGAATTTGGTGATGCCCGCTTCTCGTCCGGCGAGGACCATAGAGAGGATGCCGGGCACGGGACGGATTTCTCCTTTGAGAGATAATTCGCCCACGAAAAGCGTATTTTCCAACGCTTCCTTCGGCACGTCCCCGCTGGCTGCCAGAAGTCCTAAGGCAATGGGGAGATCCAAACCGGAGCTGTCCTTTTTCAAATCTGCTGGGGCCAGATTCACCGTCACTTTATCGATGGGGAAATGGTAGCCCGAATTGCGAATGGCCGAGTGGACACGCTCTTTCGATTCCTTCACGGCGGTGGTGGGAAGTCCCACGATGTCAAAGCCAGGAAAATTTTTATTAATATCTACTTCGACGCCCACCACGTAGCCATTCAGGCCAAAGGTGGTGGAACCATGGACTTCTGCGTACATAGTTGTTCTCCTTGTTAGAAATAGAGGAATTAGTGACTGGTGACTAGTGACTGGTGACTAAGGGCATGTTTCCCTAGTCACTAGTCACCAGTCTACTAGTCACCGATTAGTAAAATGCATTTCTTATATGATGAAACAGCACGTTGCCGTCTTCTCGTTTCATCACTTCCACCACGTCGAAGCGGATGGATTTATCTGTGATGCGATGGGCGTAGAGAAAGGATTTGGCGGTGTACTTGATATGCTGCTGCTTGAAAGGGGTGACCGCTTCTTTCGGCTCTCCGTAACGACGGTTGGTGCGGCTTTTCACTTCTACGAAAACCAGGGTGTTTCCATCTTCCATGATGAGATCGATTTCGCCATGGGTTCTTCGGAAATTGCGGGTGATGAAGTGGTAGCCTTTTTTCTGTAAGTAATCCAAGGCCAGGTCTTCGCCCTTTTGTCCGAAACGGGTGGTTGTAGTCATAGGGGATTCCTTTCTAAGGTGAGTGACTGGTGACTAGTGACTAGTGACTAGGAAATCATAAGTCCAGTCACCAGTCACCTATACCCTTATTTTGCGATTCTTTTTTCATTTCGTCAATGAAAGAAATCAAAGATACATAAACGGTATGAAGATAGGGGAGAGGTAGAAGAAAAAGGCATAGATGAGGGGGGAAGTAGGCAGTTAGCAGTAGGCAGCTGGCAGTAGGCAGTTAGTGGTTAGCAGTATTTGCAAAATCGTCATTTCGACCGATGGGATTTGTGCAAGGTGAGTTCTATAGTATCAAGCGACTATGTTAGACAAAAGTGGAGAAATCTTGAGACACTATCGAAAATAACGTTAATCTCACAAGATTTCTCCACTTCTGTCTAACATAGTCGCAGAAAAGTGATACCCCCATCAAGCACGAATCCCATCGGTCGAAATGACAGTATGATTTGATTCATTAAGCCCTTACCGCTAGTGCTGAAGAGATTTCTCCACTCAGGGACACAAATCTATTTATTTCTGTATCGTCACTTTGCACAAATACGCCCGGTCGAAATGACGGCTGCGGTGTTATCGATTCTTTTTAAACAACCGCTAGAATGGACGCCTGCATGGATAGTGGAAAAATAAGCGTTATATCGCTACAGCAGGCTATCCCCTGCTGCACTCCAATGTCATTAAGTTAAACGAAATATGCGATGATTTCTGCTGTCACAAAGGTTCTAAGGGTACAAAGGGTTCTAAAGGTTTCTCGAACGAGCTGATGACGCTAGCATTCATAGATACATTCGAGAAACCTGAGAACCATTAGAACCTTGAGAACCTTTAGAAACCTGTAGTCTCTAGCGGGATCATTCCTACTTACTCTAATCCTTAATTTAACGGCGTTGCGCTGCACTCGCTTGGCTCGTTCCGCTACCCCCTTTCAGGGAAAGGGGGCTATTGGGAAAGATGTTTAACCGTCAACAGTAAACCGCCGACTGCCAACTGCTAACCGCCAACTGCTAACTGCTAACTGCTAACTGCTAACTATCAACTTGTACGCAAAAAAATCCGCGCACGAAGAAGAGGTAGCACCTAGAGGTTCCTAGGCCGGCTGGGCTACACTTTTCTTCGCGGCGGATTTTTGTTTTCTTCCCCGTGAATCCAACCATTACCTGGACTGGCATGGTTGGATGGATATTCAATTTGTACAGAATAAGAAATGATTTCCTTACCCTCAGGACGGGACTGTACGCCCCGGCGCGCTTATGGATTCACCATATTGGTAAGCGGATTGCAACGAAGCGGGTCCTATGTATTTTTCTGGGATCCCTCCATAGGGGCTTCGCCCTCGCCTATGAGTAATATACCATGCATTTTCTATGTTGTCAAATATTTAGGAACGGAAAATTTATGTTGCTGGTTGTTTGTTGTTGGTTGTTTGGGAAATCTTTCCGCTGTCGGTTGTGTCAATTAGCGGATTTCTGTTGATGTAAAAGGTTCTAAGGGTTCTAAGGGGCCTCGAATGTGCAAAGAAACGCTAGCGTCATTGGCACGTTCGAGAAATCTTTAGAACCTTTAGTACCTTTAGTACCTTTAGTACCTTGTAATCTCTATCGGAATCATACCTACTCACTCCAATCCTTAACCAACAACAGACAACCACCGACAAAAATAAAATTTTTCCTTGCCATTTATTTCTTTTGAACATATAATTAAAGAAATATAAATAATATAAATTATAG
>CAVBRV010000040.1:0-17841 GCA_963597965.1 Paludibacteraceae bacterium | reverse complement strand
ATTTCACAACTTCTACATCATTAAGCAAAAATACGCCCGGTCGAAATGACGGCTTCGCTGCTACCTTCTTCTTAATTTAACGAGATTCCTTCTGTAGGGCCCGATGGGCCTCTCATTACTTAATATCGCAAGAGGGAGCTATCCCCCGCTGCACTCGCTACCCCTTTTTCAAAGGAAGGGAGTTAAATGGTAAGCAGTAGGCAGTCAGCAGTTAACTGCCAACTGCCAACTGCTAACTGCTAACCAATCCCTAATCCCTAATCCCTAATCACTAGTCCCTAGTCACTAGTCACCAGTCCCTAGTCACTAGTCCCCACCATAGCATACTATGATTTCTATCAATAAAACTCATTTTTATAACAAAATTGTATATTATATATGAGTATAAAACATTCGATAAACACGGAAGAAATAGCGCATTTCGGCAATGCCTAAAACGGCTTTTACCCCACAAAATACCCCAATAAAATTTTTTTATTCCTCAAATTCAATAGGAAAAGCACAACAAAAAGAAACGGCTTTGAACACGTCGAAAATGTTCACGGCCGTTTCTTTTTCATTATGATATGGACATCATAACATATAAAAAACAGGTGCAAAGGTTCCCGGCATTACGTCCGGCGGTGCTGGGGGAGCGTGAAGGCATTACCAGGAAGCCAACGAGGGCAAGCCGTGAAGCGTTTACCAGGCTGAAGGCTGGAAACCTTGCAACCTTGTTTCTAGGATCCGGGCTAGCGGTTCACTACAGAAGGCCCAAAGAGAACCAACACCGAGAAGAAAGGGCTAGACCATGGAACCGCGGCAATGGGGCGGGGGGTGTATGAAAAAAGTTTTCACGATTCAACATAAGACCGCGTAACCTCTTTTCTCTCGAAAAAGTGCCGAAAATGCAAGGAGTATTTTCTAGGGAAAAGGGCGGCGGAAAGATGGGTCAATAGTTAGACCATATCGAAAAATTTTTATACTACGCATAAGGGAAAATAGAAGCAGACCAGGGAAAGAGAAAGCATAGTGGGTATTTTCAATTATAGGAGCAAAAAGAAAAGGGCCATCAACAAGGGCGGGCCGTGTATCTGATAGAGCTAGAAGCAGCCACTAGGGGCCCGCCGTCATGACTTCCTAAAGCGTTCAGATCGGAGCATGGAGAAGGCAGGGTGAAAAATGGTGGTAGGTTCTTCCAGGGGCCTTTATTGGCTGCGGTTCTCGCGACCCCAACACCGAGCTAGATATAAAATATAAATGCCGCTTGTTTGTCAAAATGGCCCTAAAAAGGTGAAAGTATAAATAAGACCGTCATAGACGTTTCAAGCGGTGCAAAGAATACAAGTTTCAGCTGCGGTTATTATAACCACTAGGGGGATTTTGCTATAAAAAAATTCTTTCATTTGCTTTACAATATGGCTATAAGGGCGGGCGGTTTTTCGTTTCCTGTTTTGTCAGTCAGAAAGGGAGAAGTAGAACATGGAGCCTATAGAGTTTTTTGAGAACGTCCGGCGGCAAAGAAGGCAAGTTTTGAACCAGCTAGAGGAGTTAGAAGAATGTTCTATGCAGGCGCGATCGGTTCACGGGGTGACATGGGGGGAAATGGCCCGGCATGGTGTAGGGGTTCATGGGGAATTATCGGATAAGCTGATACGGATAGAGGAGAAGCGGGCCGCGGTTGCTGCGCTAATTTCTCGCACGGTGGAAACGATGGAGCGGGCGGCGCGTCTGATAGAGCATATTAGCAATGTGAGAGTTCAAACCGTTTTCTATTATCGCTATATGTTGGGCTATCCATGGAGGGAGGTAATGAAGATATTAGGCATGAAGGGCGGCCGCATACATTCGATGAAGCGGCAAGGATTGAAGGAAATAGAAAACTATATCACCAAGGAGCGGGGCGCGTGAAAATTCCCATGATTCATTATGAACGTATGTTCACATCTAGGATCCGAACGTCTGCAGACTAGCACCGCCGGAAATCGTGGTGGGGTTCGTCGTGCTGGAAGCGATGAAACGGGCCCAAACAAGCCGAAACAGGGCCCATAGTGGGCATATACACCGAGTTTTTACAGGAAAAGAGCATAGAAAAAGCCGGGAGCGCGTCGAAACGTTCCCGGCTTTTCATCTATAGGGGTGGGGGGGATGTTTGAGAATTTCCCGGCCTTCTGCGTCGTATCGGAGGGAAGTTTTTATTTTTTCTCACTGAGCATAGAAAAAATAGCGAAATGAGGAAATACACGACGGCCGCGAGTGTGATAAGGCTTTTTAGGAAATAGGAGCCAGCACCAAGAAGAAGCTGCTAGAAGCCATCACCAGGAACCAGCAAGGGAGCCACCAGGGGGCCCGCCGGGAAACATAAATGGCATTAATCATTTATATGGGGCCAATATTCACCGCCGCTAGATTCATAAATTTTTTCATGTTCTATTTGTTGTGACAAAGCTTTTTTTCGATTTTGAATTATATAATTAAAATTGGGCTGATTTATAATTCTATCTGAATAATCCGGGCCTTTTCTAACTCGATATTCATCGTCGAATTGTGAAAAATCAAAATACTGTACTTCCTCAACCGTGGAAGAATTAACCGGGTTATCAAGATATGGATCACTATTTAATAAATTATCAATTCCGTTTTTTATTGCGCTAGAAAAATCAGCAAAGCCGCGCCCCCTATTCCAAAAATCAATGAGTTCGTTTTTTCTTTCTATAAAGCCGATAACCTGCAGCGCGCGAACGTCTACGACGCTAACGGCTAGTCTAGCATCGCGCCTTATATAATCCGTTTCTAGGCAAGTCGCTTTTTTTGCGGTTATTTTTAGCGCGCCTGTTAAGTCTATTCGTCTTGTATCTTTTTTATCATTTGGAATGACTTCAATATTGGCGACTTTAGATAACGCCAAAAACGCCTTGCAAATATCTCTCACGGTGTATTCTTCTATAGGCTTTTCCGTAGTTTCTGCGGGAGGGCTTTTTTTATCGTCCTCTTTACCAAATACAAGCCAGTCAAGGGAAACACCGAATTTTTTAGATATTTTAATCAATGTATCTAGTGTTACGTTTCCGCGCTTGCATGCTGAAATTTTATTTGCTTTAGCCGCGTCTGAAATATAGTCTTCCTCACCAAAAATATCGTTATATTTTTGCACATTGGTGATACTATCATCATAATTTGATGATATCAATGATTCTATTCTTTTGCCGATTTTATCGAATATTTCTTTATTCTCTTTTTCTTCTTTCATGGTTGCCCTCTTTCAAGCATCATCAATTTT
Organism: Paludibacteraceae bacterium; assembly: GCA_963597965.1. Lineage (GTDB taxonomy): Bacteria > Bacillota > Negativicutes > Veillonellales > Dialisteraceae > Dialister. The sequence continues at coordinate 14,582 of CAVBRV010000040.1, read as the reverse complement.
CAATGATGGGTATCATCAAAAATTGATGACGCTATAGCCCTTAAAAAGTGATTATCATAATACGTTTTTCTTGATACCCTAACTATAGCACGTGAAACGGCGGAAACGCAACAACACGGAGCAGCGACAACTTACAAAACGGATTTTTTATTTCATGAAAGGCTAGCCAATAGAAAGCCGTGTGAGAAGTCGCGACAACTATAGAAACCAGGTTCAAGCCATTAGGCAGAAAGGAAAGCAACATGGATAAATTCACAAATAAAAGACTTTTGAGCATGAAAGAATACTGTGAGTATGTAGGATTGGGCGAAACAAAGGCCCGTGAAATCGCAAGAAAGATCGGAGCGGTTCGCCATATCGGACGGCGCACACTGATAGATAAGACCATTGTAGATAAAGCCCTAGACGATTTCAAGAGCATTGAATAGAACGGGGGCGGCTTATATGTCAATTCATGAATACCTAAAGAAGCATGGAGCGATCGGCATTAATAAAGCCATCACTACAAATGCTATTTGTAATGCCTTGCAAGTGAACCGCCGTCAATTGGTGGACGTAGTAGCCAAAGAGCGGGCTGCGGGTGCGCTGATTTGTTCCACTACGGGCGGGAAGGGTGGTTATTATTTGCCCGCTAGCGTGGAGGAAATCAAGCAACAAAAGGAAAAACTAGAAAACGGCATTCGAGAGCGGGCCAATGCGGTGCGACCATTCCGGGACTACATGGAGAAATACAACCGCCCTTTACCATGTATTGAACAAGTTTTACCAGGTTTAGAGGGTGCGAGCTATGACGATGCAAAAGAATAGACCTATCGAGGAGTTACCAGGAAGCACCGCCGGAAAGAAAGCGCACTTCTTAAAGTCCCATACCAGGGAGGAAGCAGAACGGGGAAGCATTGCGAGGTATCAGATCGGGGCCAGTGTGATCTCTTTCATGGGTTCCTATTTGTGGGTATGCTGGAAGGCCGAACAACTGAAAGACGGCCGTATTTCAAAGGCTACGGAGTAAAGGGCCATGGGAAGAAAGAAAAATGGATATATTCGCGAAAGCTATGAAAGCGGTATACCGGGAAACGGTTTACATGATACCTATGTTGCTATGTATACCAGCATGACAAGTTCGCGTGCGTTTCATGCCCTAACAGGAAATCAAAGGGAGTTATATAGATTTTGTCGGGCGCAAAAATACAACAGGGACAACAGACCCGGCAAAGTATACCCCGATTGGAAAGAGTGCCAATTTGATACAGTGTTTTTCATGAACTGGGGAATAGCTAAAGAAATTGAACTATACAAGAGTAAGAACACTTTTTATAAAGATTTGCAAAGGCTTATAGAAATAGGGTTCATAGAATGCCTGTACAACGGGAAAACGAGCCGTAATAAATCCGTTTTCAAATATTCCGGAAAGTGGAGAAATTACGGATCCGAAAAATAAACGGACGCATTTATTTTTGCAAGAAAATTTATTTTCCTTGTGTAATTTTTGCGCCTACAAAAATGATAGAGGCGCAAAAATTACACCTACAATATTCCAAAAAGTGATTGGAGGTGTAAAAAATGCGCCTCTAAGGCCTATTTTTATATAGTTGTAGGCGCAAAAATTGCGCCCGTTATATAAACAGTTACCATACCAGGCACAAAAAAGAGGACACCAAGAAGGGGTTAGAGAAAGAAGTCAAAAGGCGAAAAGCAGCCAAAGAGACAAGAACATATTTCAATGGTAGCAACCAGCAAGAAGGGAGTGAGACCAAAGTCATGAGAAAAGAAAAAGACATTCAGAGCCAGCACGAAAAAGAAGGCCCGCCGGAAAGAGTGGTGGAAGTGGCTAGAGAATCAAAGCGGCTGGAACCGTGGAAGGAAGAAGCCGCTAGGGATCCGGCGGAACTTCTCAAAGATTGTATCTATTCATTTGATAAGTTAGAGGATTGCGAAGCCAGTGAGGAAGCTATAGCGAGAATAAAAGAAATCATGGATCCCGAAGCACTGCGGAATGATTTCCTAAATATGTGTGATGGGGTGACAATTCCAAGCGATGAATTAGAAGGGTTATGTATTTTCGCCCGTGACTACTATCTGCGATTTGTGGCGGCTGCGTACTGGGCGGGCTATGAAAAGGGTTCAAAGTGGAGCATATACCAATGGTATAGAAACCATGGATCCACGAGAAAGGAAGAAACCGAAAGCCATGATAAAGACATCAAAGGAATTAGAGAATGAAGTCATAGAAAGGCGATTGCATGGAACCTTGACCAGGGCGGCGGCTATTCGTTTACATTGCCTTGATTGTGTAGGGTTCAAGCCTAAAGAGGTGAAAGGGTGCCAGGTGATCGCATGCCCTCTATGGGGATTTCGAGACGGGGAAGAACCGAGCGAGGACGAAAAAGGGGATCCACCGTTTTAAAAGTTAGTATGGGGATAGGTTCTTTTATTGGCTTTCATTGGCTGCGGTTCTCGCGACCCCAACACCGAGCTAGATATAGAAAACAAAAGTCACTTATTTATAAAATGGCCCTATTTTTATCGAAAAGATAGATAAGACCATCGAGCGGAATTTTTCAAAACAAAAAATATAAGTGAGAAATGCGAAAAAGGCCCTTTTTAGGCTTTCAAATAGTCTGAATGATAAATGATACCTTTAGAGAGTGCGAAACGCTGGAATGCGTGCATAGAGAAGAAACAGGAGCATTTTTAATGATTTTAGGAAGGGGGAAGAAATCAAAATGGTAGATTTGGAAAACTTCTTTCATTCAATCCCATATATCCAGCAATTCATAAAAGCCTTGCATGAAAATATAAAGCAGCTGAAAGAGTGGGAGAAAATCGGGGAGCGGTGCGGGCTAGCCATGGACGTAGTAAGAAAATGCTATGAAAGTTCATGTCATAGATTGGAACGCATGGAAGCGATGGAGCGGGCGGCGGTTCGTATCATCGAACTTTTACCCGACGAAACAGATAGAACCATCATGAAAGCCCGGTATCTTGACGGGTTGAAATGGGAAGATATAGCAGAATTGACACATTACGGAGAAAACCGCCCGTATCAAAGACGCCGTAAAGCATTGGAAACACTGCGCACGGTGTACGGGCATGAGGTACATGAGATTTTAGCAGGTATCGAGGAACCGCCCGCCGTTCAAGAAAAGGAATCAGACGACGACGCCACCAGGGGCCCGCCATGACTTCCTAAAGCGTTCAGATCGGAGCGGCTGGAATACAACCATCGAGGAGCCCGCCGGAAATCAGACAAAAAGAAAAGCCCTATCCAATGCGGGGCGCGTCTGATAAGGCGGAAAGCAGACAATAGAAAAGCCCGGTACACTGGGAAGCATACCGGGCCAAGGGCGGCCAATATGGAAACCTATGAAAGAACCATAAAGGCCTATGGGCTTGTTTCATTATATCGCCATCATTCCGGCGGTGCAAGAGCAACGGATCGGAGTTATAAGCGGTATATGAAAATTAAACAAAAATATTTCTATAACTAGGAATTATCACCAGGTGATAAAAATGGTGCTAATTTTTGCGAAAGTCAATTTTCAAAAATGACCACCAAAAGACAATACATGACATTCAAACAGGGTGAAAAATGGCCCTTTTCCCTGTTTGAATTATCACCAGGTATCATAGAAGCCCGCCGCCGTTTCTGCTATGGTGTAGGTAGTTGTTATACAGGAATTAGGAAAGTGAGGTGATAGTCAATGAATCAGACTGTATGTAACAATCCCGAAATGGGAAAAGAAGAAGCATTATTTCAAACGGGGGACGCTTTCAACGAACTCATGGGAATGGACGGCCAGGAAGGGCCGAAAGCTTACCAAGAGGAGCTGGAACTGGATCCCCAACAATTTGTCACTATAGTGAATTACATTGAAACGCATAGAACCTATTCAGCTATTGACCCTACATATTCCGTTATTCGTGGAGTATTCAAATTAGGGGTATTAGCTGGACGAAAGGCAGAGCGAGAAAGGGAAAGGGCCAATCATGCAGGCTAATTTGATACCGCTTGAAAAAATCGGGGGGTAGGGGTTCAAGAACTAGTGAATGCTAGAAAATCCCATAGAAGCCTTATAAAGATAGGGCAAATATGCGCCTTGTTTGATTTCTTCCAAATAAATCAAAGTAGTTGCGACGCATTGTTTGAAATCATTGGTTATGCATATTGTTTTGGCTACCAGCAAGGCGGGCGGGCTGCGCTGCGTGGCAAGTTCCAGGAAGCACCCCGCCGGAAATCAGCAAAGAAAGGTGGTAGTAAGAAATGGCAAGATTAGAGGATCAGATCGAGGTAGTAGGAACCATAGGACGCCGCACTGATAAGCAGATAAAAGCCAGGAAGAAAAGAAGAAGTAAGTCGAAAGCAGTTAGAGCAGCAAGAGCAAAGCAGGCTAGAAGAAGAAAAAAGAAATAAGGCTCATTTGTATGATTATGTTGTTATAGAGTAAAGCCCGTATAGAACGGGAGATTGGAGAAACTACAATGAAAGAATGTAAACCAACACCACGAAATACAATAGATAAGGCAATGTATTATGATGACTATTATGATATTGTAAATCTGTATACAGAAAAGGCAAAATGGGAAGAATTTACAGAATGCGACTTGATGGATTTTTTAGAGGTTGCGTTCAGATGGGGTTATAAAGCCGGGAATGCTGACACCGTTAGAAATTGCTATAAACCTTTATTGGCATATGTGGACGAAGCAGAAGACGGAAATCTTTCCTTAGTGTTTGAAGATGAAGAGGGAGAAAAGCATGATCGATGGTTTATTGCAGCAGAAGAAGCAGAAACTAGAAAATAATCGCATGGAGTGAATCACTTCCGGCGGTGCATGACATTTATCACTAGAAAGGCCGTGGACGCGTCAGAAACTAAAATAGACACGTCCACGGCTATTTCTATACATCACTCACTAGAGAGAAGGCAGGGAAAGAAATGGAACCAGGCAGACAGACCAATAGACCAGGGCGGCCAAAGCTGGAAGCAGGAAGCCAAATGGAGCTTATAGCGTTTCGGATCCGAAAGCTGGAACTGGGAAAGCTAGACCGATATTGTAAGAAGTCAAAACAGACTAGGAGCGAAGCAATTAGGGCATGTATTTCTAAGGGCATCAGATAGAAAGGGGCGGCCAATATGGCAAGATTACCAACAGGATTTAGAAAAAGGAAAGACGGGGGATATGAAAACCGTTTCACCGTGAACGGGGTGCGCTATTCCGTTTATGGTGGAACTATTAAAGAATGCCAGGAACTAGAGCAAAAGAAGCGGGAGGAACTAGCGGCGGGAATCTATCATACGAATGAGACTATCACCTTGAATCAGTATTTCAATGAATGGATTAAGCAAAAAGAAAGCCGCGTCAAAGGTTCCAGTATTTTGCAATATGAATCGGTTTTCAAAAATAACATAGCTCCGTATCTAGGGCGGTATAAAGTGAAGAACATAGAAAAGCGGCAAATCATAACCATGCTGGAAACGGTAGCAAAGAACCGTGGGAAAGGGGCCGCCAATTATGCCAGGCGTGTGATCGTTTCTTTGCTAAGAAGTGCCATCAATGACGACATCATAGTGCGAAATGTGGCGGCGGGTATATCGTCGATTAGAATGGATAAGAAGCCAGCGCGGGAAACCATTCATCGAGAATTGACCGAGCAAGAACTAGGCGATTTCTTTAGATTGGCAGCTAATTCTATATATTTCAATGCGTTTCAGTTTATGTTATATTCCGGTGCGCGGGTTGGGGAGTGTTTTGGATTACAATGGAGGGACATAGACAAGAAAAACGGATTGATCCACATTGTACGCACTGCGACACGAGATAAGGCTGGAAAGTGGACACTGGGAACGCCAAAAACAAAGACATCACGCCGGGTTATTCCTATCAATGACGCATTGAAGGCAATTATAGAAAAACAGTGGGAACTTTATAAAGATACTCATGAGATTTTAGCATTTAATGATTTCGTGTTTCCTAATTTTCATGGGAAAATGGTGGCACCAAGCATTATATTTTTAGTTATACGGGGCATACTAGCAAAGGGAGAAAAGGCAAGCCCCAAAGTATATATAAAGCCCTTTTCGGTTCATGCTTTTCGTGATACATTTGCTAGTAGAGCTATAAGGGCGGGCATTCCACCAAATACTTTAAAAGAACTATTGGGGCATTCTTCTCTAGCTATGACCATGGATTTATACGCACACGTAAACCAGCAGGACAAGATAGAGGGCATGAAGAAAATGAAAGCTATCAATTTTTAAATTTTATATCATGATGGGAATTTGCGAGACTGTCAAAATTTGGCAGTCTTTTTTTACCCCAATTTTTACCCCAATAACCACCCCTTAAACAAAAAGGCCTAAAAAATGCGTGTGCGAGCATTGGCGAAAGTTGGCGGGTTGAATATGCGATAATTACGGAGAAAAATAGATGTTTTTATACACTTGCCAAAGCTTGCCATAGCGTCTATAATCAATCTGTATTAGACCAAAATTGTATACATATAAACAACGTTTTATTTGTCGGTATTGTCGAATAATGCTAGAATAGCATATATAAGTATGAAATATAACTTTGTAAACAGTTTAGTCCTGTATGATTTGAAAAATGGTCGTCGGTTGTTAGGTGTTTGGGATTCAACAACCAACAACCAACAACCAAAACGAGAATTTCTATTTCTCTTACCTTATATATAAAGAACAATGACGTTAAGTGAATGGAAGCGAAACATGGGATGATATACAGGTTATTCAGGCTGCTAAGGTTACTCAGGCTCCTCAGGTTTCTCGAATGAGCTGATGACGCTATCGTCTATAGGCACACTCGAAAAACCTGAGCAACCTTAGAACCTTGAGAACCCTGAGCAACCTGTCATATCTATCGGAATCATCCCTACTGACGCAAACCCATACTTAGCCACATTGTGATGAGGGAGGGTGTTTGAATGAAACCAGTGATTCATGTCGGTATCGACGTAGGATCTACCACGGTGAAAGTCGTCGCTTTGTCGCCCTATTTAAAACTTCTTTTTGGACGATATGAGCGCCACATGTCAGATATTAGAAAAGCCACCATGACGCTTTTGACAGAACTGAAAGAACAGTTTTCCGGTTACCGCATCACCGCGTCCATTTCTGGGAGCGGCGGTATGGGACTGGCGAAGCTCATGGGACTGCCTTTCTGTCAGGAAATATTGGCAGAAACGAAAGCGGTGAAGACTTTCCATCCGGAAACGGACGTCATCATCGAACTGGGCGGGGAGGATGAAAAGATCACCTACCTTAGAAACGGCGTGGACCAGCGGATGAATGGCGCTTGCGCCGGGGGCACCGGGGCTTTTATCGACCGCATGGCGTCTCTTCTTTCGGTAGATGCAGCAGGCATGGGGAAATTGGCGGAAAAGGCGAAACAGATTTATCCCATCGCTTCTCGTTGCGGTGTATTTGCCAAGACAGACATCCAAGCCCTTTTGAATGAAGGCACCTCTCATGAAGACATTGCGCTTTCCGTTTTCCAGTCCGTGGTGAATCAGACCATTTCGGGCCTCACTTGCGGCCGGCCCATTCATGGAAAAGTGGCGTTCCTGGGCGGGCCCTTGACCTTCCAGCCCATGCTGCGGAAACGGTTCCAAGAGACCCTTCATATTTCTGAGGAAGATATGATTGTGCCTGACCATGGAGAACTGTATGTGGCGATCGGCGCCGCTGTTTCTGCCATGCATGATAAGCCCATGGATTTGGAAAGTTGGCTGGCGAAGGTAGAGCAGGAGAAAGAAGTGGACTTGGGCGTGTCCAAGACGCTGCCTCCTCTCTTTGCGAGCGACGAAGAATACCAAGCCTTTAAGAAGCGGCATGGACAGTTCCATGCACCCAGGGGGGATATTTCCAAAGCCCAGGGTCCGGTGTGGCTGGGCATCGATGCGGGCTCTACCACCATCAAAGCGGTCCTTTTGGATCAGGACAATCAAATTCTCTACGAATACTACAGCAGCAACAAAGGCACCCCTTTGGCAGGGGCACGAAAAATTCTTACCGATTTGTACGAGAAATTGCCAGAAGGGGTCACCATTTGCGGCGCCGGCGTGACGGGTTACGGGGAGGAACTTATCAAGCGGGCACTGGAAACGGACGTGGGCGAGGTAGAAACCATGGCCCACTATCGCGGGGCGAAGCATTTCTTGCCCGACGTGACCACCATCTTGGATATTGGTGGGCAGGACATGAAATGCTGCCGCATCAAAGATGGGGCGGTGGATGATATTCTCTTGAATGAAGCTTGCTCTTCCGGGTGCGGATCGTTCCTTGATACCTTTGCCCAGTCTTTGGGGCTAGACATAGAGACCTTTGCGAAAATGGCACTCACCGCCAAGCATCCGGTGGACCTGGGGTCTCGCTGCACGGTATTCATGAATTCTCGCGTCAGGGAAGCGCAGAAGAATGGTGTGTCCGTGGCAGATATTTCCGCCGGCCTATCCTATTCGGTCATCAAAAATGCGCTGTACAAAGTCATTCGTCTCCGCAAAGCTTCGGATTTAGGAAATAAAGTGGTCGTCCAAGGCGGCACGTTCTATAATGACGCCGTGCTCCGGGCACTGGAAAAACTCCTGGGTTGCCAGGTCATTCGTCCCGATGTGGCAGGCCTCATGGGGGCCTACGGCATTGCCCTCATCACCAGAGACAAGTGCCCGGAAGGCCATGTGTCCACCTTGGTGACACCGGAAAAATTGAAAACCCTGTCTTATACCAATGAAATGAAACGCTGCCCTGGTTGCGGCAACCATTGCATGATTACCTTGACCAAGTTCAATGATGGTCGTGCTTTCGTTTCTGGAAACCGTTGTGAACGAGGCGCCGCTCTTATGCTCACCGGAAAGAGTGCACCTCACTCCAGTTTGCCCAATATTTATCGCTGGAAATATGATGCCATCTGGCACCGCCGCCCTTTATCGCCGAAACAGGCGAAGCGGGGCACCGTAGGCATTCCGCGGGTGCTCAACATGTACGAAGATTTCCCTTATTGGCATGCGTTCTTTGGAAAATTGGGCTATCGTGTGGTGACATCTAGTGAACAACTCCGAGACATTCCGACCGAAGCTATGGAAACCATTCCCTCCTATTCCGAATGTTTCCCGGCGAAACTGGCCCATGCCCACGTGGCAGACCTGGCAAAGCATCACCCTGATTTCATTTGGTATCCTTGCATCGACAAAGGACCAGATGAAGGCAGTACCAATAGTTACAACTGCCCCATGGTGGCTTCCTATCCCGAAAATATCGAAGCCAATATGGATGAACTCCTCACCAAGTACCAGGTGAAATTGCTTCATCCTTTCTTGCCCCTTCATGCGCCGCGGGCTCTTTTGGGTCAGCTGAAACAAGTCTTCAAACCCATGAAGATTTCTTCTTCTGAACTCCTATCCGCTATGCGGGCCGGGCAGGCAGCAGAAAAAGAATATAAAAAGGCTTTATATAAAGAAACAGTTCGCATTCTGAAAGAAATCAAGGACAAGCACCTCATCGGTATCGTCTTGGCGGGCCGTCCTTACCATGTGGATCCGGCGGTGAATCATTCCATCCCAGACCTGATCAACCAGCTGGGCATGGCGGTTCTTTCCGAAGACGGCGTGGCTATGGTGGGCGGAGAATTTCCAAACCTGCGCGTCATGAACCAGTGGACCTGGCACAGTCGCCTCTACAAAGCCGCCGATTACGTGACGAAACACAACCATCTGGAACTGGTAGAACTCAATTCTTTCGGTTGCGGCCTGGATGCAGTGGTGACGGACCAAGTGCAGGAAATCATGACCAAGCGGAACCGGCTCTACACTTGTCTCAAAATTGACCAGAGCTTGAACTTAGGCGCCGTCCGCATTCGTTTGCGCTCGTTGAAAGCGGCCATCCAAGAACGGCTCCAGGAAAATACAAAGGCCGAACCCATTCTCTATCCGAAAGCGGCCTTTACCGAAGACATGCGGTCTGATTTCACCATTCTCGTACCGGAAATGTCACCCATTCATTTCCCCCTGGTGGAAGCGGCTGCTCGAAGCGTGGGCTACCAAGTAAAAGTGCTCCCGCCGATTCATGAAGACATCGACAAAGGTCTTTCTTGCGTGAACAATGACGCCTGCTATCCCGCTATCATCACTATCGGCTCTCTCATGCGGGCCCTGGAATCAGGCGAATACGATTTGAACAAAGTGGCAGTCATGCTCTCTCAGACCGGCGGTATGTGCCGTGCATCAAACTACATTGGCTTCTTGCACAAAGCCCTGGATGAAGCGGGCTTGTCGCAAATTCCGGTCATTTCCTTAAACACTCACGGATTTGAACCCCAACCAGGATTCCATTTCTCCTTGAAACTGGGAACCCGTCTGGTGCAAGCGGTGGTGTACGGCGACGCCCTGCAGCAATGCCTCTATCGCACCCGGCCCTATGAAAAGGTACCGGGCAGCGCAGAATCTCTCTACAAAACCTGGCAAAAACGATGCCGGGAATCCATCTTGCATGGCGAATCCATGCACAACTATCGGAAGAACATTGCCAACCTGGTGAAAGACTTCGATCGCTTGCCTTTAAACGAAACCATGCCTCGTCGTCCGCGGATTGGTATCGTAGGGGAAATCTACGTCAAATTCAGCCCCATCGCTAGCAACGACATCGTGCGGGCCATCGAAGCCAATGGGGGAGAAGCAGAAACCAGCGGCATGCTAGACTTCTTCCTCTACGGCTCCATGGATAGCCATTTCCAGCGGAAATATATGGACGGCACCTGGAAAGATGACCTGGTGGGCACCTTCTCCCGGTATCTCTTTGAATGGTATCGGAAACCTTTGGAAAAGGCCATGAAAAATTCCAAACGATTCCATGAAATCACATCTATCGAGAAACTAGCTAAACGAGCCTCGGCCTATCTGTCTCTAGGAAATAGAGCGGGCGAAGGCTGGTTCCTCACCGCCGACATGATCGACCTCCTCAACCACGGCTGCCGCGGCGTGGTGTGTCTCCAGCCCTTTGCCTGCCTGCCGAACCACATCACCGGCGAAGGCATGGTACACAAACTGCGCGGCGCCTACCCGGAAGCAGTCTTCCTAGCCCTAGACTGTGACGCCAGCGCCAGCGAAGTGAACCAGGCGAACCGCTTGAAACTCATGATGAACGCTCTTACAGAGAAACAAGATATCCCGCAGGAACGCTACCTGCCTAGTACAGCACGGCCGATTCGGGTGAAATTGTGAGTTTGGTGATTAGGGACTGGTGACTGGTGACTAGTGACTGGTGACTGGTGACTAGGGATTAGTAGCTAGGGATTAGGAAATTCAGTAAGCAGTTAGCAGTAGGCAGTTGGCAGTATCCGCAACGTCATTTCGACCGATGGGATTTGTGCGAGAAGGATTCTATCGTATCAAACGACTATGTTGGACAAAAGTGGAGAAATCTTGAGACACTATCGAAAATAACATGAATCCCACAAGATTTCTCCACTTCTGTCTCACATAGCCCTCGAAAAGCGATAGAGGCATCAAGCACAAATCCCATCGGTCGAAATGACGCCTCCACTAGCACTTATTGCCACATTCGAGGAACCTTTAGAACCCTGAGAACCCTTAGCAACCTGAGAACCCTGTAATCTCTATCGAAATCATACCAACTAACGCAATCCAAAAAGGAAGGAAATAAAAACTATGAGCAGAAAACTCACCGGAAAAGGAGAAAAAGTCCGGGAAAAAATGATAGAAACCACGGTGCACATTCTCCAGCAAGATGGCTTCAAAAAAGCCACGGTTCGCACCATTGCCAAAGAAGCAGGCGTGAACATCGCCTCCGTCCGCTACTACTTCGGCTCCAAAGAAGAACTGATCGGTGCCGCTCTGGAATACATGATGGGCAACCTGGAAAACATCGTGGCCTACCTAGACGACATGCGCCTTCCCGCCAAAGACAGACTGAAGAAATACATCATCGCCTACTTCGGCCTGGCCCGCCAACACCCCGCCCTCTTTCGCTCTATTTCCAATCCATCCAGCGAAGACGCGAAGGACACCTATTTCATCTACCTCTCCCTGCTCCATAGCCAATGCTGGGAAAAAGTCATTCGCAACGTAGCCGAAATCACAGGCTACACCGACGAAAGAGACCTGGAACTGAAAGCCATGCAACTCTTCGCGGCCGTCGAATTTCCCATCATCCTGGAAAGCAACAAAGCCAACTCCTTCATCTCCGGCTACACCGACCCCGCCACCCTGGCCCGCTACGTAGACCTTCTTTTGGATAATGTGGACGAGAAAAAAGAGAAGAATGAATATTTGAAAGAGATTTTGCAAGGGGCGAAGTGACTCTTTGGTGACTGGTAGACTAGTGACTGGTGACTAGGGATTGGCAAAGGTACAAAGGGTTCTCAAGGTACAAAGGGTTCTAAAGGTTCTCGAATGAGCCGATAGACGCTGAAGTTATCATCGCATTCGGGATCCGTTAGAACCTTTAGTACCCTTAGAACCTTTAGAACCTTTGGCAAAGAAGAAATCATTGCATATTTCGCTTAACTTAATGGCATTGCCCGTCGGGGGAGAATCAAAGAGGGGGCTGCTCTAGCGGAATCATATCAACTGTTGTAAATCCCTTACCCGACAACCGTCATTTCGACCGGTCGTATTTGTGCTTGATGATGGAAACGTAATGAAACAGGATGTTTCGAGGAGTGGAGAAATCTCATCAGCAATAGCGGGAAGGGCTTGATGAGTAGAACTGGTGACTTGCACTAGAAACCAAACAACAAACAACAAACAACCAACAACTGGTGCCAAGCAACAAATCATTCCTTGAATTTCACGAAATATCGTGGTAAACTACAGATAGGCAGAAGGAATTAGGTATTCGGAGCCCAAAGAAAAAAATCCCGCTGAAATCCTCACATTTCAATGGGATTTTTTATTGATGTAAAGGTACTAAGGGGACTAAAGGTTCTAAAGGTTTCTCGAATGAGATAATAACGCCAGTGTTTCCTTAGAAACCCAACAACAAATAATTGGCGCCGCTCAACAAATCATTTCTTGAATTTCAAGGAATATCGTGGTAAACTACACATAGGCAAAAGGAATCAAGACGCTTGGTGCCCAAAGGAAAAATCCCGCTGAAATCTGATCCATTTCAACGGGATTTTTTCTGCTTAAACAGCAGAAACCACCGGGCTTATCACACTACAGAAAATATCTGTCAAGCCACTTGCAAACATAGTAAGCAACTATACTTGCTACGACAGATAATAAAAATGAAATCAAGACGTTCATAAGGTGCCATCCTTTCCGTCACTATTTCCGGGAAAGGATTTGTGTGTGACAGGAATATTATAACAAAATAAATTGGGACTTACCATGAAAATAGGGATTGGGGATTAGTAGCTAGGGATTAGGGAATGTTCATTCTAATCCCTAATCCCAAATCCCTAGCCACTTAATCTCTTAATATTTTCATTGATAGTGATGCACCAGCGATGCATCAAGTTTAATATGAAAATGTATCTGGTAGCTAGTGACTGGTGACTCGTGACTAGGAAAACGCATGTCTAGTCACGAGTCACTAGTCTACTAGTCACCTATGTTAACCGTTTTCATACATAGTAATGCATCGGCGGTGCATGAAGTTTAATATGAAAATGTATTTGGCAGCTGGTGACTAGTGACTAGTAAAATGCGTATCCCAGTCACAAGTCACCAGTCACTAGTCACTAAAATAGAAAAGGAAACAACCGAATGACATACCAATACCTATTATTCGACCTCGACGGCACCATTTCCGAATCCGCCCCAGGCATTATTCGCGCCGTGAAATATGGTCTCTCTGCAGTCGGTATCGAAGAAACGGATCCGGCGGTGCTGCATACCTTTATCGGACCGCCGCTGAATGTGCAAATGCGGAAACTCTACCACATGAGCGACGAAGACATTCGCATAGCGGTGACGAAATTTAGAGAACTCTACGAAACGAAAGGGGGCATTTTTGAATGCAGCCCCTACGACGGCATCGGAGATTTGTTGAAAGAAGCCAGAGAAAAGGGTTACATTCTAGCTGTCGCTTCCAGCAAACCGGAACCCTTCGTGAAACAAATCATGGACCACTTCGGCTTCACCGACTATTTCCACGTCATCTGTGGCAGCGATGCAGCAGATGAGCTCAATAAAAAAGCCAGCCAGAACCAGAAGACACGGATTATCCAGAAAGCCTTAGATGCCTTAGAAGCAAAAGGATTTTCAAAGAGCGACATGGCAGGCCACACCGTAATGATTGGCGATACCGGCTATGACGTAGACGGTGCCAAAGACCACCACCTCCCCTGCATCGGCGTCACCTACGGCTACGGCAGCCGAGAAGAACTGGCTGCACACGGGGCGGAGTATGTGGTGGATAATGTGGTGGAGCTTAGAAAACTGCTGTTTAATGAGTGCGAAGTGCGTAATGCGTAGTGCGTAATGGTGGAAGGGGCGCATCAAATTATATAGCGCCCCAATACCCCTTTTTATAAAATAGGCAGTATGTAGTGGCTGCTCGATAATTCATACGCCCGATGTTTACTGAATATATGCAGCAAAA
>CAVBRV010000039.1:0-17922 GCA_963597965.1 Paludibacteraceae bacterium | reverse complement strand
CCCTTCGGGCCATTCTATCCCCGGCTTCGCCGCCCCTTCTCCAAGGGGCAACACGCTAGTGTTGCTAATGTTTTATTACACATTATTTCAGAAAACGAATTATCGAGCAGCCACTATTTATACCTTTGTCTTCTCTTTGAATACATGCCATCGGTCGAAATGACGGATAAAGAAAATACCGCTTGATACAGATGCTATCAAGCGGTATTTTATAGGTGGAGCGACTGCCAACAACCAACAACTAACAACCAGCAACAACAAGTGGCGAGTGGAAATAATCCTCCCTCCCTTTCCTCATAGCAGGGGAAACTTGGCAGAAGGCACGAATATCGGTGGCTTGGATGTCTAATTGCAGCATGGTTTGATAAGTGGGAGAGAGGGTTCGCATGGCTTTGGCATCGCTGGTATAAACGGGCAAGGTGCATTGTTTTAGCACCTTGCTTTTTTCTTGCCGAAGTCCTAGGAGGCGCAAGTAACCAGGCGGGAGGAGATGGGAAAAGGGAGAGGGACTGTGCGTTGGCGATAAGAGAAGCTGGGCACCGATTCGTTTCAACCGGCTATATAAATACCGTTTGCTCTTGATGGCATCTAGCATATCTCGGTAAGTGGGGGCCGCACTCTCTTTGTGCCATTTGTGTTCCAGTCCTTCTCGGAAGAGATTCGATTTCTGTAAGTCTGCGATAGAAAGCTGACGGGAGGCAAGAAGGCAGGCATCTTCATAGCGGGAAAAATCGGTGTAGGCCCCTTGGGTGATCAGCTCTTTCGCTTCTTCGGCCGCTTCAGCAGGAAGAAGAAGCGTTTCCTTTTGCGTGATCAATTCTTCCCTGACTTGAGAAGCAGAAATATTGTTTGCCATATCCCGATGGTTCACCAGAATATCCATGGAATACGTATTTCTCAAAATAGTTTCCACATAGCGGAAACCGAGAAGATTGTTTGGCTTGGAAAGCTCTTCTGCCAAATGAGAGGAATGGGCGGCCATGGCTTCATAAGCAGCCGATCCATAGGAAATTCCTTTTTGAAGAGACTGATGAAATAGAGCATCATAAGCCGGCGAAAGGGCCCAACTGGCTGCCTCTAGCAAGTCCTCTTTGGAAAGCGATTCGGTGGAAAAAGCCAAGTGCGTGGCTCCCGTATGGGAAAGCAACGTGACCGCATAGGACGCAAAGAGGTCTGCACTTTGCAAGGCATAGAGGGCGGGCAGTTCAAAAATCACATCCATCCCACTTGCAAGAGCCCACTTCGTGCGGGTCCATTTGTCAAATAATGCTGGCTCTCCGCGCTGCACAAAGGAACCGCTCATAGAACCTAGAAAAGTGGCGGCGGGGTAGCATTGGCGGATATTTTGAATCATGGAAGCATGGCCTAAATGGAAAGGATTCCATTCCGCAATGATGGCGATAATAGGGGACGGGTAGAGTGAAGATTTCATTTTATATTTGACCTCGAGTAAGATAATAGCTGCTCATTAATTCGTTTTTTCAATAGCAAAAATTTGGATAGGCAATTGTTGTTGGTTGTTAGTTGTTTGAATCCCCAACAACAAACAACCAACAACTAGCAACAATAAAAGCAAGACGACAGTAGAATAAATATGATATAATCTAATCGAAACTTTATAAAAAAGGAAGATGTATATCTATGAAAATAAAACATTGGCAGAAAAATCTGATGCTATCCATAGGACTGATGGGGGTATGTCTATTGCCTGCCGGGTGTGGAAATAGCTTGGACGATCAGTTCGTGTTTGGTAAGAATCGTATTCATTGTAATGGGTCGACTATTACGGTGTCAATTCCCTTTGAAATGGTGGCGGACGGACAACAGGCCGATTTGGCAGACCGCCAGGCAGAGAAAGTGAACGCCGAGGGACATAACGGACATATCCAGGTGCTAGTGACAGGAAATAAGGTGTCCAGTGAGAAAAATGAAGCCAAACTGGTGCAGGAATCCCAAGAGATTTTAAAGGAAAATTCCAATTTGACCAATTTAAAATCTGACAAAAAGGAAGTTTCTATCGGAAATACCAAGGGCACGTGCCTGACCTTTTCCTTTACAGAATCCAGCAGAGGAAAGAAAACGGATTTGACGGTGCAGGAATATATTTTTACCTATCAAGATACAGTATGGCGGGTCATTTACCAGTATCGCACTGGCGATGAGATAGGGAAAGCCCTGGCAGACCGACTGGCAGGAAAGATTGCGTTGGGAAGTGAATTTTAAAGCAATGGTTGTTAATTGTTGGTTGTTGGGATTACAAACAACCAACAACTAACAACCAACAACTAATAAGAGGAGTATCATGCGATTTTCAAAAGGATTTTTTTCATTTTTACTATTTTTAGCTGCGGGAGCACTCATTGGAGGCATTCTAGGGCAGCTTCTAGGCAGTGGTGACTTTGCGGGACTGATGCCTTTCTTTACAGAAACCTATGAAATATTCAACTTGAAGGATATTTCCCTTAATCTAGGCATCATGCAAATCCACTTCGGCATCCGCTTCGCCCCGAATTTGATTAGTATCTTGGGAATTTTAATCGCCGCTTGGCTGTATGAGCGACTGTAATGGGTGTTGTTAGTTGTTGGTTGTTAGTTGTTTGGGACTAGACAACCAACAACTAACAACTAACAACAATCACTGAGCTGGTTTTGACAGTTGAAAGTGCATTAATAAGCAGGCACTAACTAAAAGGAGGTTTCTATGCTGATACGAGAGATGCGACAAGAAGATAAGCCGCGGGAACGTTTTGCCGAATCTCCCCGCCTGGCGAGTATGACCGATTTGGTGGCTATTTTGCTTCGGACCGGGCGTCAAGGGCATTCAGTCATGGAAATCGCCCAGGAAGTGGTGGACCAGCTGGAATCGGTGTCTGGAGTCAATGGATATGATGATTTACATTGGCGAGATTTGATTGACATCAAAGGCATTGGGCCTGATAAAGCAGTGACCATTTGTGCAGCGATTGAACTGGGACGGCGACTATCTTACCTGTATGATAAACGGCGACTGGTGGATTTCAGTACGCCAGAGCAAGTGTCCAGTTTCTTTATGGAAAAATTGCGGCACCAGACACAGGAGCATTTCCTGGTGGCTTTTATCAATATCAAAAATCGCCTTCTGGGATATAAAGAAGTGGGGCTGGGAAATTTGAACGCCGCACCAGTGGACATTAAGGAAGCCATGAAATGGGCCATCCGGTATAAGGCCTTCGGTCTCATTTTGATACACAATCATCCCTCAGGTGACCCAGAACCTTCTCCAGAGGATAAAGAAGTCACCAAGACATTTGCGGCAGCAGCGAAACTGCTAGACATGATGGTGGTGGATCACATCGTGATTGGGGATGGGATTTTCGTGAGCTTGCACGAACGAGGAGTGGTGTAAAAGCAATGAGGAATTAGGAGTTAGGAATGAGGAATGGTGGTAGCGGCGTTTTTAAATTGTTGTTGGTTGTTGGTTGTTAGTTGTTAGTTATTTGGGGCCAAACAACTAACAACCAGCAACTAACAACAGTGAGTGTACAGGAATCTGCACAATAGCCCAATTTCCTATGCACTTGAATACCAAAATTTTACTGCATATATTCAGTAAACATCGGGCGTATGAATTATCGAGCAGCCACTAAGTTAAGAAGAAGGTAGCCGCAGAGCCGTCATTTCGACCGGGCGTATTTTTGCTTAATGATGTAGAAGTTGTGAAATGATTTGTGTCCCTGAGTGGAGAAATCTCTTCAGCACTAGCGGTAAGGGCTTAAAGACTGGAATGGGATTCTGTCATCAAGCTTTTATCGCTGGTGCCACTGAGATTTCTCCACTCAGGGACACATTGGTATTTACAACTCTTATTCCATTTCGCACAAATATGACCGGTCGAAATGACGCCAGGGAAACGCTGATTAGGGAAACGCTGATTTAATCGTTATTTTACGAGTGGGAAGTTTGAGTAACAACCAGCAACCCTTCTTCCTCACTCCGCTTAAGGACTAACTTTTTTACTATTCATATGCTATAATATGAGCATAAAATATTACTTTAGTGAGTACTCGATGATTCGCCCGATGTTTATACTGAATATATGCAGTGAAATTTTGCTCTTTAAGTGCATAGAAATACGGGCTATGGTGCAGATTCCTTTGTACTTATTGTTGTTGGTTGTTAGTTGTTTGGCCCCAACAACAAGCACAGAGCCGACTTCTTGCTATTGAAGAAATGAATCAACGAGCCTCCACTACACAAAGGAAGGGTGTTATACATGGAAGAAATGGAAAAAGGAAAACGCTATTCTGCGGAAGACAAGGGTTATACCAGTAAAATTTATGAAATTCGCTGGATTCCGGTGACGGAACGTCCAGAGTACCAGGAAGAACCAGTGAAAAGCTGCCTGGTTAAATTGAAATCTTTGATGGAAGAAAAAGATTTCGATAAGTATGTAGAAAATAATCTCATCCGTATCACCTATGATGCAGGGCGTCTGATGTTGATTGCTCGCTCGGAAATGGGGCGGACCATGCTCACAGGACGGTTCTTCAATGCCATTTGCGAAGCTTTCGATGTAGGAAGCTTCCGCGTAGTGAGTCAGGTGAATGGATACTAAAAAAGCAGTTAGAAGTGAGTAGTGAGAAGTTAGAAATGGTGGAAGGGGCGCAACAAAATTTGGAAGCGCCCCTTCCACCATTTATAAAAGGGCCCTAATTGATGATATGGCTGTCATCCATTAGGGCCTAAATAGCTTATCAAAAGGTTATTATTCTATTGATTCCAGTAGAGTTGCAAAATAATAGCACCGCTATCATAAAGGTTATAAAAGGTTATGCCATGAAAAATGAAATAACCTTTTATAACCTTTATGATAGCGGTGTTTTTATTTTGCTATTCTAAAGTAGTGGTTGCTCGTTAATTTATTTTTCAATAGCAAGAAATCGGATTAGTGATTGTTGTTAGTTGTTAGTTGTTGGGGCCAAACAACTAACAACTAACAACAGTGAGTGCAAAGAAATCTGCACAATAGCCCGAATTTCCATGCATTTGGATGCCAAAATTTCAATGTATATATTCAGTAAATATCGGGCGTATGAATTATCGAGCATCCACTAAAGTAATCAGCAGAATAATAACCTTCAAAATAAAATGGTATGCATACTACATGAAGATACATATAGCATGCATACCATTTATTTTGAAAGATTGCCGGTGCTTCTAAATTTTGTGCGCCGCACCTTCATTTCTAACTTCTCACTTCTAACTTTTCACTGCTCTTTAGAATTTCACTTTCAAAAGTCTCACAGCGTAGAGGATGCAGAGGATGGTGACGCCGGTGTCTGCGAAGACAGCGACCCACATATTTGCATAGCCCAGGAGGCCCATGATCATGACGGCGATCTTGACGATGAGGGCGAAGGCTACGTTTTCCCACGCGGTCTTGATGACTTTCTTCGCTACGCGAACGGCTTTGGAAATAGCATCCACGTTGGAATTGAGGAATACCACGTCAGCGGCTTCGATGGCAGCATCCGCACCACTGCCCATAGCAGCGCCTACGTCTGCACCAGCGAGGACGGGGGCATCGTTGATGCCGTCGCCTACGAAGAGGACAGAACCGATTTCCTGACGAACCTTTTTCATTTCAGAGAGTTTATCTTCTGGCAAAAGTTCAGCATGGATGTTTTCGATGCCTACCATGTCACCAATGGCTTTGGCACTCTTCTTGTTGTCACCGGTCAGCATGACAGGGGTGACGTCAAGGGCTTTCAGGTCTTTGATTCCCTGGATGGTGTCGGATTTGATGGCATCGGAAATGGTGATACGGCCGAGGCAAGTATTTCCATAAGCCACATACACGTCAGTGCCCACTTCTTTGTAAGATTCCATGTCAGGTACGGAAATATGGGCGGTGTTCAAGAGTTTTTCATTACCGATAAATACATCCTTTCCGTTCCATTTGGCTTTGACCCCGTGGCCTGCAATTTCTTGCATGTTTTCCAGCTTCGGCAGATCCAGTTTTCTTTCATTGGCTTCGCTGACGATAGACTGGGCGATGGGGTGGGTGGAGTAAATTTCTCCTGCTGCAGCCAGAGCGAGGATTTCTTTTTCATCTGCCTCAGCGGTGCAGGTGATATGACGGACTTTGAATTTCCCTTCTGTCAGGGTGCCGGTCTTATCGAGAACGGCTGCTTTCGTATTAGCTAGGGCTTCCATGACTGTACCGCCTTTGAAGAGAATCCCTTCTTTGGATGCGGCACCAATGCCGGCGAAGAAGGAGAGGGGCACAGAAATAACCAGCGCGCAGGGGCAGCTGATAACCAGGAAGGTCAGAGCGGTGTAGATGCAGGAGTCCCAATCAGCGCCAAAGAAGAGCGGCGGGAGGACAGCTACGGCGATAGCTACGAATACGACAATCGGGGTGTACACACGAGAGAAACGGGTGATAAAGCGGTCGATTTTTGGCTTGCTAGCTACCGCGTTTTCCACGGAGTCCAGGATACGGCTGACCATGGATTCGGACAGTACTTTTTCGACTTGCATTTTGATGGTGCCCGTCATATTGACGCAACCAGAATCCACAGAGTCGCCCACGGAGACGAGGACTGGCTTCGGTTCGCCAGTAACAGCAGAGGTATCGAGCTGGGTATTTCCTTCACAAAGAATGCCATCCAGCGGGATGCGGTCGCCAGGACGAATGAGGAGAATATCGCCGATTTCGGCTTCTTCTGCCGGAATGGTTTCGATGGTATCTCCTTTCACGCGCTGTACCACTTCCGGACGAAGGTCGACAGCGTCCATGATCTGGTCACGGCTTCTGTCAGCTGCTAGGTCCTGGAAATATTCACCGATGCGGTAGAAGAGCATAACGCCTACGGCTTCGGGGTATTCGTGAATCGCGAAAGCACCGACAGTAGCGACGGTCATCAGGAAAGTTTCATCGAAAAATTCACCATGGGTGATATTCTTGAGGGCGGTCCATACGATAGGTCCCCCTAAGATGAGGTAGGAAATAAAGAAGAAAATATCGCCTACATCAGACATATCGGCAAACAGATTCATCGGATTGTAGTGCATCAGCATGCCAATGACGAAGAGAATGCCGCCGATAATGAGCTGGCTCTTTTCACTTTTCAGCTGGTCCAGGAAGGAGGTTTCTTTTTTCACCTGGGCTTTTTTTGCTGCTTTGGAAGGACGCTGTTTCTTTACAATTTCAGTAGGACTTTCTACTTCATTGCACTTTCGGGTCAGTTCTGGAATGAGGCTATCTGGATCCTTGGCGGTGAGTTTCATGGTCTTGGTGGCAAAGGAAATAGAAGCGGAGAGAACGCCAGGTTGACGGTTCACTACTTTTTCCAACTTCACAGCGCAAGCGGCACAGTCCAGGGTGGGGATTTCATAGAGTTCGGTCTTGAAATCCCCTTTGTCTGCTGGGGGAACGATGCCGATATTTTCATCGACCCGGCGGCAAACTTTGAGTACTTCTGGAATCAATGTGTCCGGATTGCCCTTCGCAATGAGTCGGAGTTCTTTCTTGGTGAAGCTGATGGACGCAAAGAAAACGGAAGGCATTTCACGGATTTTCCCTTCCATCTTGGCTGCACATTCCATGCAATCCAAGTGTTCCATGTGATACAGGCCCCGTTTGTATTCTTTGCCCAGGAAATCGCACTGGCAGGAAGCCAAGTTTTTGCCACAATAGTCGCAATCTTCTTCGTCTACGCAGCTATGGCAATGGCAATCTTTCTTATGACCTGCCTGGTGATGTACGCCTTTGTCATGGAAATGTCCGAAAGCGCGGCGTTCGTCGACTTTGATTTCTTCTTCGCTTTCCATGATGTCCACTTCATTGTCTTTGTATTTTGCCATTTCTGGATCGTGGGAGTGGTCGTGATGTTCTGGTTCCACTTCTTCGTCGCAGCAACCGCAACCACATCCACCGTGTTCATGGACGTGATCGTGTCCATGGTCATGTCCTTCGTGGGAATGGTCGTGACCGCAACCGCAAGAGTCGTGCTCATGGTCATGGCCTTCATGGGAGTGATCGTGACCGCAGCCACAAGAATCGTGTTCATGATCGTGGTCTTCGTGGGAGTGATCGTGACCGCAGCCACAAGAACCGTGTTCGTGATCGTGGCCTTCATGGGAGTGATCATGACCGCAGCTGCAAGAGCCATGTTCATGATCGTGCTCTTCATGAGCGTGGTCGTGTCCGCAACCGCATTCACCGTGATGGTGGTGTTCCTCTTCTTCTTGCTCTTCTTCGGTGTGTACATGGCCTTCTTCGTGATGGTCATGGTGGCAATGGCCGCAACCGCAGTTATGAGCGTGCTTTTCTTCGTGATTCATTCGTATATCCTCCTTAATTGTGTTATACAATTTCTGTGAATGACTGGTTATTAGTTGATTGTTGGTTAACTGTTGACAGTTTACAATCAACTAACAACCAGAATCTTTGACGCCCTCATTGTAGCATTGTTTAGGAGGGCCGTAAATACTGCATGAGGAAGTCTTTAATTTTTCAAGAGGTAGGCATGAGGAAATTCTTGAAAATTTCAAGTGAGTGGCAATGGTATTAAGTTAAGCGAAATATGCGATGATTTCTGCTGATATAAAGGTTACTCAGGTTTCTCAGGATGCTAAAGCCGCTCACGTTTCTCGAATGAGCTAATGACGATAGCGATTATTGGCACATTCGAGGAACCTGAGTACCCTTAGAACCCTGAGAACCTTTAGCAACCTGTAATCTCTTGCGGAATCATTCCTAGTTACTCTAATCCTTAACTTAACAACTAGCCGTAAACGTTCCCCAGAACCTCACTCTACAAATTCCCTCCTTTGTGTGGTAAAATGTATCGTGTATATGTCGTCATTGACGGAAGTCGAGGTGGGATATGGAAAACAAATTGAGCTTGGTTCTTGGTGGGGCGCGCAGTGGCAAGAGTGAATTTGCTGAAAAGCTGATGTATCGTTCTACAGGGAAAAGAAAGGGATACATCGCGACGAGCCAGATTTTTGATGAGGAAATGAAATATCGCGTCATTTTGCATCAAGAAAGGCGCCCTAAAGAGTGGAAGACCTTTGAAGTGATGCATGGCGGTGCAGAGGTGATGGATGACATTTTGAAAGAGGCAGATGTCATTCTTTTTGACTGCATTACCATGTATGTGAATAATCTTTTAATGGATCATATGAAAGATGCTGTATCAGAAACGTTGGGTGTTTCTGATTTGGAAACATTGCAGCAGGCGTTGGAAAAAGATTTGGATGGCATGTTTGACGCTATTTCCAAAGCAAAGGACAAGGAAATCATCTTTGTTTCCGATGAGCTTGGCATGGGCATCGTGCCGGCCAATGCGATGAGCCGTGTCTATCGGGATTTGGTGGGACTAGCCAATCAATATATCGCCAAACGAGCCGGGGCGGTGTATTTGTCCATCGCTGGGATTACGGTGAACTTGAAAGATATACAGGTGAAGTTGGCGGTTGGTCGTTAGCAGTTGGCAGTTTGTGGGTGTGATTTCTGTTGATGTACAGGTTGTTCAGGGTACTAAAGGTTCTAAGGGTACTAAGGGTACTAAAGTATTCTCGAATGAGCAAATAACGCTAGTGTTCATCGGCACATGCGAGGAACCTTAGAACCCTTAGAACCTTTAGAAACCTGTAACCGCAAGTGTTAGCATACCTACTGACTCAAACCTTAACTTTATGACATTGCCCCAAAGGGGCTATAAATTAAGGAGTAAACTTACATAGGAGTGATATAGAATGACAAAAATTGCAAAGAAAGTCATGTTTCAGGGAACCAGTTCCCATGTCGGAAAGAGTATTTTGACCACCGCATTTTGCCGAATTCTGACCCAGGATGGGTACCATACCGCGCCGTTTAAGGCACAGAATATGGCTCTCAATTCCTATGTCACTCGTTCTGGTGGGGAAATGGGACGCTCTACCGTAGCGCAGGCGGAAGCAGCTGGCGAGGACCCGATTGTGGAGATGAATCCCGTTCTTTTGAAACCGACTGGTAATTCCTGTTCCCAGGTTATTCTTTTGGGACAGTCTGTGGGCAATTACAGCGCTTCCGATTACCAGAATAAATATAGCCAGAAAGCCTGGGACAGCGTCAAAAAAGCGCTGGCTTATATGGAAACCCACTATGATGCACTGGTTATCGAAGGGGCTGGCAGTCCGGCGGAAGTGAATCTGAAAAAGAATGATATTGTCAATATGCGCATTGCCAAAGAATGCCAGGCTCCGGTATTTCTGATTGCTGATATTGACCGCGGCGGCGCTTTGGCTTCTATCGTGGGGACCTTGGAACTTTTGGATCCCGATGAAAGAGCGCTGGTGAAGGGTCTTGTTATCAATAAATTCAGAGGGGATATTACCCTGTTAGAACCGGCATTGACTTTTCTGAAAGAAAAGACAGGGGTTCCGGTGCTGGGCGTTATTCCCTACTTGGATAAACTGGGCATCGATGACGAAGATTCTGTTTCCTTGCAAGACATTCCGAGTGACCATGTGATGAGAGATATTCACATTGCGGTCATTCAGACACCGAAAATTTCCAATTTCACCGATTTCGATGCACTGAATCACGAACCAGATGTGAATGTTCGTTTCGTACAAAAAGGGGATGTACTGGGGATACCAGACCTTATCATGCTGCCAGGCAGTAAGAATACCACCGAAGATTTACTCTATCTGAAACGCCAGGGGTATGCGAAGGAAATTCAAGAATTGGCCGCTCAAGGCGTACCGGTCATCGGGATTTGCGGTGGCTATCAGATGCTGGGCGAAAAGGTGTGTGACCCGCTTCATGTGGAAAGTGATAACGATGAAGTGGAAGGGCTCGGCCTCTTGCCGTATACCACAGCTATGCATGGTAAGAAAAATACCTACCAGGTGCTATTCGATTGTGACGACTTGCCGTTCTTGGACATGCATTTCTCTGGGAAACAGATGCGGGGCTATGAAATTCATATGGGCGAAACAACCCTGACAAAGCCTGCCCAGTCTCTTTTCCATATTACCCAGCGAAGTGAAGAACCGGTGGACTTGATGGATGGTTTCATCAATGAAGCCCACAATGTGTTTGGCACCTATTGCCACGGTATTTTTGATAATGATGAAATCCGCCGCGAAGTGGTCAATGCGCTGCGTCGCCGGAAAGGTCTCAAGGACCTGCCTATCCAATTCCGTTACCGTCAGTACAAGGAATCCGAATTTGACCGTTTGGCAGATACCGTACGGAAACATTTCGATATGGATACATTCTATGACATTTTGGGGAAAGAATAAGTGGAGAGCTGGTATTATTCCGTCCTATATGCAGCTATTCCGTTAGCGGCGTTGGTGGTGGATACGGTGTATGGGGATCCCCGGTCGAATTATCATCCGGTGGTTCTCATAGGAAATTTGATTTCCTTTTATGAAAATAAGCTTTATCCCAAGGTGAAGACGTCGGATGGAAATATGTTCATCCGAGGGATGTTGGTGGTGCTCCTAGTCCTCTTTACGGTAGGTCTGATTACTGGTTTCCTCATTTGGTTAGGAAATCAGGCGGGGATTCTTCTCTATGGGGCTATTAGTACGGTGATTTTGTATTTCACCATCACACCCCGGTCTCTAGCGAGAGATGGACTAGAAATTTACCATCTCCTGAAAGAGGGGGACATCGTGACTGCTCGGAAACGGCTCAGCTGGATTGTGGGGCGCGATACAGAAAACTTGGAGGAAGGCGATATTGCGAGAGGCACCATTGAAACGGTGGCCGAAAATACCACAGATGGTATCATTTCGCCTCTCTTCTATTTCCTTCTCTTCGGGCCCATCGGAGCGGCTGTCTATCGGGCAGGAAATACGATGGACTCCATGCTGGGCTATAAAAATGATCGGTATCTGTTCTTCGGTCGCTTTGCAGCAAGGTTAGATGATGTGCTGAATTATATTCCGGCTCGCATTACTTATGTTCTTTTCGTGGTGGCAGCGTTCCTGCTCCGCTTGGATTGGAAAAATGCCATTAAAATCGGTTTGCGAGATGCACCGAAACATCCCAGTCCCAACGGCGGTTACGCCGAAGCTACCGTGGCTGGCGCTATGCATGTCCGTCTGGGCGGCTACAATTATTACGAAGGAAAACCGGAATTTCGTGAATACATGGGCGATCCCGATGTGCCATTGAAAGCAGACCACATTATGACATCCATTATGTTGATGTACGGCGCCACCATTCTTTTCATTCTGGCAGAGTCGGTTGTGATTTTCTTAGTGAATTAGTAGGCAGTTAGCAGTTTGCAGTAGGCAGTAAAAAGTTGTGAATCGTTCATTTTTTTATAGCAAGAAATCGGATTGGTGATTAGTTGTTAGTTGTTGGAACCAAACAACCAACAACTAACAACAGTGAACGCAGTGTGGAAGGCTTTTCCTGTGAACCGTCGACCGCCAACTGCCAACTGCCAACTGCTAACTGCTAACTTTTATAGGTGATACAATATGAATGCATTTCTCGTGGGGCTACAATTTCTGACCCGTATCCATATTTCCAATAAAACCATATGGAATGATGAAGAATTTGGGAAAAGTGTTTCCTATTTCCCTCTCATTGGCTGGATCATTGGGGCTTTTATGTGCCTGATTTATTTCTTGATGCAGCCCTTAGACGTGCCCCTTTTGACGGGATTTTTGCTAGTAGTAGGGGAACTTTTCCTCACTGGCGGGACTTTGGCGGATGGGCTCATGGATTCTGCGGATGGGCTCTTTTCGGGCCGTTCCAAAGAGCGATCCTTGGAAATCATGAAAGACAGTTTGATTGGTTCCTTTGGCATGCTTTCCATTTTGATTTATGTCCTTTTGACTACTCTTTGCCTAGGTTCTACAGATGCTTCCTTATATATGGTACTCATCGCCATGCCTACATTGGGTCGATTAAATCTAGTCATCAGCATTTGTGAATATCCCTACGCCCGGCCCTATGGAATGGGGAAATCGTTCGCCGCCTATCGGAGCCGTTGGGCCGTAGAAATTGCGATGGTGACGGCTCTTCTGCCCGCACTGTATTTCGGATTTTTGTATGTGCTTATGGCTGGGGCAGCCTTGCTTTTGGGGCTTCGATTAAATCATTGGATTCTTGAAAAAATTGATGGTGTCACTGGAGACACCTATGGCTTTGTCAATCAGATTACAGAAACCTTTATTGCGTTGTTGTATGTCATTCTTACGAGGGGGAGTGTATGGCTTTCTTAGTCCGATCACCGGGATCTTGCGGTGAGTTTATTCAAGGCTATGCACAAGGTTCCTCCTTCATGGTGACCTGTCCCATCAATCGGTACGCCGTGGCATCGGTGGATGATAAAAAAGAAAAACTTCCGGTCAAAGCTTGTCGAGCAGTCAAAAAAACACTGGAATATCTAGGGGAAAAGGAATTTCCTTTTTATGTTCATTTGGATTCCGCTATTCCCAAAGGGAAAGGCCTGGCATCTAGCACCGCTGATATTAGTGCGGTGGCGCAAGCCGTGGCACTGCAGCTGGGGCGGAAACTCTCTGCAGAAGAAATTGCCCATATCGCCTTATCGATTGAGCCCAGTGATGCGACTTTTTTTGAAGGCATTGTACAGTTTGACTATCGTCAAGGGAAATTGATTCGTCCCATGGGACTTTGTCCGGCTATGGATATTCTCATCTATGATTGTGGCGGCGAAGTGGATACCATGGCGTTCAATTCCAGGGCTGATTTGATTCTCCTGCAAAAAGAAAATGAAAGAGAGATACAAAAAGCACTGACTTTATTGGAACGGGGGATTGCACAGCAATCTATAGAAGATATTGGAACGGCAGCCACCATCAGTGCTTTTTGTAATCAGAAAATTTTATATAAAAAACAGTTGGATGCTTTCTATCAAGTAGGAAAAGAAGCGGGCGGTCATGGTGTGGTCTGTGCTCATAGTGGTACCGTCTTAGGACTCATTGTGGAAAGTGGCATGGATGTGACCGTTATCCGACAACAGATAGGAAAAGAAATTCCCCAGGTTTCTTACTTGGACCGCGTTAGCGTGACCAATCGGGGAATGATGATAGAAATTGGGTGACTAGTGACTGGTGACTAGGAAAATGCAAATCCAGTCACTAGTCACACGTCACTAGATTTGAGGTAAAGGAACATGAGTATCAAATCGGCTCGTCACGGAGGGGACGTATTCGGCCTTCCAGAAAAAGAAAGAAATCAAGTCATTGATTTCAGCATCAATATCAATCCGTTAGGGCTTTCTCCTTTGGGTAAGAAAGCCCTTTGTTGTGGATGGGAGAGAGAAACGCTCCGTTATCCTGATGTAGAATGCCGGGATCTCAAAAAAGCATTGTCCCATCGGTATGACATGCCAGAAGACACGATTGCTTTAGGAAATGGAGCTACCGAATTGATGTACAAGCTGGTGGAACAGTTGCATCCAGAAAAAGTTCTCGTCACGGCTCCGGCCTTTAGTGAATACCGTTTATCTGCCGAAGCCATTCATTGCCCGGTGGATTCGGTGCTACTTCATAGAGAAAATGGCTTTGTTCTTCCTTTGGATGATTTGGACAAGAAATTGACAAGGCATACCGTGCTGTATCTGGGGCATCCGAATAACCCTGATGGGCAGCTTTTGCCGAAAGACAAGCTGGACCAAGTCTTGTCTTGGGTGAAAGAACGAGACTGCTTCTTGATTATCGATGAATCGTTCATTGATTTCTTGGGTGACGGATATTCCTATCGGCAGCTCTTTAAAGAAATTTCCTATGGGGCTGTGGTCATGTCGCTTACCAAATTTTATGCGGTGCCGGGACTTCGCATAGGTTGCGCTTTCCTCGCTCCGGCCTTGTGCCAGAAACTGAGAAACAGTTTGATCCCCTGGAATGTCAATGGTTTGGCTCAGCTCTATATGACACAGGCGGTGCAAGACACTACCTATATAGAGAAAACGATTTCTTATTGCCAAAAAGAAAGAAATTACTTGGTACAGGAATTGGAAAAATGGCCGGGTATGGAAGTACTACCAGGTTGCGTGAATTTTATTCTTTGCCGCTTGACTGATGGATCTACCGCCGCGGATTTACAACAAGCCTTGGCCCCTTATTTCCTATATATCCGGCAATGCGGGAACTATGAAGGATTAGATGATACCTATTTTCGCATCGCCGTCAGGACAGAAGAGGAAAATAGGAAATTGATTAGCGGCATGCGGTTAGCTTTGAATGGTAGGCAGTAAATAGTAGGCAGTCAGCAGTTTGCAGTAGACATTATGGTATCTGCCGACTGCGAACTGCCTACTGCCAACTTGAAAGGAGAACTCTATGATTACACTTTACCTCATCCGTCATGGAGAAACGGAATGGAATAAGACGGGGCGCTACCAAGGTTCCACGGATGTAGAATTATCTGCCTTGGGATTGCAACAAGCGGAAAAGACGAAAGACTATTTCCAGTCGATTCCCTTAGATGGCGTCATTGCTAGTCCTTTACAGCGGGCAAGAATTACGGCCCAGGGCATTGCGGATACCCATCATTTACCATTGGAGCTGGTGCCAGCGTTGCAGGAACTTTGCTTTGGGGATTGGGAGGGAAAAACATTTGGAGAAATTGATACCCTTTGGCCGGGAATGATGGATGAAATGTATCATCATCCAGACAAACTTCGCTTGCCTCACGGAGAATCTTTCTTGGATTGCCAAAAGCGAACCATGGCTTTTATCCATGAGTTGCTGCAGCGAGGAGATAATAAAATCTACGCTATCGTTAGTCATGGAGCAGCTCTTCGGACCATCATTTGTGCTATGATTGACATTCCCTTGGCTAGGTCTTGGAATATGGGTCTCTCCAATGCCAGTATTACCACCATCCGTCATTATGTAGGAGAACAGAATATGTCCGACATGAATATGCTTTTCTCCTTGAATCAGACGGCGCATTTGGATTGAAAGTTGGCGGTAGGTAGTTAGCAGTAAGCAGTTTGCAGTAGGCGGTATGGTATCTGCTAACTGCCTACCGCCAACTGCTAACTGCCTACTTTTATGCTATTGCTATTTATACAGCGTAATTGTATAATGTTACAAGTATTTCCAAGTGCGTATGCTGTACTTGGTAGATCACTATGAATGATGAAAACGGATATTAGTTATAGGTTGCTCAAGTTTCTCAGGTCGCTCAGGTTAATGATAAAGTTGGCCTTACCTTGTTTTGGTAGGTGCAAATTTTTAGAGTTTAGTGAAATATCGCTATCTGAACCTGAGAAACTTGAGAACCCTTAGCAACCTGAGAAACCTGTTTTCATAGCAAGGAGCAATAGAAATGGATTTTGAACTGATTAAGAATGCCCTGCCTATTTTGCTACTAGGCGCAGGGGTGACGATTGAAATCACGGCCGTCAGTGTGGCGATTGGTTTCTGTATCGGCTTATTTGTAGGCATTGCCCGTATTTCCCAAGTGAAAATACTGCGCATCATTGCGGCTATTTATGCAGATTGCATCCGTGGGACGCCGCTTTTGGTGCAGATATTTCTCATCTACTTCGCCTTGCCAATCATGACGGGACACCGGGTAGAACCTTTCGTGGCAGCTGTAGCTGCTTGTGGGATCAATAGTGGTGCCTATGTATCGGAAATTTTCCGTGCCGGCATCCAAGCTATCGACCCAGGGCAAATGGAAGCAGGCCGTTCTTTGGGACTGTCTTGGGGCCAGACTATGTACTATGTCATCCTGCCGCAGGCTTTTAGAAATATTCTCCCGCCATTGGGTAATGAATTTATCGCTATGCTGAAAGATTCCTCCTTGGTATCGGTTATCGGATTTGAAGAACTGACCCGCCGTGGGCAGCTGATTATTGCACAAACTTATGGCTCTTTTGAAATCTGGACGACAGTTGCCATATTATACCTGATTATGACATTGGCTATTTCTCGGTTGGTTGCTTGGATGGAGAAGAGATAAGATGGCAGAAGAAAATACATTGATTGAAATCAATCATATCAGTAAAAAATTCGGAGACCTGACGGTCTTGAAAGATATTAGTGTGAAGGTCAAGGAAAAAGAAGTGGTGGTCATCATTGGCCCTTCTGGCTCTGGGAAAAGTACCATGCTTCGTTGTATCAATGGACTAGAAACACCCACCACAGGCACCATTACCTTCGATGGTATGGTGGTTAATGGAGAGAAAAATATCAATGAAGTGCGTACAGAAGTAGGCATGGTTTTTCAGCGATTCAACCTATTTCCTCACATGACAGTCATTCAAAATCTCATGTTGGCCCCTATGAAAGTCAGAAAAATTTCTAAAAAGGAAGCCTATGAAAGAGGAATGGCACTGCTGAAGAAAGTTGGATTGGAAGATAAAGCGGACTACAAACCGCCCCAGCTTTCAGGTGGTCAGCAGCAGCGCGTAGCCATCGCTCGGGCGTTAGCCATGAAACCGAAGGCCCTTCTTTTCGATGAACCGACTTCTGCACTGGATCCAGAAATGGTGCATGAAGTGCTAGATGTCATGAAAGAAGTAGCTGAAGAGGGCATGACCATGGTGGTGGTGACCCATGAAATGGGATTCGCCAGAGAAGTGGGGGACCGTGTTCTTTTCATCGATGGCGGTGTCATTGTAGAAGAAGGCAAGCCGGAGGATGTATTTGAACATACCAAGGAAGAGAGAACGAAAGCATTCTTGTCACAAGTGCTTTAATCGTGACATAGGGCAGCGCTATACGCTGCTCTTTTTTGATGGGGGCTATAACGACTGTTGTTGGTTGCTGGTTGTTAGTTGTTGGGGCCAAACAACCAACAACCAACAACCAGTAACAAAAAACTTTCGGTTGACGCAATCATAAATATATGGTATTGTTTATTCATGCTCGCTTGGAGCAGTGTAGTAATTTTTTTAGGAGGAATTTCCATGAAAGGTACAGTTAAGTGGTTCAGTGCAGAAA
>CAVBRV010000038.1:10353-18296 GCA_963597965.1 Paludibacteraceae bacterium | reverse complement strand
TACAACCGGCCTTACGGCCGAGGGAAATGCACCCCCTCTTTTTATTTCTCCCCCGGAGGGGGAGATGCCCAATGGGCCTATCATTTCAATTTAAATACAGCTTGATATCAGACTGCATCGACGAAAAGTAATATTTCTTAGGTGGGAAGTTTGAGTTATATGATTTCATACTTGCATAACCCTCTATAACCCTTTATAACCTTTTGGCAGGCGGCATATCCTACTTGTTACAATGAAGAATGTAGCAGAATAATAACCTTCAATAATTTGCGGCGCTTCCAAACTATCATACGCCGCCAAGTAAATTTACACCTTATATATCGCCCCCATTGGGGAAGATGCCGTAGGCAGAGGGGGCTGCTCTAGCGGTATAAATCATGATGTTATTCTATCCAATACGGGACTAATATTCATTCCTAATTCCTCATTTTTCTTCCGGAAACGGCGGCCAGCCCATTTCTTTCCCGCCGATGATGTGGGCGTGGAAATGGAACACCGACTGTCCTGCTTTTTCGCCAGTATTCATAACAAGGCGGAAGCCGCTTTCTTTCAGGCCCTGTTCTTCAGCAATTTTCTTCACAATCAGGAAGAAATCGGCGAAGTTTTTGTTGTATTCTTCATCGAAAGCCAGGATGTTGTCCACATGTTTCTTCGGAATCAAAAGGATGTGCACCGGAGCGCAAGGTTCGATGTCCTTGAAAGCGAACCAATTTTCATCTTCATAGACTTTGGTGCTCGGAATTTCACCGGCAGCGATTTTACAAAAAATGCAATCTGACATGATGTTTTCCTCCTCTTTGGATATAAATGAGTGACTAGTGACTCGTGACTTGTGACTGGGTTATTATTCTACTGATTTCGCTTACAACCATAAAGCAAGAAAACGCCTTCATCAAGGTTATAAAAGGTTATAAGGGTTATGTGAAACTGTATGGATAATCATAACTCAAACTTCCCACCTCAGAAATACACTTTACCTCGATATAGTGCGGCATCAAGAGGCATTTAAATACGGATGATAGACCCATCGGGACCTCCAAGGGGATCTTGTTAAAATAAGAAGAAGGTAGCAGCGAAACCGTCATTTCGACCGATCATATTTGTGCTTGATGATGTAAAAGTTATGAAATGATTTGTGTCCCTGAGTGGAGAAATCTCAGCGGCACCAGCGATAAAGGCTTGATGACAAATCCCGTTTCTGTCTTTAAGCCCTTACCGCTAGTGCTGAAGAGATTTCTCCACTCAGGGACACAAATCTATTTATTTCTTTATCGTCACTTTGCACAAATACGCCCGGTCGAAATGACGCTAGTGCTGCTAACACAAATCCTTATTTCTTTGACAGCATCAAAACGAATCCTCATTTTATGGGTAGGAAGTTTGAATCATAACCTTTCATAACCTTTTTAACCCCTACGCTAGCCAATTCTATTCTATTGCCTCTAGCGGAATTAGCAAAATAATAACCTTATCCCCGATAATTCCTAGTCACCAGTCACTAGTCTACCAGTCACTTGGATACCAGTCACTTGGATACGACCCCTTCCATCCCATCCTCCGTAATGGCTGTGACCAAAACCGGATAGAGATGGCCCCGTTCTACGCCATCGGATTGGATGGTGACGCGGATGTATTCATCGGTGAGGCCTTCGTAGTAGCCATTCTTGATTTCTTCAGCCAGCACGTGAACCACTTTTCCTAGGAATTGCTGGCGATAGCCCAGGGCGATTTCCTTTTCCAAGGCCTGCACCCGATGCACTCGCTCCTTTTTCACCTCATTGGACACCTGGTTCGGATAGGTGGCCGCGGGGGTGCCGGTTCTCTGGGAGTAAGGAAATACGTGAATCCCGGAGAATTGGATTTCTTTCAGTGTTTCCAAAGTCTCCTGGAAATTTTCTTCCGTTTCCCCCGGGAATCCCACGATGAGGTCCGTGGTAAGAGCCAAGCCTGGAATCTTTTCTCGGAGTTCGGAAATGAGTTTCTTGTACTGAGGCAGGCGATAGTGACGATTCATGCCCCGAAGCACGCTATCCGAACCAGACTGGATGGGAAGGTGCAGATGACGGCACACCTTCGGTTCGTTATGGATGATTTGAATCAGCTCTTCTGACAGTTCCACCGATTCGATGGACCCCAGGCGAATGCGAAGCAAATCGGGAATCTTCACCAACTCCGATACCAAAGTAGAAAGGGAGGTCCCATCATGGAGATCCTTCCCGTAATTTCCTAGATGAATCCCAGTCAGCACCACTTCTCGGTAGCCGCGGGCCACCAATTTCTTGATTTCCTCCACCGCATCTTTTTGCAACCGCGACTTCAGCCGGCCTCTAGCATAGGGAATGATGCAGAAGGTGCAATAATTGTCGCAGCCTTCCTGGACTTTGATGAAAGCCCTAGTCTTCACTTCTCCTTCCGGGTCGACTTCCATATTTTCAAAGTCCTTCACTTTCATGATATCCACCACTTCATTGAGCGGCTTGTCACTGTGTTTGGCTTCTTCTACATATTGCACAATCTGGGAACGGTTCTGGTGCCCGACGATGACATCCACGTCTCCCATTTTTTCAAATACTTCCGGTGCCAGCTGGGCATAGCACCCCGCCACGGCAATGATGGCATCCGGATGGGCCCGGCGAATCCGCCGCACCATCTGACGAGATTTCCTGTCCCCTATACTGGTGACAGAGCAGGTATTGATGACGTACACATCGGCGTCATCCCCCTCCGCTTGGCGATACCCATTCCGAATGAACAGGGTCCGCATGGCATCGCTATCATACTGATTGACCTTGCAGCCAAGAGTAATGAAGGATACAGTCTTTTTGTGTTGTACATTATTATTTTCCATAGTTTTTATTATAGCATACTAGTAGGCAGTTAGCAGTAGGCAGTTGGCAGTTAGCAGTTAGCAGTTAGCAGTTAGCAGTTGGCGGTTGGCAGTTGGCGGTGAATAGTCTATTCCTTTTGTCCCATTTTTCTGGCAATGTCATTATGCTAAGCGAAATATGCGATGATTTCTACATTAAAGGTTCCAATGGTTCTAAAGGTTCTAAAGGTTTCTCGAACGAGCTGATGCCACTAGCATCTATTAGCACATTCAAGAAACCTGAGCAACCTTAGAACCCTGAGAACCTTGAGTAACCTGTAACCGCAAGCGAAATCATCCCTACTCGTGCAAATCCTTAACTTAATGACATTACCTCGACGGGGGCGATAAATAAGGTGTAAACTTACTTACGAGCTATCATCACTCCCCCTAGCCCCTCGACAATTCATCAAAAAGTGTCTGTGCCAGAGCATTCATGATCGCCTGGTATTTCTTCCCATCTTCAAAAAGCTGGGTATAAGTTTCTGTACTTTCCACATAGGCTTCTTGAGCCGTATCTTCAAAGAGTTTCGGAAATATACTATGAATGAACATTTCTCTCCCGTCAGCTTTCGCAGCTTTCAGGAGTTTTTTATTGCCCTTCAGCTTTTCATGGAGATGGGTAATCACCACTCGATCCCCTTCGGTGAAATCTCCAGCATACTCCTCGTTAATTTTCGCAATGACCTGCTCCAAGGGACTGAGTGTTTCCACCAATTTGATGGGCTTCTTTCCTTTGGCAGGGCCATAGACGCCTTTAGTTTCAGACAGAGGAATGGCCCCTTCAAAAGTTTTCTTTAAACTATAGTACGTGAGCTTCACCCGATTTCCCAAATCAAAAGGCGTGGTCCGTTCCGCCGGAATGACCTTCGATAGGTAGGAGCAGAAAATAAACTCCTCATGCATCTCCTTATCAAACATGCGCGCAATCTGGGTGATATACCCATACCATTTCACGAAACTGCGACAAAGTTTGCGGAATTGATACCGCTCTTCCTGATTCAAATCATTGTACCGTTTCTGGATAGGAAGAAGCGCATTGGTGATAGCCGCCTGGATTTGATTCGTTTTCCGTTTCTCTTCATCAAAATAAATAGCCGTCACATGATGGATATCCATCTCATCATACACATGGAAATCCCGAAGCATCTTCTGGGTCTTATAAATCAAATCCGCATTGACTTCCTCTGACAAAGACGTTTCCTGATAAAAAGGCTGAAAGGCCTCTAAGATATCGTCTTTCGTATTTACGAAATCCAAAATGAAGGTATCCTCTTTATCGGGATGCGTCCGATTCAGCCGGCTCAAGGTCTGCACCGCCTTTACGCCGCGGAGCTTCTTATCCACAATCATGGTATGCAAAAGAGGCTCATCAAAACCGGTCTGATACTTTTCCGCCACAATCAGGATATGCCCCTCTTCTCGAAAGACTTGCTTCGTCTGAGATTCGCTCACCCCATTCAGCTTACTCTCCGTCCATTCCGTCCCTAGCCCATCCTCCGGGTCTCGGATAGAGCCAGAAAAAGCAGCCAAGATTTCCACATCCTCATCATGATGAAGCGCCAAGTATCTTTTGATTTCATGATAATACCGCACCGCCGCCAAACGAGACGATGTGACCACCATCATCTTCCCCTGGCCCTTGATTTTCTTTTTCGTCACATCTCGGAACGTTTCTACGATGATGGCCGACTTCTGCTGGATATTATACGGATGGAGCTCCGCATATTTCTTGATAGTTTTCAAAGCCTTAGACTGGGGTACCTCAGGATTCTCCTCCGTATTCCTCGCAATCTGGTAACAAGTCTTATAGGTCATATAATTTTGCAGCACATCCAGGATGAACCCCTCCTCGATGGCCTGCCGCATGGAATACACGTGAAAAGGATGATACGAACCATCCGCCGCTTCTGTGCCAAACATTTCCAACGTCGAACTCTTCGGCGTCGCCGTGAAAGCAAAGAAAGACAGATTCTGATGCCGTCCATGAGAAATGAGCTCCTGTACCATGCGATCATGGAAATCAGGCGTCTCTTCCTCCGCTTTTCCCTCGATTTCCGCATACTCCGCCAAAGCATCGGTGGTATCTGCCAAAGCCGCCTTCAATTTCATGGCGGACTGCCCCGTCTGAGACGAATGGGCCTCATCCACAATGATAGCAAATCGTTTTCCCCTGCTATCATCCACTTCCTCATAAATGACAGGGAACTTCTGCAACGTGGTCACGATGATTCGTTTCCCATCATTTAAGGCATCCCGCAAATCCTTGGACGACTTATTCTTATCAATGGTGCACACACTCCCCAGCGTATGGTCAAATCCCGTCATCGTCTCCTGCAACTGGTCATCCAGATTCCGCCGGTCCGTCACAATCACCACCGACGAAAAGATAGGCACATTTTTCTCATCGTGCAAAGACGCCAATCGGTACGCCGTCCATGCGATAGAATTGGACTTTCCAGAACCCGCCGAGTGCTGTATCAAGTAATTCCTCCCTGAACCATGCGCTTTGACGTCAGCGATGAGCTTCCGCACCACATCGAGCTGGTGGAAACGAGGAAATAAAAGCCGCTTCGTGGTGACATTCTTCCCATTCACTTTTTCCGTCTTCACCTCGAAGCTGATGAACTTCTGGATGATATCCAAAAGACTATCCTTCTGTAGCACCTTCTCCCACAGATAAGACGTCACATATCCATCCCCGTCCGCCTGCGGATTACCAGCGCCCCCATCACGACCGGCTCCATTCGACCCCTGATTGAAAGGAAGGAAATACGTTGCCCGCCCCTTGAGCTGGGTCGTCATCCACACCTCATAAAGGTCCACAGCGAAATACGCCAAAATACGATGATTCAAAGTGAACGCCGGCTCCCTTGGGTCCCGATCCTCCTGCCATTGAAGCTTCGCATCATCCACCGACTGTCCCGTCAGCTGATTCTTCAATTCCAGTGCCACCACCGGAATTCCATTGATAGCGAGCATCATATCCACCGAATTGTGATTTTTCTTAGAATAATGCCACTGCCGGATGCACTGGCACACATTGGCTTCATAATGCTTCACCGCCGCTGCGTTCAAAGTAGACTCCGGTTTGAAATAGCAGACACGGAACGAAATCCCCCGATGCTTGAACCCATGACGAAGCACCGCCAAGAGGCCATAGGTCGAAACCGCATTTTCAAAGCAAGTGTAAAACTTCTTATACACATCGGAATGACATTGCTTCTCAAACCGCTGCCATGCCAAAGGCTGAGTAGCCTTCACGAAATCCACCAGGGTATGAATGTCCAGAGCCATATCTTCTGAAAACGTATATCCCGCATCGGTGGCTTTCTCATACCCACCGGCAGGAGAAATCAAAAAGGCTTCGATATTTGCTTCAAATTGTTTTTCGTTTTCTGACATAGATGGCTCCTTTCGGGTTTGGGTGACTAGTGACTGGTGACTAGTCACTAAGGACTAGGGACTAGGGACTAGGGATTAGGGATTAGGGATTAGGGTTTTGGGTTTGAGGTTTGAGGTTTGAGGTTGGCCGCTATGGCTTCTTTCGCTATCATCACTACCTTTTGCCCCCTTCCTTTGGAAGGGGGTGGCGTAACGAGCATAGCGAGTGCAGCGGGGGATAGCCTGCTCTAGCGGTATTAAATACCAATGAGTGGTCCATAGGACGTCGCCCCCTTCGGGGGAGATGCCGAAGGCAGAGGGGGTGCATTTTTTCAGCCGTAGGCTGGTTGTATGGTTTTCTAAATACAAGGCGGTATACATTGCGATGTTTCATTGATGTCAAAATATTTTTATTCCGCTTCGTATTCAGAAAACCATACAACCGGCCTTACGGCCGAGGGAAATGCACCCCCTTTGGTGCCTACGGCACCACCTTCCCCCCGATGGGGGGACTGCCCTACGGGCCTGTCATCGCTATGTATCAGTTGGTTTATATCCCGCCAGTGCAAGCTATCCCCCCTGCCCCCTAATGCTATTAAGTTAAGGATTGCGGTATCATATATAGCGTCATTTCGACCGGTCGTATTTGTGCGAAATGAAGAAAGCGGTATAAATGGATTTGTGTCCCTGAGTGGAGAAATCTCTTCAGCACTTGCGGTAAGGGCTTATAGACAGAAAAGGGATTATCTGCTAGAAACCAGGAAACAGTGCCATGAAACAGATTTGTCATTAAGCCCTTATCGCTACTGCTGAAGAGATTTCTCCACTCAGGGACACAAATCATTTCAAGACTTTTATGCCATCAAGCACAAATAGGATCGGTCGAAATGACGGTAGTTTTTATACCGCTTTCTTAACTTAACAACATTGCCCCGATGGGGGAGATGTCCTACGGACCTATCATACGTATTTAAAGTAATTCACCACCAACTTTCCTACTGTTCTCCCACGCGTCGCTTGCCGGTGACCACTTCGTAAATGAGAGATTTTTTGTAGGCTTCCAAGTCTTGAATAAGTGCTTCTTTTTCAGAAATCAAAGAATCTATCGCCGCAGTCTTTTCATCTAAATAATCAGCAATAATACGTTTTTCATTTTCATTAAAAACAGGATAAGGAATATCGGAAACTTTAGATTTTGTGAAATGAGGAATGGTAGCTTTATTACATACCATATCAACATATCCATATTTTACTAAAGCCTGAATCAAATAGCATGAATATCGATTGTCTCCATCATAGCTTCTCGCTATCATAATAGAATTTTGAATGAATGTACTTTTCTCTGGTTCAGTAGTAACGACTGCGGCTCCGCCAGCACCCGCTCCACCTTCAACAATTAGCAAATCATCTTTATGTACCATGTACATTTCCTTTTCTTTTGAATTGAACCACATTCTTTTCAAATCTCCAGAAACGCCATCAAAATGTACATTTGCAGCGCAATAATAAAACTCCAAAGTATCCTGTTCATCTTTAGGTGCAGTACATAACATTTTTCCTAAGATGATATTATGGTGCATACCAACTCTACTTAGCTTTACTCCGATTGGCAAAAAAGGAATCCAACCATTGCCAGTTGTATATGTCTCCGCATTTTTATCCAACCCTTTTGTCACCGCTTCATAAATCACAG